>DAISXI010000006.1:5861-38521 GCA_036825935.1 Hydrogenophaga sp.
TGAAGTCGCATTGCATGTTCACCGTTGGCAGCCCAACGCGCCGTGCACCTAGGAGCTCGGCATAAGAGATGCCCAATCCCTCGGTCACCCAATCTTCAATCAATCCTACGAAGAGCACGAAGTACTGAGGATAGAAGACAATGCCCGCCGGGTCGCAATGCGAAAAGCGGATCCGCAGCCGGCGCTCAAAACGTGGGGTCGTGGTATCCATAGCTTAAAACTGGCGCAGCTTGAAACGCTGCAACTTACCGGTCTCGGTGCGCGGCAGTGCATCGACGAACTCCACCATGCGCGGGTACTTGTAGGGCGCTACGGTTTGCTTGACAAAGTCTTGCAGCGCTAGCACCTGCTCGGGTCCCGGTGTGCAGCCGCTGCGCAGCACTACAAAAGCTTTCACGATCTGGCCGCGATCCTCGTCGGCCAAACCGATGACGCCACATTCGGCCACCGCAGGGTGGAGCAGCAGCGCATCTTCGACCTCAGGCGCAGCGATGTTGTAGCCAGCCGAGATGATCATATCGTCGGTGCGTGCTTGATAGTAAAAGTAGCCTTCGGCGTCCATCAGGTAGGCGTCGCCGGTGAGGTTCCAGCCATCGCGCACATAGCGGGCCTGACGCTCGTCGTCCAAATAGCGGCAGCCAGTGGGGCCCTTGACGGCCAGCTTGCCCACCTGACCTGGTGGCAGCGGGTGCATGTCGTCGTCCATAACGCAGGCACGGTATCCAGGGACTGGCTTACCGGTCGCACCGGGGAGGGCCTGTGTGGCGTCGGCCGAAATGAAGATATGAAGCAATTCGGTAGCGCCGATGCCGTCAATAAGCTCGATGCCAGTAGCCTGTCGCCACAGCGCACGCGTGGAAGCGGGTAGGGCCTCGCCAGCCGATACACACAGGCGCAGCGTGCCAATCGGCAATGCCTGGCCTTGGGCTTGGGCCTGCATGACAATGGCCCGGTAAGAGGTGGGCGCCGTGAACATCACGGTAGCACCATGGTGCTGGATCGCATCCACCAACTGCTGTGGGCCAGCTTTTTCAAGCAGCACCGTGGATGAGCCCACTCGCATCGGAAAAAGCAACAGCCCACCCAGGCCGAAGGTGAAGGCCAGCGGCGGGCTGCCGATGAATATATCGTCGGCCCGCGGGCGCAGCACATGCGGGGGCCAGCAAGCACAGATGGCCATCACGTCACGGTGGAAGTGCATGGTGGCTTTGGGTACGCCAGTGGTGCCCGAGGTGAAAGCCAAGATGCAGGTATCGTCGGCGGCTGTGTCGACGTTGCTGAAGTGACCAGTCTGGCGCGCCATGGCGCTTTCCAAGCTCTTGTCTGCAGCGCTGCCCAAAGCGGATATTTTGGCGGTATTGAAGAGGCGGGTGTGCTGCAATACTGGGCAATCGGCCGCTGCGATCTGGAGTTCGGCCTCCAGCGCAGCGTCGCACAGCGCATGCGTGATACGGGCTTTTTTGATAACGAAACTCAGTTCCTTGGCACGCAGCAGCGGCATGGTGGCCACTGCAATGCCCCCAGCCTTGATCACGCCAAACCAGCAGGCCGCCAACATTGGGTTGTTGGGAGCGCGCAGCAGCACGCGGTTGCCAGTCTGTAGGCCCATCTCGGAGACCAACACCTCGGCCACGCGGTTCGCGCGTTCCAGCAAATCGGCGTAACTCCATTGCAAGCCATCGGCGCGGATGCAAACGCGGGGTCCAAATCCGCGCGCCACCGCGCTGTCAAGCAGCTCAGTGGCGCAGTTCAACTGCGCAGGGAATTGCAGTTCGGGAAGTTCGAACAGGAACTCGGGCTGTTGATCCATAGGCGGCATGTGGTCGCGGGCGAAGGTGTCGACATGGGCGCTGGGCATGGTTCAGTCCTCCTTGGCTTGTGCGATTGCTGAGGCGTTTGAGACTGCAGCGACCCCTGCTTTTGCCTCATTTAACAGTTCGCGCGCGATGATGAGTTGCTGCACCTCGGTGGCCCCTTCGTAAATGCGCAGCGCGCGAATCTCGCGGTAGAGCCGCTCAACCGGCATCTCGCTGACCACGCCCATGCCACCAAAAAGTTGCACCGCCGAGTCGATGACCTGTTGCGCACCTTCGGTGGCCACCATCTTGGCCATCGCGGCTTCACGCGTGACGTTGTGGCCTTGGTCGCGTTGCCAAGCGGCGCGGTAAGTTAACAACGCAGCGCTGTCCACTGTGGTGGCCATTTGCGCCAGCTTGGCCTGCGTCAGTTGCAGATCAGCCAGTGCGCCCTTGAATATAGGGCGATGCAGCGCGCGGTGCAGGCCTTCGTCCAACGCGCGGCGCGCAAAACCTAGGGCCGCGGCGGCGACCGAGGTGCGGAAGACGTCTAGCGTGCGCATGGCGATCTTAAAGCCCTGACCGGCCCCACCCACGCGCTGCGACAGCGGCACGCGGCAGTGGTTGAAGCACAGCCGCGCCAATGGGTGCGGGGCGATGACGTGGATGCGCTCGGCGATGTGCAGGCCCGGCGTATCGGCATCAACGATGAATGCGCTGATGCCGCGTGAGCCTGGGGCTTCGTCGCTACGAACGAAGACCACATAAAAGTCGGCGATGCCGCCGTTGCTGATCCAGGTTTTCTCGCCGTCAATGACGGCATGGTCGCCTTCGATACGGGCTGAGCAGGTCATGGCCGCTACATCAGAGCCGGCTTGCGGCTCAGACAATGCGAAGGCCGCAATCGCCTGCCCGGCCGCCACGAGAGGCAGGTAGTGCGTGCGCTGAGCGAGCGTACCTTCAAGGCTGATGGCGCCGCTGCCCAAGCCCTGCATTGCAAAGGCAAAGTCGGCCAGCCCAGAATGGCGCGCCAGCGTTTCTCGAAGCAAGCAGATGGAGCGGGTGTCGATGGTGTCAGCCATGCCGCCGTGGGCGCAACCGGCCACGGCATGGCGCAGCCAGCCAGCATCGCCCAGTTGTCGCACCAGCCGACGGCATTCGGTATCGACGTCCGAGCTGTGCTGCTGCGCCAGGTGGGTTACAGCCCAGGCGTCGAGTTGCTGCGCCAGTGCGCGGTGGCGGGGCTCGAAGAAGGGCCAGTCAAGAAATCGGGTGTCGGCCATGATGGGGTCCCTGTTGGCTCAGTTTCCCTGAAAGACCGGCCGCTGCTTGGCCACGAAGGCGTGATAAGCGCGGTGGAAGTCCTCGGTCAGCATGCACAGCGCCTGGGCCTGAGCTTCGGCCTCGATGGCTTGGTCGATGCCCATGTTCCATTCTTGGTGAAGCATGGTCTTGGTGATGCCGTTGGCAAAGCTGGGGCCGGCGGCCAGCTCGGTGGCCAGCGCCAAGGCCTGCGCGGCAAGCGCCTCGGGGGCCACCAAGCGATTGAAATAGCCCCAGCGCTCGCCCTCTTCGCCGCCCAGCGAACGACCGGTGTACAGCAGCTCGCTGGCACGGCCCTGGCCAATGAGGCGGGGCAGTATGGCGCAAGCGCCCATGTCGCAGCCGGCCAGACCAACGCGGTTGAACAGAAATGCGGTCTTCGAGCGTGCCGTGCCCAAGCGCAAGTCGCTTGCCATGGCAACGATCGCTCCCGCACCGGCGCACACACCGTCTACCGCTGCCACGATGGGCTGAGGGCAGGCGCGCATGGCCTTGACCAGATCACCCGTCATGCGCGTGAACATCAGCAGCTCAGGAGCCTGCAATTGCACGAGCGGACCGATGATCTCGTGCACGTCACCACCCGAGCAAAAGTTGTCGCCTGCACCCTGGATGACAATGGCTTTCACGTCGGTGGCCTGTACCAGCGCGCGGAATAGGTTGCGCAGCTCAGCATAGGAGTCAAAGGTGAGCGGGTTTTTACGCTCGGGGCGGTTCAGTGTGATGATGCCCACTTGCGCTATCACTTGCCACAGCACATGGTGGGCCTCGAAGCCCGCCAACGTGCGGCGGTTCCCGGCCAGCAGGGCGGGGTCGATGGCGGCCAGCGACGAGGTGTCCGATGGATTCATAAGGAGCTCCTATTCGTGCGCTTGGTTGACCGTGTGGTCTGAGGTGCAGGGCGCGTGGCGCTGGACTTTCTGGTCGCGTGGCTGTGCTTGGGGCTGGCAGCCAGCGCTGTGGCCTCAGCCATACAGCCGCCTTGGGCCAAGTGCGCACGCAACCGTCCCAGTTGTTCGTACAGCAGCTGCTTGTCGGCCACAGCAAAGCCGCTGAACAACTCTGCCAGCCAGGCCTCGTGCTGTTCGGCCATGGCGGCAAACTCTGTTTGACCCTCAGGCGTAAGGCGCACACGCCAGGCGCGGCCGTCGTCGTTATCGGCTGTCCGCTCAACCCAACCGCAGGCCACCAGTTGGTCGGTCAGGCCGGTGACATTTCCGCCGGTCACCATCATGTAGTTGGAAAGAGCGCTCATGCGCAGCCCTTCGGGGTGTCGTTCCAGCTGCGCTAGGTAATCGAAGCGTGGCAGCGTGGTGCCGAAATGCTGTCGCAGGCGGGCGCGGATTTCCTGTTCGATCTGTGCGCTGCAGGCCAGCAGCCGCAGCCAAATGCGTACGTCCAGATGGTCGGCCGAAATGGCGCGCGCTTCCAGGCCGATGTGACTGTCAGCCAGCCGTGCCTCAGGCATGGTCTGCGGCTTTGGTCTTTGTGCACGAGCCATTTACATCACCTCGCCGCCGCTGACCGAAATCGACTGTCCGTTGATGGCCGCCGCCGCTGGTCCGCATAGCCAAGCCACCGTATCGGCCACCTCTTGTGGGCTGACCACTCGGCCCTGTGGGTTGTGACGCGTGAACTCGGCCAGCGCCGAGCTTTCACTGCGGCCGGTCTTGGCCACCACTCTGGCCACGCTCCCGTGCAGCAGCGCGGTGTCGGTGTAGCCAGGACACACGGCGTTGACGGTGATGCCCTGCGTGGCCACTTCTAAGGCCAATGAACGTGTGAGGCCGATAACACCGTGCTTGGCTGCGGCATAGGCTGCCACGTAGGCATAACCGCGCTGGCCTGCCGTGCTGGCAATATTGACAATGCGGCCCCAGCCGGCAGCTTGCATGGCCGGCAGCGCGGTTCGAATGCAGTGAAAGCTGCCACTCAGGTTAACGGCCAGCATGCGCTGCCAGAGTTCATCGCTGGTGCGGTGCAGCGGCGCGCTGTCGGCTTGGCCGGCGTTATTGATCAGCAGCTCAATGGCCCCGGCTTGCTGTTCGGCCTGGCGGATGGCGGCGATGATGGCCGTGCTATCAGCCACGTCCGCGGCCAGCACCAGCGTGCCCGCGCCCAGTTCTTCAGCCAGTTCCTGCAAGGCTGGTGCATGGCGGCCCAGCAGAGTAAGGCGCGCACCATCTGCGGCAAGGCGGCGCGCAATGGCCGCACCGATGCCACGCCCGGCCCCGGTGACCAGTGCGTGCCGGCCCGCAAGCGGTAAACCCTGACGCATGTATTCATTCATTGTTTTTCAATCTGCGCCTGCGTCTTCTCACGAGCGAAAATGGCCTGCATCTGAGCCTTGGCTGACTGGTAAGGCCGCGGCCAGACGATCTGCTCATAGCCGATCTTCGCGGCCTCGGTCAGTGTCCATGCAGGGTTGGCGAGGTGCGGACGGGCCAAGGCGCAGAGATCGGCACGGCCGGCAGCGATGATGCTGTTGACGTGGTCGGCCTCACTGATTGCACCCACCGCGATGGTGGCAATGCCGGCCTCTTGGCGCACACGATCGGCAAACGGCGTCTGAAACATGCGCCCAAAGGTGATCTTCTCGAGCTTGCTGACCTGACCCGACGAACAGTCAATCAGGTCGGTACCGGCGGCCTTGAAGGCGCGCGCAATGTCAACTGCATCGGCCGGCGTGATACCGCCTTCAACCCAGTCGTGCGCCGAAATACGCACCGACATCGGTAGGTGCTGGGGCCAAACTTCGCGCACAGCCTCGAAGACCTCCAGCGGGTAGCGCAAGCGGTTGACCAGCGGTCCGCCGTATTCATCGCTGCGCTGGTTGGTCAGCGGCGAGATGAAACTCGACAGCAGGTAGCCGTGCGCACAGTGAAGTTCCAGCCAGTCGAAGCCGGCGGCGGCGGCGCGCTTTGCTGAGGCCACGAAATCTGCCTTCACACGCAGCATGTCGGCGCGCGTCATGGCCTGCGAGGGTTGACTCACGCCTATAAGGTACTGTTGAGACGATGCCGACAACAGCGGCCAGTTGGGCTCGGTGCCGCCATCGGCCAAAGGCTTGTCAATGCCATCCCATGCGCGGCGGGTCGATCCTTTTGCGCCAGCATGACCAATCTGTACAGCAATTTTTGCATCGCTGTGGGCATGCACCCAATCGACGATGCTCTTCCAATGCGCCATTTGCTCGTCGTTCCAAAGGCCAGGGCAACCGGGGGTGATGCGGGCGTCGGGGCTGGTACAGGTCATTTCGGCAAAAACCAGACCGGCCCCGCCCAGCGCGCGCGCCCCCAAGTGCACCATGTGGTAGTTGCCGACCAAGCCGTCGATGGCCATGTACTGTGCCATCGGCGAGACCACGACGCGGTTCTTGAGCGTGACCGTGCGCAGCGTGAAGGGCGTGAACATAGGTGGCACGGCCGCGTCGCTCTCCACACCGGCCTGCTGCGCAAACCAGCGCTCGTAGCCCTCCAGCCAGTCCTTGTCACGCAGGCGCAGATTTTCATGGCTGATGCGTTGGCTGCGAGTGAGCATGCTGTACATGAACTGTTCAGGCGGCAACTGGTCGCAATAGCGCTGACCGCAGACCTCGAACCATTCCATCGCGTTCCAGGCCGCGTTCTGCAGCCTGATGACGTCGATCTCTCTAACCGCTTGGTGGCTTGCCAGAACCTGCGGCAATTGCTCAGCGCCGTCGCCCAGTGCCTTGAACTGGTCCACCAGTTCGATGGCGTCTTCTAGGGCCAGCTTGGTACCTGAGCCGATGGCAAAGTGCGCCGTGTGCACCGCATCTCCCATCAGCAGCACATGGCTGCGGCCATTGTGCAGCCACCATTGCTGGCAGGTAACACGCTGGAAATTCAGCCAGGCTGAGCCGCGCAGGTGGCGGGTGTTGGTCAACAGCTTTTCGCCTTTAAGGTTGGCGGCAAAAAGCTGTTCGCAGAAAGCGATCGACTGGTCGGGGTCGGCCTTGTCGAGTCCGTGAGCCAGCCAGACGTGTTCGGGACATTCGACGATGAAGGTGCTGGTGGTGTCGTCGAACTTGTAGACGTGGGCCTGGAACCAGCCGTGTTCGGTTTTTTCGAATAAGAAAGTAAAGGCGTCGTAGATCTTCTTCGTGCCCAGCCAGATGAAGCGGTTGGGCCGCGTCACGATATCGGGCTTGAAGGTGTTGGCGTGGCGCGCGCGGACCTTTGAATTGATGCCGTCGCTGGCGATGATGAGGTCGGCATCGGGGTAATCGGCGTCGGAGTCGGCCTCATGCTCAAACACCAGCTTCACGCCCACTTCCTCACAGCGCGCCTGCAGGATGTTGAGCATTTTCTTGCGTCCAATGCCCACAAAGCCATGACCACCGCTTCGGATGGTATGTCCCTTGAAGTGCAGCTCGATGTCGTCCCAATGGTTAAAGGCTTGCTGCACTTCGGCGGCCGACTGTGGGTCGCAGCGTCGCATGTTCTCCATGGTGGCGTCGGAGAACACCACACCCCAGCCGAAGGTGTCGTAGGGCTTGTTGCGCTCAACCACCGTGATATCGTGAAACGCGTTGTGGCGCTTCATCAGCAAGGCGAAGTACAGGCCGGCTGCGCCGCCACCAATGCAGACGATTTTCATTTCATGAGTGCCCACCATAAACAGGGTGAAGTAAGTTTACCGATATTGCTTTAAATGTCAAGGGTATTTCTATTGACTGCATCATCTTGACCTTTAAAAACACTCTTTAGCAATAGAACAGTTCGCCACTGGGCGGCGCAAATGCGTCAGCTGGATTACCTAGTCACAGATCGCCTGTCGGATTTGCGGTTTTTGCGAGTTGCGCTTGCAAGCTCTGTTTCACAATAGGGATATGTCTTCAGCCGCCGACCCACCCACCTTGCCTTGGCTGGCACCGGGCGAAGCCTTCCCCTCGGTCAGCAACGCTTGGGACGAGAGCACGCCCTATCCCGGCCTGTTGTGCGCCGGTGGGGCTTTGGACGTCAGCACACTTCGGCAGGCTTATCGGCAGGGTATTTTCCCCTGGTTCAGCCCGGGTCAGCCGGTCTTGTGGTGGAGCACAGCGCCGCGCTTGGTCTTGCAGCCCCATCGTTTTCGTTTTCACCGGTCACTGCGCAAAACCGTGCAGAGCGGCTTGGCCCTTGGGCGGCTGGAGGTGCGCATGGACCACGCCACCGGTCGGGTGATCCAAGCCTGCGCCCAAACACCCCGAGCGGGGCAATCGGGCACGTGGATCGTGCCGGCCATGGTCCAAGCCTACCAAGCTTGGCACTGCGAAGGCGACGTGCACAGCGTGGAGACCTGGTGGGATGGTGAGCTCGTGGGTGGGCTCTACGCGGTTCATATCGGCGGCATGGTGTTTGGTGAGTCCATGTTCAGCCACCAAAGCGACGCTTCCAAAATCGCCCTGTCGGCTTTGGTGGCGTGGGCGCGGAAGCACCAAGTTGCCATGATCGACTGCCAACAAGCCACCGCCCACCTCATGAGCATGGGGGCACACACCATGGACCGTGTTGACTTTGTGCAGCACGTGGCCCACGCCGTGCAAAGCCCCGCCGCACCTTGGGTCTTTGGCCCGGAAGATTGGTCTTTCCTATACTGAAGGCACTCAGCCTTTGGACCACGCCGTGACCCAACTCCACGATTTGCCGCTGCCTGCTTTGCAGTTGTACGCCACCGCCGTGTACCCCTGCAGTTACATGCCCAACCGTTTGGCACGCTCCCAAGTGGCCACACCCAGCCATTTGGTCAACAACGAGGTCTACGACGGGCTGCTGCAGTCGGGCTTTCGCCGCAGTGGCATGTTCACCTACCGCCCCTACTGCGACGGTTGTCAGGCTTGCGTGCCCATCCGCGTGCCCGTGGACCGTTTTGAGCCAAGGCGCAGCCAACGGCGCAGCTGGCGACAGCACCAAGACCTGCGCGCCCAAGTCGGCCCATTGGTCTACGACCCGGCCCATTACGCCCTGTACCTGCGCTACCAGCACCAACGCCACGCCGGCGGCGGTATGGACGAGGACAGCGAAGCCCAATACACCCAGTTTTTATTACAAAGCCGAGTCAACTCAAGGCTGGTGGCGTTTTACGCACCCCACCCCAACGGCGGCCCAGACGAACTCAAGATGGTGTCCTTGATCGATGTGCTCAACAGCGGCTTGTCGGCCGTCTACACCTTCTATGACCCGGACGACCAAGCGAGTTACGGCACCTACAACGTGATGTGGCAAATCGAGCAAGCACGCCAACTTCAGCTGCCCTTTGTGTACTTGGGCTATTGGATCGACAACAGCCCCAAGATGGACTACAAGGCCCAATTCAGACCCCACGAAAAGCTCGTGGAAGGCCAATGGCAGGCTTGAAAGGCCGACAAGCTTTGGGATAAAATTTCACCTTGTAAAATGGAGAATCCAATTCCCACCACCATGACCAAACGCAGCGACGCATTGCCCAGCACACCCACCGTCCAGGTGATTGAACGCATGTTTCACCTGTTGGAGGTCTTGGCGACCAAAGAAGAGGCCATCAGCCTCAAAGAAATCAGCGAAAAAACCGGTCTGCACCCTTCCACGGCGCACCGCATACTCAATGACCTGACCATCGGCCGTTTTGTGGATCGACCAGAAGCCGGCAATTACCGACTGGGTATGCGACTGCTGGAGTTGGGCAACTTGGTCAAGGCCCGGCTGAGCGTGCGCGATGCTGCGCTGACCCCCATGCGCGAACTGCACAAGCAAATACAGCAACCGGTGAACCTGAGTGTGCGCCAAGGCGATGAAATCGTTTACGTGGAGCGCGCCTTCAGCGAACGCTCGGGCATGCAGGTGGTGCGCGCCATTGGTGGCCGTGCCCCCTTGCACCTGACCTCGGTGGGCAAGCTCTTTTTGGCCAACGATGAAGCACCCAAAATTCGCGCTTATGCTGCGCGAACGGGATTGGCGGGCCACACGCGCAACAGCCTGACGCAACTGGCCACCTTGGAGCGCGAATTGCTGATGTGCAAGAAAACCGGTGTTGCGCGGGACAACGAGGAATTGGAGTTGGGTGTGCGTTGCATGGCCGCGGGCATTCACGACGACCAAGGCCGGTTGGTCGCGGGCCTGTCAATCTCGGCCCCGGCCGACCGCATCGACGAGAGTTGGTTGAGCAAACTCAAATCAACAGCGGCCGAAATTTCGGCCGCTTTGGGCTCACCGGTTGCGAAGAACAGCTGATCGGGGTCAACCCCGGGGAAGCAGTTTGGACTGGATCGGAGAGGCGTTGTCTTGCGCTTCCATCCAATGGCGTACACGCTCGGCGTCGCGAAGGCGACCCACCTTACCCACGGAATCCAAAAACACCATGATGACCTCGCGGCCTGCCACCGTGGCTTGCATGACCAAGCAACGACCAGCTTCAGATATGTAACCGGTTTTCTGCAAGCCGATGTCCCAGTTGTCGCTGCGCACCAAACCATTGGAATTCTTGAATTGCAAAGTCTTGCGCCCCACGGCCAAACGGTAGCCGGGCGATGTGGACAACTCGCGCATGATGGGCTGGTTGTAGGATGCGGCCGCCAAGGTCGCCAAATCGCGAGCACTGGACTGGTTGCGACTGGACAAGCCCGTGGGGTCGACAAACCGCGAATCGGTCATGCCCAAGGTCACGGCCTTTTGGTTCATGTCGCGCACGAACTGATCGATGCCGCCGGGGTGGGTACGCCCCAATGCATGGGCAGCGCGGTTTTCACTGGACATCAAGGCCAGGTGCATCAACTCGCCGCGGGTCAAACGCGCACCAATGGCCAAGCGCGAACGGCTGCCCTTGAGGGTGTCGATGTCTTCGCGGGTGATCGTGATTTCCTCATCCAAGGGCAATTGGGCATCGGCCACGACCAAACCGGTCATGAGCTTGGTGAGGGAAGCAATCGGCAACACCGCATCGTCGTTCTTGCTGAACAAGACTTCGTTGGTGCTTTGGTCAATGACCAAGGCCACACTGGCCGACAAACTCAAGGGATCGTCCACGCTGTGCAAGCCCATGCGCTGACCCACGCTCAAGCGTGCAGGCGCTCGCGCGATGACGCGCTTTTGCGTTCGCTTTTTGGCGACCACCGTTTGCTTGCGCGCTGAGCTCTTTTTGGCCGTTTGAACGCGCTTTTGGTTGGGCTTGACGTGTCTCTTGGCTTGGGCGTTTGACTTGGGCTTGGCGTTGGCCGACTTGGCCAAGTGTTTCTTTTGGGGGGTTTTCTTGGCGCTGTCGGACTCTTCTGTCTTGGTCGATGGTGCCTTGGCTTGGACGACAGGCGACAGCGACAAGGCCAGCGCAGTCGCCACCAAAACTGAAAACCTTTTGATAGGTATGACGCTTAAGTCATTGAAAACCATGGATTTATCCCCGCCCATATTGCTTATGTTTGCGGAGTATATACCCAAAAGAAAAATCTAACAATATCAATCGGTTGAAGTGGCAACCTCGACACAATCAGAGGTTTTGTCGTTTTTGATATTTCAAAACGGTTAAGCCAATGGTGGTCGAGAGCGTCCCAAAAGGATTAACCCTGTGCCGCGACCCGATCAGATTTGTTGTGGAGTTTGGTGAGCGCTGAGAGGTAGGCCTTGGCCGATGCCACGACGATGTCGGGGTCTGCACCCACACCGTTGACCACACGCCCGCTGTGTTGCAAGCGCACCGTCACCTCGCCTTGGCTTTCGGTCGACCCCGAGGTGATGGCGTTGACCGAATAAAGCACCATCTCGGCACCGCTCTTGACCTGAGATTCGATCGCCTTGAGCGAAGCGTCCACCGGGCCGTTGCCATCGGACTCGCTGCGGCGCTCTTGACCGTCGACCGTGAACACCACCGACGCAAAGGGACGCTCACCGGTTTCGCTGTGTTGTGAGAGCGACACCAATCCGTACTTTTCCTTGTCGGCGGTCACACTCTCGTCGCTGCACAAAGCCAAGATGTCTTCGTCGAAGATCTCACTTTTGCGGTCGGCGAGTTCTTTGAACGCGGCAAACGCCGAGTTGATCTCGCCTTCGGACTCCATCTGGATACCCAACTCTTCCAAGCGCTGCTTGAAAGCGTTGCGCCCGCTGAGCTTGCCCAAGACGATTTTGTTGGCGGCCCAACCCACGTCCTCGGCGCGCATGATTTCGTAGGTGTCGCGCGCTTTGAGCACGCCGTCTTGGTGAATGCCCGAGGCGTGGGCAAAGGCGTTGGCCCCCACCACAGCCTTGTTGGGCTGGACGACAAAACCGGTGGTCTGCGAAACCATGCGGCTGGCCGGCACGATTTGCGTGGCATCCACATCGACGTGCAAGTTGAAGTAGTCCTTGCGGGTTTTGATGGCCATGACGATTTCCTCGAGCGAACAGTTGCCCGCGCGCTCACCCAAACCGTTGATGGTGCACTCCACTTGGCGTGCGCCACCGATCTTCACGCCCGCCAAGGAGTTGGCCACGGCCATACCCAAATCGTTGTGACAATGCACGGACCAAATGGCTTTGTCGGAGTTGGGGATGCGCTCGCGCAAAGTGTGGATGAAGTTGCCATACAACTCAGGCACGGCATAACCCACGGTGTCGGGGATGTTCAAGGTGGTCGCACCTTCGTTGATCACGGCCTCGAGAACGCGACACAAGAAGTCCATGTCGCTGCGGTAACCGTCTTCGGGGCTGAATTCGATGTCTTCCACCAAGTTGCGGGCAAAACGCACCGACTGCTTGGCCTGCTCAAACACCTGATCGGGCGTCATGCGCAGCTTTTTTTCCATGTGCAGCGCACTGGTGGCGATGAAGGTGTGGATGCGGGCGCGCTGAGCGCCTTTGAGGGCTTCGGCGGCCCGCGCGATGTCGCGGTCGTTGGCGCGGGCCAAGGAGCACACGGTGGAGTCTTTGATGGCCTCGGCAATCGCCTTGACGGATTCAAAGTCACCGTTGGAGCTGGCGGCAAAACCAGCTTCAATCACATCGACTCGGAGGCGCTCGAGTTGGCGCGCGATGCGCAGCTTCTCGTCTTTGGTCATGGAGGCGCCGGGTGACTGCTCGCCATCGCGCAAAGTGGTGTCGAAAATGATCAATTTATCGGTCATAACAAGCTCCTTGGGATCTCAGAAAGACAAACGGCCCGTTGCGGGGGCAAACGGGCCGTGGTGTTGGGTTTACTCGTGCGTTACCAAACCTGCCCTTGTCGGACATGCAGTAGTAGGGCCAAAGCAAAAAAGTTCATGGATATGAATGTAGCACAAGCGCCGCGCCAAGGTCGATTAATAAAATTCAACCAGCCGATTGACGCAAGCTCATCGCTGGTTCAGTCGTGCATGCCCCGCTCGTCGGGCTCTTGGGTGGAGGTGCTGATGACGCTGGTGGGACGCCCCTTGGACTTGAGCCAAAAATAGACGCCGTAGCCCGACAGGCCGTAGAGCAAAAAGATGCCGAACAACACGGTCGGCGGGTGGATGTTGATCACCGCGATCGACAAGGCCACCAAGACAATGGCCGCAAAAGGCACGCTGCGCTTGAGACTGTAGTCCTTGAAACTGTAAAAAGGCACGTTGGTCACCATGGTGAGGCCCGCGTACAGGGTCAGGGCAAACATGGGCCAAGCCATGTCGGCCGCCGGCACCTCCAACTCGGTGGTGAGCCAAATGAAACCCGCCACCAAGGCCGCCGCTGCGGGCGAAGGCAGGCCTTGAAAGAAACGCTTATCCACCACGCCCGTGTTCACATTGAAACGCGCCAAGCGCAAGGCAGCACAAGCCACATAGACAAAAGCCGCGATCCAACCCCAGCGGCCCAAACCACGCAAGGTCCACTCGTAGGCGATCAAGGCCGGTGCAGCACCAAAGGAAACCATGTCAGAAAGCGAATCCATTTGCTCGCCAAACGCACTTTGGGTATTGGTCATGCGCGCCACCCGCCCGTCCAGGCTGTCGAGCACCATGGCCACAAAGATGGCCACCGTGGCGAGGTCGTAGCGGCCATTCATGGCCATGACCACCGCATAAAAACCGCCAAACAAGGCGGCGAGCGTGATCATGTTGGGCAACATGTAAATGCCTTTGATGCGTTGCTTGGGCGCGTCCACGGGTTCTTTGTTGTCTGAAGCTGGAGAGTTTTGCATAGGTGGTTAGTGTAAAGGGCAAAACAAAAGCCGCCCAAAGGCGGCTGTGTCGATGAAACGGGAGCCTCGGGCCCCCGAAGGCATCAGTTGCGGGTCTGGTCGACCAGCTTGTTCTTGGCGATCCAAGGCATCATGGCGCGCAACTGGCCACCCACCACTTCGATCTGGTGATCGGCGGTGTTGCGACGGCGGGCCGTCATCGATGGGTAGTTCAAACGGCCTTCTTGGATGAACATCTTGGCGTAGTCACCGTTTTGGATGCGCTTCAAAGCGTTGCGCATGGCCTTGCGGGACTCTTCGTTGATGACTTCAGGACCGGTCACGTACTCGCCGAACTCCGCGTTGTTGGAGATCGAGTAGTTCATGTTGGCGATGCCGCCTTCGTAGATCAGGTCAACGATCAGCTTCAACTCATGCAAGCACTCGAAGTAAGCCATCTCAGGGGCGTAGCCGGCTTCAACCAAGGTTTCAAAGCCCATCTTGACCAATTCCACCGCGCCACCGCACAAGACGGCTTGCTCGCCGAACAAGTCGGTTTCGGTTTCTTCTTTGAAGTTGGTCTCGATGATGCCGGCCTTGCCGCCACCGTTGGCCATGGCGTAGGACAAGGCCAAATCACGGGCCTTGCCAGACTTGTCTTGGTGAATCGCCACCAAATGGGGCACGCCGCCGCCTTGGGTGTAGGTATTGCGAACGGTGTGGCCGGGCGCCTTGGGGGCAACCATCCACACGTCCAAATCGGCGCGGGGCACGACTTGGTTGTAGTGCACGTTAAAGCCGTGAGCAAAAGCCAAAGAAGCGCCTTGCTTGATGTGAGGGGCCACGTTGTTGTTGTAGACCTCGGCGATCATTTCGTCGGGCAACAAGATCATGACCACGTCAGCGGCCTTGACGGCGTCGTTGACTTCCATCACGGTCAAGCCGGCTTTGCCGACTTTGTCCCAAGAAGCGCCGCCTTTGCGCAGACCGACAACGACTTTCACGCCGCTGTCGTTCAAGTTTTGTGCGTGGGCATGGCCTTGGCTGCCGTAGCCCAGGATGGCGACGGTCTTGCCTTTGATCAGGCTCAGGTCGCAGTCTTTGTCGTAGAAAACTTTCATTTTTAGCTCCGGTTGAAATCAGGGGTGGGTGGGTGTTAGACGCGAAGTATTCTCTCACCTCGGCCGATGCCACAGGCGCCGGTGCGAACCGTCTCCAAAATGGCCGTGCGGTCGATGGCTTCCAAAAACGCGTCGTTTTTGCTTTGGTCGCCGGTGAGTTCGAGCGTGTAGCTCTTGTCGGTGACATCGATGATGCGACCGCGAAAGATATCGGCCATGCGCTTCATTTCTTCGCGCTCTTTGCCCACCGCGCGGACCTTGACCATCATGAGCTCGCGCTCGGTGTAAGGGCCTTCGGTGAGGTCCACGACCTTGATGACCTCGATCAGGCGGTTGAGGTGTTTGGTGATTTGCTCGATGACCTCGTCGGACCCATTGGTCTCGATGGTCATGCGCGAGAGGCTGGGGTCTTCGGTGGGCGCCACGGTGAGCGACTCGATGTTGTAGCCACGGGCCGAGAAAAGGCCCACCACGCGGGACAGGGCCCCGGCTTCGTTTTCCAGCAAGACAGCGATGATGTGTTTCATGGGTATTCCTCTTTTCTGAGCCCTCCCCTGCGCACGGTAATGCGCAGGCTCGGCTGCAAATAGATTCTTCAAATAGGGGTTCACCCAGTAGGGTGAGCGATGGGTTTTACAGGTCTTCGGAGCCGAGCAACATTTCCGTGATGCCCTTGCCAGCCTTGACCATGGGGAAGACGTTTTCAGACGGGTCGGTGCGGATGTCCAAGAACACCGTGCGGTCCTTCAGACGACGGGCTTCGCGCAAAGCGGGCTCCACGTCTTCGGGCTTCTCCACCAAGATGCCCACGTGACCGTAAGCCTCGGCCAACTTCACGAAATCGGGCAGTGCGTCCATATAGCTGTTGCTGTAACGGCCCTCGTACTCGATCTCTTGCCACTGGCGCACCATGCCGAGGTAGCGGTTGTTGAGCGACACCACCTTGATCGGCGTGTTGTACTGCAAGCAGGTCGAGAGTTCTTGGATGCACATCTGCACCGAACCTTCACCGGTCACACAGTAAACCTCGCTCTCGGGCTTGGCCAGCTTGATGCCCATGGCGTAGGGGATGCCCACGCCCATGGTGCCCAAGCCACCGGAGTTGATCCAGCGACGGGGTTCGTTGAACTTGTAATACTGAGCCGCCCACATTTGATGTTGGCCCACATCGGAGGTGATGTAAGCGTCGGCGTCCTTGGTCATGTTCCAGAGGGTCTCGATGACCATCTGGGGCTTGATCACCGTTTTGTCGCTCTTGTCGTAAGCCAAACAGTTGCGCGAGCGCCATCCTTCGATGGTCGACCACCAGGCTTGCAACGCTGAGGCATCGGGCTTTTGCTGTGACTCTTTGAGCATGGCGATCAGCTCGGTGAGCACGTCTTTGACGTCGCCCACGATCGGCACATCGACCTTAACGCGCTTGGAAATGCTCGAAGGATCGATGTCGATGTGGATGATCTTGCGTTCGTTTTGCGCGAAGTGCTTGGGGTTGCCGATCACGCGGTCATCGAAGCGCGCACCCACGGCCAGCAAGACGTCGCAGTTTTGCATGGTGTTGTTGGCTTCGATCGTGCCGTGCATGCCCAACATGCCCAAGAACTTGGGTTCGGTGGCCGGATAGCCGCCCAAGCCCATCAAGGTGTTGGTCACGGGGTAACCCAGCATGTCCACCAAGGTGCGCAACTCGTGGGTGGCGTTGCTCAACAAGACGCCGCCGCCAGTGTAGATGTAGGGGCGCTTGGCGTTGAGCAAGAGCTGCAAAGCCTTGCGGATCTGGCCGCCGTGACCTTTGCGCACCGGGTTGTAGGAGCGCATCTCCACCTTGTCTGGGTAGCCCAGGTAGGGGGTTTTATTGAACGAGACGTCTTTGGGGATGTCCACCAAGACGGGGCCTGGACGGCCACTGCGCGCGATGTGGAAGGCCTTTTTCATGACCTCGGCCATGTCGCGAGCGTCTTTGACCAAGAAGTTGTGTTTGACGATGGGGCGGGTGATGCCCACGGTGTCGCACTCTTGGAAGGCATCCAAACCGATGGCCGCGGTGGGCACCTGCCCACTGATGATGACCATGGGGATGCTGTCCATGTAGGCGGTGGCGATGCCGGTCACGGCGTTGGTGGCTCCGGGGCCTGAAGTGACCAGGCACACACCCACATCACCGGTGGCGCGCGCATAACCGTCGGCCGCGTGCACCGCGGCTTGTTCGTGGCGAACCAAAATGTGTTGGAACTGGTCTTGTTTGAAGACCGCGTCGTAGATGTGCAAAACCGCGCCGCCGGGGTAGCCCCAGACGTACTTGACGCCCTCTTCTTGCAATGCTTTGACGAGAATTTCTGCGCCGCGCAACTCGGGATGCTGGGCGGATGGGGACGCGGCAGCTGCGCTGGCGATTTCAGCTTTGTTGATTTCCATGATGAACCTTTTGAGAATTTCTCTAACGAAAAACCTTGGGTGCCCCTTGTGCCAACCCTTGTGGGGCGGACTCGGGACTTAAGACCAATGGACATGGGCAGAACAATAAATCCGCCGGACCTTGGCCCGTTTGCCGTTTTGATTTCAAATGCAAATCGCATTATGGCACGGTGCGACAATCTCCCCCCATGAACGCACCGACAGCCTCACCCCCAACGGCAACCACTGCCCCCCTTGTGACCCCGACACTGCCGCGCCGCTTGGCTTGCTGGCTCTACGAAGGCATGCTGCTGTTTGGCGTGGTTTTCATTGCGGGGTATTTGTTTTCCACCTTGACCCAAACCCGCCACGCCTTGGACAACCGCCACGCACAACAGGCGTTTTTGTTCTTGGTGTTCGGCATTTACTTCACCTGGTTTTGGTCCAAGGGACAAACCTTGGCCATGAAGACCTGGTTCATTCGCGTGGTGGATCGAGATGGCAACACCATCAGCCAAGGCCGAGCCCTGGTGCGTTACTTTTTGTCTTGGGTCTGGTTTTTGCCGCCCTTGGCGGTCGGGGATGTTTTCGATTTGCCCGGGGGTGAGATCACGGTCTTGACCATAGGCTGGGTTTTGGTGTGGGCCTTACTGGCGCGTTTCCAACGCGAGCGCCAGTTTTGGCACGACGCTTGGGCCGGGACGCGCTTGGTGCACCACCAACCGCCCGAGCCACCCAAACGCAAAAAACCGAGCAAACCCACATGAGCACGCCCGCTTTTTCTTTGTGCGTTTACTGCGGTTCACGCCCCGGCGCTGATCCTCAGCACGCCCAAGCCGCTCAAGCCTTGGGCCAATGGATTGGCTCACGCGGTGGTCAGTTGGTCTACGGTGGCGGACGCAACGGTTTGATGGGCATCACGGCCTTGGCCACACGCCACAGCGGCGGGCGCGTGGTCGGCGTGATCCCAAGCTCCCTGGTGGAGCGCGAATGGGCCAACCACGACTGCGACGAGCTCTTGGTCGTCGAGACCATGCACGAACGCAAACGCATCATGGCCGAGCGCAGCGATGCCTTTTTGGCCTTGCCTGGCGGCATCGGCACTTTTGAGGAATTTTTCGAGGTCTGGACTTGGCGTCAGCTGGGCTACCACGACAAACCCGTGGGCCTGCTCAACTTGGGTGGCTATTACGACGCGATGCTGACGTTCTTGAACGGCTCGGTGCGCGAGGGCTTCATGAACGACGGTCAAATGGGGCTGATTCGGGTGGACACCCAAGCGATTGCCTTGGCCGAGCAACTGGTGCAAGCCGCGGGCTTCGCGCCCGAGGGCATCAGCCCACAGATCTGAGGCTCAAACCGCGGATTCGTCTTGCTCGCCGGTGCGAATGCGGATCACGCGCTCCACCGGTGTGATGAAAATCTTGCCGTCGCCAATCTTGCCAGTATGGGCTGCCTTGATGATGGCATCCACGCAACGGTCCACCTCGTCGGTCTTGACCACCACTTCCAACTTGACCTTGGGCAAAAAGTCCACCACGTACTCGGCACCGCGGTAGAGCTCGGTGTGGCCTTTTTGACGGCCAAAGCCTTTGACCTCGGTCACCGTCAAGCCCGTCACGCCCTGTTCGGCCAAGGCTTCGCGCACCTCTTCGAGCTTGAACGGTTTGATGACGGCGGTGATTTGTTTCATGGGGTGCTCCAAGGGTGCAAAGATTCGATCGAAAAATGTACCACGGGGCCTAAGGCCCAGTGTCATGCTCGGTATTGGCTGGTGATGGGGTAACGCCAATCTTTGCCAAAGCTGCGGTGGGTCACGCGAACGCCGATGGGTGCTTGGCGGCGCTTGTATTCGTTGATGCGGATGAGTCGCACGACTTGCGCCACCGCCTCAGCATCAAAACCCTCGGCCACGATGCTGCTGGGACTTTGGTCGTTTTCCATGAAGCGCTCGATGATGGCGTCGAGCACCTCGTAGGGTGGCAAGCTGTCTTGGTCCTGCTGGTCGGGACGCAACTCGGCGCTGGGTGGGCGCGTGATGATGCGCTCGGGGATGGGCTGCTGACCGGTGCCGAAGGGATCGTGCTGGTTGCGCCAGCGGGCCAAACGAAACACCGCCGTCTTGAGCACGTCTTTGATGACCGCAAACCCGCCGGCCATGTCGCCGTAAAGCGTGCAGTAACCCGTGGCCATCTCGCTTTTGTTGCCCGTGGTCAGCACCAAGGCGCCGAACTTGTTGGACAAGGCCATGAGCAAGGTGCCGCGGATGCGGGCCTGCAAATTCTCCTCCGTGGTGTCGGCCGGCAAACCCGCAAAATCCGGGGCCAAGGCCGCTTGCAAGGCCATGAAGGTCGGCTCGATGCCGATCTCGTCGTAGCGCACACCCAGACGCTGCGCCATGTCGCGGGCATCGATCCATGAGATATCGGCGGTGTACGGCGAGGGCATCATGACCGTGCGCACGCGATCGGCCCCCAAGGCGTCGACCGCGATGGCCAAGACCAAGGCCGAATCGATGCCACCCGACAGACCCAAGAGCACGCCGGGGAATCGGTTTTTTTGCACGTAATCGCGCACGCCCATGACCAGAGCCCGCCACAGGTCTTCATCGGCATCGGGGTGGGGTACCACGGGTGCGGCCACGGGGCTCAAACGCCCCTGCTCTGTGTGCCAAGCCACCGCCATCAAGGCCGTGTCAAAGGCCGCGGCGCGGGCCACCACTTGGCCTTGGGCGTCCAGCGCAAAGCTGCGACCGTCGAACACCACCTCGTCTTGACCGCCCACCAAGTGGGCGTAGACCAAGGGCACACCCACGGCGCGCACACGTTCGGCCAAACGCTGCTCACGCTCGGCGCCTTTGCCGCCGTGAAACGGCGAGGCGTTGATCACCGCCAGCAGCTGAGCGCCGGCCGCACAGGTGGAGACCACGGGGGCGTCGAACCACGCGTCTTCACAAATGAGCAAGCCCACGCGCACCGATTGCCCTTGGCTGTCCTGAACCTCAAACACCGCATCGCCCTGGGCGGGCACGAAGTAGCGGCGCTCGTCGAAAACCTGGTAGTTGGGCAACTCGCGCTTGCCATAGGTCAAGGTGGTGCGACCTTGGTGCAGCACACTGGCCGCGTTGACCAAACTGGGCACCGAGACGCTGCGGTCTTTGGTGGCGGCCACCGAGGTGCGCTGCGGGTGGCCCACGACGATGTGCAAACCGCTCAGCCCTGAGGTCTGCAAGGCGATGGTTTTCAAGGCATCATCACAGGCGTCCAAAAAACCAGGGCGCAGGTACAGGTCTTCGGCCGCATAGCCGCTGACCGCCAACTCGGGCGTGAGCAAGACGTGGGCGCCTTGGGCGTGCGCGGTGTGCGCGGCATCGATGATTTGGCGGGCATTGCCCGCCGTGTCGCCCACCACCAAATTGAGTTGGGCCACACAAATGTTGAGCGTCATGGAATCGGCCAGCGTCGCTGAAAAAGGCAAACAAAATTGACTGCAACGGATTATGTCACCCGGGTCTTGAACTCACCGCTGGCCATCAGCGCCGAGGCTTGGGACGCCCTGCTCGCCCAAAGCCCCACGCGCAGCCCCTTCATGCGCCACGCCTACTTGGCCGCCCTGCACCAAAGCGCCAGTGCTTGCGCCACAACCGGTTGGCAAGCGCAGTTCATCACGCTCTGGCAAGGCCCCCAGCTGGTGGCGGCCTGCCCGCTGTACCTGAAAAACCATTCCCACGGCGAGTACGTGTTCGACTGGGCTTGGGCGCGCGCCTATGCCGAGCACGGCTTGGACTACTACCCCAAGGCCTTGGTGGCCGTGCCCTTCACGCCCGTTCCTGGCC
This sequence comes from Hydrogenophaga sp., assembly GCA_036825935.1. Classification (GTDB taxonomy): domain Bacteria; phylum Pseudomonadota; class Gammaproteobacteria; order Burkholderiales; family Burkholderiaceae_C; genus Hydrogenophaga. Next base: position 27,410 of record DAISXI010000006.1, read on the forward strand.
CTCGCCTCTTGGCCATCAACGCACCGGCCCGCATGGCCTTGGTGCAAGCGCTCTTGAAGCACATGCGCCAAGAAGACCTCTCGTCCCTGCACCTCTTGTTCGTCTCCGAGGAAGATGCCCAAGCCTGCCTTGAAGCTGGCATGGCCCTGCGCACCACGGTGCAATTCCATTGGCACAACCGCCAGCCACAGCCTTACGCCGACTTCGACGATTTCCTGGGCCAACTGCAACAAGAGAAACGCAAAAAAATCCGCCAAGAACGTCGCAAAGTGAGCGAGGCCGGTGTGCGCTTTCGCCACATCCATGGCTCGGACATGGGCGTTGAAGACTGGGCATTTTTCTTGCGCTGCTACCAACAAACCTATTTTGAGCACGGTAACGCGCCCTACCTCACCCCAGCGTTTTTTGAGGCCATGCGCACCGAGATGTCAGCACACTGGTTGCTCATCGTGGCCGAGCGCGAAGGACGCGACATCGCCGCGAGCCTGATCGGCTTGGATCGCCCCGCGGGTGTGGCCTACGGGCGCTACTGGGGCGCGTTGGAACGCGTCGACTGCTTACACTTTGAGGCTTGTTATTACCAAGCCATCGAGTGGTGCATCACGCAAGGCTTTGTGCGCTTCGAAGGCGGCGCACAGGGCGAACACAAACTCGCCCGCGCCTTGTTGCCTGTGACCACCACCAGCGCCCACGCGCTGTCGCACCCCGCGTTTGAAGACGCGGTGCGCCGCTACTTGGAGCGCGAAGGTGATGGCTTGAGCGCCTACGTGCAAGACCTGCAGCAGCGCAGCCCACTCAAAGCCCCGTTGGCTTGAGGCCAACAGGCACAAAAAAGCCCCGCGTCGCAGGGCTTTTTTATCAGGGGGCTGAAGGCTTAGGCTTTTTTGAAGTTGGCCACGCCGTCCAAGATTTCTTTGTGGGCGGCGTCTTTGCCTTCCCAACCCTTGACCTTGACCCATTTGCCTTTTTCGAGGTCTTTGTAGTGCTCAAAAAAATGGGCGATGGCGTTGCGACGCATGGCATTCACGTCTTCAATGCTTTTCCAGTGGTCGTACATCGGCAATATTTTGCTGGTGGGAACGGCGACGACCTTACCATCCACGCCCGCTTCGTCTTCCATTATCAAAATACCCAAAGCACGGCAGGGCACCACGACGCCTGGGTGCAGTGCGTAGGGCGTGATCACCAACACATCCACAGGATCACCATCACCCGACAAAGTCTGGGGGACGTAGCCGTAGTTGGTCGGGTAGTGCATGGCGGTGGTCATGAAACGGTCCACGAACAAAGCGCCGGTTTCCTTGTCCACTTCGTACTTGATCGGATCGGCGTTCATCGGGATTTCGATGATCACGTTGAAAGATTCGGGAACGTTTTTTCCAGGGGTGACGTTATCAAGGGACATCTTGCAGGTCTTTGTTGAGGGAGGTTGAAAAACAGCAAACACTAGGGATTAACCCCGATTTTACTTTCACGGGGCTTGCTTAATCGACCACCGAAGGCCTTTAATAAGCCGTTGGCCAATCGATTCCTGATGCTTGGAACGAGGAAGCAACGCCGTGGAGGGGCCTCCAAAGCGTTGCGCCTCCGTTCAGCGACAACCATCGAGGAGTTCAACGATGACCGGAAATTCAGTGCTTTTTTTGGCACTTACATGTGGTTTGATTGCCGTGGCTTACGGCATTTGGGCCCGAGGGTGGATTCTTTCTCAAGACGCCGGCAATGACCGGATGCAGGAAATTTCGGCGGCCATTCAAGCGGGTGCCGCAGCCTACCTCGCCCGTCAATACAAAACCATTGCCATCGTGGGCGTGGTTTTGACCATTCTGATGGGCATCTTTCTGGATGGCGTCACCGCCATCGGCTTTGTGATTGGCGCAGTGCTCTCGGGTGCCTGCGGCTTCATCGGCATGAACGTGTCCGTTCGGGCCAATGTGCGCACCGCTCAGGCAGCGACCAAAGGCATTGGCCCTGCGCTGGACGTGGCGTTTCGGGGTGGTGCCATCACCGGCATGCTGGTGGTGGGCTTGGGTTTGCTGGGGGTGAGTGGTTTTTACTGGTTTTTGGTCGGCAGCGGAAACCTGACGCCCGATCAAAACCTGGCCACTTTGCTCAATCCCTTGATTGGTTTTGCTTTTGGGTCATCGCTGATCTCTATTTTTGCCCGCTTGGGTGGGGGCATTTTCACCAAGGGCGCTGACGTGGGCGCCGACTTGGTGGGCAAAGTGGAAGCGGGCATTCCCGAAGACGACCCGCGCAACCCTGCCGTGATCGCCGACAACGTGGGCGACAACGTGGGTGACTGCGCCGGCATGGCCGCTGACTTGTTCGAAACCTACGCCGTGACGCTGATTGCCACCATGGTGCTGGGTGCACTCTTGGTCACAGCGGCCCCGGGGCAAGCTGTGTTGTACCCCTTGGCCTTGGGCGCTGTGTCCATCATCGCCTCCATCATTGGGTGCTTTTTTGTCAAAGCCTCGCCTGGCATGACCAACGTGATGCCCGCGCTTTACAAAGGCTTGGCCATTGCAGGCGTGCTGTCCCTGGTGGCTTTTTACTTTGTCACGACTTGGCTCATTCCTGACAACGCCTTGGGCGGCACTGGCGCAGCCATGCGGCTTTTTGGGGCGTGCACCGTTGGGTTGGTGCTCACCGCCGCCTTGGTCTGGATCACCGAGTTTTACACGGGCACGCAATACGCCCCGGTTCGACACATCGCTCAAGCCTCCACCACCGGCCACGGCACCAACATCATTGCCGGTCTGGGCGTGTCCATGCGTTCAACCGCTTGGCCGGTGATGTTCGTTTGCCTGGCCATCTGGACGGCATATGCATTGGGCGGTCTGTACGGGATTGCCGTTGCCGCGACCTCCATGCTGAGCATGGCTGGTATCGTGGTGGCACTGGACGCCTATGGGCCCATCACCGACAACGCTGGCGGCATTGCCGAAATGGCCGAGATGCCCAGCAGTGTTCGCGCCATCACCGACCCTTTGGACGCCGTGGGCAACACCACCAAGGCGGTGACCAAGGGCTATGCGATTGGCTCTGCTGGCTTGGCCTCTTTGGTCTTGTTCGCGGACTACACCCACAAATTGGAGGCTTACGGCAAAGTCATCAGTTTTGACTTATCCGACCCACTGGTCATCATCGGCTTGTTCATTGGCGGTTTGATTCCTTACCTGTTCGGTGCCATGGCCATGGAGGCGGTCGGTCGCGCTGCGGGCAGTGTGGTGGTTGAAGTGCGTCGCCAGTTCAAGGAGATCCCAGGCATCATGGAAGGGACTGCCAAACCCGAGTACGGCAAAGCTGTGGACATGCTGACCACCGCCGCCATCAAGGAAATGATCATCCCAAGCCTGTTGCCCGTGGTGGTGCCTGTGCTGGTCGGTTTGATCCTGGGCCCCAAAGCCTTGGGGGGTTTGTTGATGGGCACCATCATCACCGGCTTGTTCGTGGCGATTTCCATGTGCACTGGCGGCGGTGCCTGGGACAATGCCAAAAAGTACATCGAAGACGGCCACCATGGCGGCAAGGGCTCGGAGGCCCACAAGGCTGCTGTCACGGGCGATACGGTGGGCGACCCCTACAAGGACACCGCAGGCCCGGCCATCAACCCGCTGATCAAGATCATCAACATCGTGGCTCTGTTGATCGTACCGCTGGTCATGCAGTTTCACGGCACTTGATACCGGCCATCTGACCACATGAAGCAGGCCCGCTTTAGGCGGGCCTGCTTCATGGCCCCTATTCAAGACGTCAAGTCATCCGGTTCAGTCCGAGGACAAAAACGGTCTTGATTCCACCTTAAGCCCGGGCACTCGTGCACAATCCTGACATGTTTGAACGCGTCATTGCGCTGGTCGACCAGCGCCCCCCCAGCCTGCCCTTACCCCCCTTGCCCGCGGGGCAAGACCTAAGCGCCCTGCCGCTGGACGGCCTGCGCCGCCCCTTGACCGATTTGCGCATCAGCGTGACGGACCGCTGCAACTTCCGCTGCAGTTACTGCATGCCCAAGGAAGTCTTTGACAAGGACTACGCCTACCTGCCGCACAGCCATCTGCTGAGCTTTGAAGAGATCACCCGCATCGCGAGCGTGTTCGTGGGCCGGGGTGTGCGCAAAATCCGCCTCACGGGCGGCGAGCCTTTGCTGCGAAAGAACATCGAAATCCTGATTGAACAACTGGCCGCGCTGCGCACACCCGACGGCCAGCCGCTCGATTTGACGCTGACCACCAACGGCTCGTTGCTGGCGCGCAAGGCCCAAAGCCTGAAAGATGCGGGTTTGCAACGTGTCACCGTGAGCCTGGATGGCCTGGACGATGCGGTGTTTCGCAGCATGAACGATGTGGACTTTCCGGTGGCCGATGTGCTGGCCGGCATTGAAGCGGCGCGGGCGGCGGGTTTGGGGCCGATCAAGGTCAACATGGTGGTCAAGCGCGGCACCAACGAGCAAGAAATTTTGCCTATGGCGAGGCATTTCCAGGGAACGGGCATCGTGCTGCGCTTCATTGAATACATGGACGTGGGCGCGACGAATGGCTGGCGCATGGACGAGGTGCTGCCCAGCGCCGAGGTGATCCGCCGCTTGCAGACCGAGCTACCGCTGGTGCAACTCGACCCCTCTGTCCCGGGAGAAACCGCCGAACGCTGGGGTTACGCCAACGCCCATGGCGAGCACGACCCGGCTTTGGGTGAGGTGGGTGTGATCAGCAGCGTCACGCAGGCCTTTTGTAGCGACTGCAACCGCGCCCGCCTGTCCACCGAAGGCCGCTTGTACTTGTGCCTGTTTGCCAGCCAAGGCTACGACCTGCGCCAGCTCTTGCGCGACCCCACACAAAGTGACACCACGCTGGCCGCCACGGTGGACGCCATCTGGCGTGGGCGCACCGACCAATACTCGCGTCTGCGCAGCTTGCGCGGGCCGGACACCGCCAGCGGCTCAGGACGCCGGGTGGAGATGAGCTACATCGGCGGCTGACGTGGGCGATTGGCAGTTGGGTCCGCGCTCCATCACGGCCATGGTCTTGGCCGGCGGTCGGGGCAGCCGATGGGGCGGGCAAGACAAAGGCCTGATCCGCGTCGACGACGCTCCCTTGGCTTGGTCGGCCTTGCAACGGCTGCAAGCGCAGCCACACGAGGCCTTGGCAGGCTTGGCCATCAACGCCAACCGACACACCAACACCTATGCCCAATGGGGCTGGCCGGTGTGGCCCGATGAAGATCCCGAAGCATTCAAAGGCCCCTTGGCGGGGTGGCAAGCGGGTTTGCGTCAGTGCCCAACGCCGTGGCTGCTCAGCGTTCCCTGCGACACCCCCGACTTCCCCATCGACTTGATCGACACCTTGGTTCAAGCTCAACGCCAAAGCCAGTCACCCTTGGCAGTAGCAGCCAGCCGCCACGCCGATGGCCTGAGAACACAAGCGGTGTTTGCGCTGCTGCACACCGATCTGTTGCCGAGCTTGGACACTTATCTCAACCAAGGGGGTCGTCGAGTGGCCGACTGGTGCGAAACGCAGGGGCCAGCTTGGGCTATCTTTGATGACAAGGACTCGCGAGCGGGTGCCTTTGCCAACCTCAACAGCGCAGCCGATGCGGCCCAGCGCCAGCAAGAGCGCCAAGCACGATCCACCCCGCCTTAAGACTTTCGGCGCGAGAGCAAGGTGTACATGGTCGGAACCACAAAGACCGTGAGCAAGGTGCCCACGCTCATGCCGCCCACAATGACCCAACCGATTTGCTGTCGACTCTCAGCCCCCGCGCCACTGGCCAAGGCCAAGGGAAGGGCGCCGAGCACCATGGCGCCCGTGGTCATCATGATGGGGCGCAAACGCAACGCCGCCGATTGGGTGATCGCCTCGCGCACCGCCAGGCCTTGTTCGCGCAACTGGTTGGCGAACTCGACGATCAAGATACCGTGTTTGGATATCAACCCCACCAAGGTGATCAGGCCAATTTGGCTGAACACATTCATCGTTCCACCCGAGAACTTCAAGGCCAACAAGGCGCCCAACATGGACAGCGGCACACTGAGCAAGATGATCAAGGGGTCCACAAAGCTCTCGAACTGGGCCGCCAAGACCAAATAGATGAACAACAAGGACAGGCCAAACACCAAGGCCAAAGAGCCAGACGATTTTTTGAACTCGCGACTTTGACCGTTCAAATCGGTGGTGTAGCCGGGCGGCAAGATATCCGCTGCAATGCCATCCATGATCTCCAAGGCCTCGCCCAACGAGAGGGTCGGCGCGAGGTTGGACGTGATGGAGGCGCTTCGCCGCTGGGCAAAGTGGTTCAGCTCACGGGGCACCACGACTTCGCGGATCTTGACCAAAGAGGCCAGCGGCACCATGACATCGCCTCGACCCCGCACGAACAATCGGTCGATGTCATCAGGGGCGTTGCGCTGTGCGTTGTCGGTCTGCACGACCACATCAAACTGCTCGCCGCCACGTTTGTAACGCGTCACCGTGCGACCACCCAGCAAGGTCTCGACGGTTCGTGCAATGGCGTCCACGTTCACGCCTGCATCGGCGGCGCGCTCACGGTCAACGTCCATGCGAACCTCGGGTTTGTTCAGGCGCAAATCGGTGTCCACCTGCACAAATCCAGGGTTTTTGGCCAGCTCGTCTTGGAATCGGCGCATGACCTTGGACAGGTTCTCGTAGGAGTCGGAGGTGACCACCACAAAGTTGATGGGGCGCTCCCGAAAACCTTGGCCCAGCGAAGGTGGCGTGATTGGGAATGCCGTCACGCCAGGCAAACCGGCCACCCGGGGGGTGATCTCGCGAGCCAAATCCTGCGTGCTTCGCTCGCGCTCGTCCCACGGCACAGCACGGAAAAAGATGTTGCCTTGCGCCACGGTCGGGCTACCGATGTTGCTGAAAATGCGATCGAACTCTGCATACGGTTGCCCAATGCTTTCAATCGCCTGTGCGTAGCGTTGTGTGTACGCCAAGGTCGCGCCATCGGGGCCGCTGATGTTGATCAGGATCACACCACGGTCTTCCAATGGGGCCAGTTCTTGCTTGGTGGTTTTGAACAAAAAGGCACTGCCCACCGCTGAGGCCAACATCACACCAACGATCCAGATGCGGCGCTGCAAGGCCCAAGCCAAAGCGCGACCATAAGATGCGGTCAAACCCGTCAGGATGCTCTCCATGCTGCGGTCGAAGCGAGATGGGTTGTCCTGGTGGCGCAACAACTTGGCACTCAACATCGGTGAGAGCGTCAAAGCCACGAAGCCGGAGACCACCACCGCACCCGCCAAGGCCAGGGCAAATTCGGCAAACAAACGCCCCGTTCGGCCCGGCGTAAAGGCCAAAGGCGCATAGACCGCAGCCAAGGTGAGCGTCATGGCCACCACAGCAAAACCAATTTCACGGACGCCCTTGATGGCCGCATCAAACGGCTTGAGCCCGTCTTCGATGTGCCGGTGGATGTTTTCCAAGACCACAATGGCGTCGTCCACCACCAAACCGATGGCCAGCACCAAAGCCAACAGGGTCAAGGTGTTGATGGAAAACCCAAACAAAGCCATCAAGGCAAAGGTACCGATCAAACTGACGGGGATCGTGACCAAGGGAATGATCGAGGCGCGCACCGTGCGCAAGAACACAAAAATCACCAAGGCCACCAGCACGGCGGCCTCGACGATGGTGATGTAGACGGCTTCGATGGATTTTTCAATGAACACCGAACTGTCGTTGGCCACCGACACGGTCACGCCCGCTGGCAGGTCTTGCTGGACCTTGGGAATCAAGGCGCGCACACCCGCCGAGAGTTCCAGTGGGTTGGCCGTGGCTTGACGGATCACGCCCACCGCCACCGAGTCACGGCCGTTGAGACGAATTGAGGAGCGCACATCTTGAGCGCCCTCTTCCACGCGGGCCACATCTTGCAAACGCACGGGCGCACCCGCCACGGTGCGGATCACCAGTTCGCGAAACTGGGTGACGGTTTGCATGTCGGTGGCCGCGGTGATGTTGAACTCCCGCTGTTGGCTCTCGATGCGACCAGCGGGCACCTCCAAGTTGGACCGGCGCAGGGCCTCCTCCACGTCTTGGACGGTGAGTCGGTAGGCCGCCAAGCGGTCGGTATCGATCCACACGCGCATGGCGTAACGCCGTTCGCCATAGACGCGCACATCGGCAGCCCCTGGCGCGGTTTGCAACACCGGCTTGACCAAACGGTTGGCCATGTCGCTGAGTTGCAAAGCGCTGTGGGTGTCCGAACTCATGGCCAGCCAAACCACCGGGAAGGCGTCTGCTTCGACCTTGGCAATCACCGGCTCATCAATGCCTTGAGGCAAACGTTGGCGCACGCGACTGACTTTGTCGCGCACATCGGCTGCGGCCGAATCTGGGTCGCGGCTGAGCGCAAAACGCACCGTGATTTGGCTGCGCTCAGGTCGGCTCGACGAGGTGATGACATCCACCCCCTCAATGCCTGAGAGCGAGTCCTCCAGCACCTTGGTGACCTGAGACTCCACCACCTCGCTGGAGGCGCCACCAAACGTCGTGCTGACCGACACCGTGGGCTCATCGATCTGAGGGTATTCGCGAACGGTCAGCCCTTGAAAGGCGACTGCGCCCACCAACAAGATGAGCAAAGACATGACCGTGGCGAAGACGGGGCGGCGGATGGAGAGTTCAGGCAATTGCATGGGACATGTGCCTCAAGGTCATTGGGGATTGGGTTTGCCGCTGCTGGGGGCTGTGCCGCCTGGCGCAGACTTGAGCTGCACCACGCGCACCGGTTTGCCATCCTGTTGAACGCGTTGCTGACCCGCCACCGCGATGGTGTCACCGGGCTTCAAACCGTCGGTGATTTGAACCATGGAATCGCGGCGCAGCCCGGTGGTCACGGCCACTCGGCGCGCGGTCCATTGGGGCTTACCGTCCACCTCCGGTGCAGCATCGAGCACCACCACCCATTGGCGACCACCCTGAGGCAGCAAAGCCTCTTCGGGCACCACCAAAGCCGCGTCATCGACCCCAAACACCACCGTCACACGGGCAAACATGCCCGAGCGCAAGCGCTTGGCAGCGTCCGCGGGCATGCTGGCACGAACGGCCACGGCGCGCCCGTTCGCATCGAGCAAGGGGTCCAAGGCGATCACGCGGGCAGCGAAGTTTTGTCCCGGCAAAGCGTCGAGTTGAACCTTGACCGACTGCCCCACGGCCACACGGGTTTGGTAACGCTCGGACAAGCGAAAATCGACCATCAAGGCGGAGGTGTCTTCCAAGTTGACCACCGCCGCACCGTCCTTGATGTATTCACCCAGGTTCACGTTCGCGATGCCCACCGTGCCCGAGAACGGTGCCACGATGCCCATGCGGGCCAAGCGCGCTTGGGCCAAATCCACTTGGGCTTGGGCGACTTGCAAATTGGCGCGACTCTCTTCCAGCACCCGCTGCGACACGAAGTTCTGGGCCACCAGCTCTTCATTGCGTTTGGTGTTGGCTTGGGCAATGGAGAGTTGGGCACGGGCTTGACTCAACTCGGCGCGCTGCAAAGCGTCATCGAGTTGCACCAGCAATTGTCCCTGCCGCACCGCACTGCCGTCTTTGAAGGCGATGCGCGAGACACGACCGCTGACCTCTGGGCGCAGGGTCACGCTTTGGCGCGCCAACAACGTACCCACGGCTTGGGTTTCATCTTGCAAACGGACCGCTTTCACGGTGGCAATCTCAACCGACGGCGGGCCACCCCTGCCACCTGCACCTGCACCTGCACCTGCACCTGCACCTGCACCTGCACCTGCACCTGCGCCCGGGGCGCCACCCGCTGCGCCGCTACCCGCTTTGGGGTCCGGTGCTGTCGGCTGTTGAAACCACCAAGCCACGCCACCGGCTATTAACAAAGCCAGCACACCCATTAGCCATTTTTTCGTGTTCATCGTCAATCGTCGCTGGTTAATTGAATAAAGGGACGCCGCGGTTGGCCAACGCATCGGCTCGCTCGTTCCCAGGGTCCCCTGCATGCCCTTTGACCCAGCGCCAGTCGATGTTGTGGCCTCCGGCGCTGACCAAAACGTCCAGAGCTTGCCACAAATCGACATTCTTCACAGGCTGCTTGGCTGCGGTCTTCCATCCCCGAGCCTTCCAGCCTGGCAACCACTCGGTGATTCCCTTGCGAACGTACTCGCTGTCCATGTAAACCTGCACCTGACATGGCCGCTTGAGGGCCTTGAGGGCTTCAATCACGGCCGTGAGCTCCATTCGGTTGTTTGTCGTCTGAGCCTCGCCCCCGCACAGGTCTTTTTCCACAGCCCCGCTGCGCAGGTAAACCCCCCAACCGCCCGGTCCAGGGTTGCCTTTGCAGGCCCCATCCGTGTAAATCACCACTTGATTCAAAGCCCCACTCCCCTTAAAGCCAACCAAAGACCTGTTCAGCGCCGCTGGGCCACCGACGCGGGCACACCCGCCGTGGATTGTCGCGGTTTCCATGCTGGCCCCAACAAGCGCATGCCCCGAACGCGCTTGACGGCAACGAGCATGTGTACCGCCCCAAAAAAGCGCCACCAGCGCGGGCCCATCCGGTCCATCCACGCACAGCGCTGCAGCCAACGCTCGCTGTTGACGGCGGGCACGTAGCAGCCGCGTCGCTCGTGCTCCAACTCAAAACCCAACAAGCGCAGCCAATCGCGCAAACGCCAAGCGCCAATAAAGTCACCGGTTTGCGGCACAAAGGCTTGATCGGCACCCCAAGCGCGCACGCCCAATCGGTCACACCACCTTGATCTGCTGTGTTGAAAGCCCCACCAGCTGTTGGGGTTGAAGGCCGCGATGATCAAGCGCCCATCAGGCACCAGCACCCGCTCAGCCTCACGCAAAACCTGATGCGGGTCTGCGCTGCCCTCCAAGGCATGAGGCAACACCAACAGATCCAAACTCGAAGCGGCCATGGGCAAGGCGGCGGGGTCGCAGACCAGGGACACAGGCTGTGCACCTGAGCCGCCCATGGCGGGCAAAGCCAACCAACGGTGGGGCATGCGATTGGCTTGCAACGCATTCAGCGCAGGCCAGCCCAGTTGCAAAGCGTTGTACCCAAAGAGGTCTGAGACCCAAGCGTCCAGCTGCGCTTGCTCCCAAGCCAAGAGGTACCGCC
>DAISXI010000006.1:38621-43537 GCA_036825935.1 Hydrogenophaga sp.
AGGTCTGAGACCCAAGCGTCCAGCTGCGCTTGCTCCCAAGCCAAGAGGTACCGCCCAGCGGGGCTGTCCCACCATTCGCTCAACCCTATAATTTGATGGCTCATACCCTGACTCTACACGGCCCCTTTGACGCGACCAAGACACAATGGAATTGACCCCCCTGCCCGCTTTCAACGACAACTACATCTGGATGATGCGGGTGGGTTCTCGGGCGTGGGTGGTGGACCCCGGTCAGGCCGAACCGGTGTTGACGGCCTTGGAGCGAAACGGCTTGGCGCTCGAAGGCATCTTGATCACCCACCACCACGGTGACCACACCGGTGGTGTCTCGGCTTTGCGAGAAGCCACCGGCGCTAGGGTGCACGGCCCCGCTGGGGAAGACATGCCCGAGCCGTGCCTGCGCCACCGCGCCGGCGATTCGGTGGTGGTCATGGGCACACGGTTCACCGTCATGGAGGTGCCAGGCCACACGGCTGGACACATCGCCTTCTTTGGTCAACCTCAGCAACAACACCCCCTGGTTTTTTGTGGCGACACCTTGTTCAGCGCCGGTTGCGGGCGCCTCTTTGAAGGCACCGCTGCACAGATGCACGCCTCACTGGGCGCATTGGCGGCACTGCCCGACCACACCAGGGTGTGCTGCGCACACGAATACACCCTCTCCAACCTGAAGTTTGCCGCCACGGTAGAGCCCGGCAACACCGACATTACCCAACACGCCGCTGTTTGCCAAATTCAACGCCAGCAGCAGCAACCAACGCTGCCCAGCTCCATGGGGCTCGAAAAACGGATCAACCCCTTTCTGCGCGTGCACCTGTCCACGGTACGTGCCGCCGCCATGGGCTACGATGCAGGCACTTCTGACAATCCCGTGAGCGTGTTCAGCACCTTGCGCCAATGGAAAAACGCATTTTGATGACCCGACTGCTCATGCTCCCCCTCCGCTCGCTGGCCTACCCTGTGTTGGCGCTGGCGCTCTTGGTGGCCGGTTGTGCCACGCCCCTGCCACCCAACCCATATGCATCAGCGCCGGCGCCTGCGCCGGTGCCGGCGCCTGCGGCACAACGCCCCGTCGAGCCCGCTTCGGTGCCCAAACCCGTCGAATCTGTTCGATCGCCGTCCCCCACACCGGTCATTCAGACCCCCGTCGCAGCCGCACCGGAACTGCCCAAAAATCCGGTTGCAGGCCCTGTGCAGACCGCCACACCGGCTCCACCCGGCGACCTCTGGGTTCGCATCCGTCGGGGCATGGCCATGCGCGATTTGGCTGGAAACCGGGTTTCCAAAAAAGAAAACTGGTACGCCTCTCGCCCCGATTACATCCAGCGCATGACCGAGCGATCTGGTCGCTACCTGTTCCACATCGTGGAGGAAATTGAACGCCGCAACATGCCCATGGAGCTGGCCTTGCTGCCGTTCATTGAAAGCGCGTTTAACCCCGAGGCGGTCTCCAGCGCCCGGGCCGCCGGCATGTGGCAATTCATGCCTGCCACGGGCAAGTCCTTTGACCTCCAACAAAACGCCTTTCGCGACGAGCGCCGCGACGTGCTGGCCTCCACGGAGGCTGCTTTGGATTACTTGCAGCAACTGCACGACCGTTTTGGCGACTGGCACCTGGCTTTGGCCGCGTACAACTGGGGCCAGGGCAACGTGAACCGGGCCATCACCCGAAACACGCGCGCGGGCCTTCCAGCGTCCTACACCGACTTGAAAATGCCCTTGGAGACACAGGACTACGTGCCCAAGCTGCAAGCGGTGAAGAACATCGTCATGCGCCCTGAAGCCTTTGGCGTGACCTTGCCCGAGATCGACAACCACCCCTTCTTCAATTCGGTGACCATCGAGCGCGACATGGACGTGAGCGTCATCGCCCTGCTCGCCGATGTGGAAGAAAAAGAATTCCGTGCGCTCAACCCAGCTCACAACCGCCCCGTGGTCTTGGCCGCAGCCACACCTCAGATCTTGCTCCCGTGGGACAACGCGGCGATTTTCCAAACCAACTTGGCCACCTACGACGGCCCTTTGGCGTCATGGACCACTTGGGCCGTGCCCAGCACCATGACGGTGACACAAGCCGCCAACCAATTGCGCTTGGACGAGAGCATTTTGCGTTCGGTCAACAAAATTCCGCCGCACATGCGCATCTTGGCAGGCTCCAACTTGTTGATCCCTCGCACCGAACGTCACACCAAAGACGTGCCCGAGCACGTGGCCACCAGCGGACGTTTGGAATTCCAAGCCGAAGTTCGTTTGCGCCGCATCACGGTCTTGGCCCGAACTGGCGAAACACTGGCCCAGCTGGCCAAGCGCCACCGAGCCGATCCGCAAGAAGCCGCGCGCCTGAACAAACTGGCGATCAACGCCCAATTGAAGAAGAAGCAGCGCGTGGCCTTGATGGTGCCGGTGAAGACCACGACCGCCAAAGCCAAACCCAGAAGCGCCAAAAAGAAGGTTCAAACCGCCCGCAAAAAGTCCAAGCAAACGGTGGCGAGCAGAAAGACCCCCTGAACGCGGACCTCAGCGGCGGTCCACCAAGGCATGGGCGATCGTGCCCAAGTCCACGTATTCCAATTCGCTGCCCACGGGCACCCCACGCGCCAAGCGCGTGATGCGAATGCCCCGGTCTTTGAGCCCTTGCGTGATGACATGGGCCGTGGTTTCGCCCTCGGCGGTGAAGTTGGTGGCCAAAATCACCTCGCGCACCTCGATCTGACCATCCGAGCCCATGACATCGACACGGTCAAACAAGGCTTTGATACCGATGTCTTTGGGGCCCACGCCGTCGAGCGGACTGAGCTTGCCCATCAACACAAAAAACAGGCCCTTGTAAGCGCCCGTGCGCTCCAGCGCATCTTGGTCGGCAGGGGTTTCCACCACACACAGCTGTGAGCGGTCGCGGCGCGTGTCCAAACACGTGGGGCAGACCTCGTCTTCGGTGAAGGTGTTGCAACTGCGGCAATGCGCCACCGTGCTCACCGCGTGCTGCAAGGCCATGGCCAAACGTTGCGCAGCCGATCGGTCGTGCTGCAACAAGTGAAAGGCCATGCGCTGTGCCGACTTCACCCCCACGCCCGGCAAGGCCCGCAAGGCCTGAACCAAGGACTCCAAGGCATGGTGGTGGGCCATGGATCAGAACGGCAGCTTCATGCCACCGGGCAAACCGGGCATGCCCGCGGTGATCTTGCCCAAGCGGGCTTGCGAGGTTTCTTCCACTTTGCGCACCGCGTCGTTGATGGCCGCGGCCACCAAATCTTCCACCATCTCTTTGTCGTCGCTCATGAGCGAAGGGTCGAGGGTGATGCGGCGCACCTGGTGCTTGCAGGTCATCAAGACCTTGACCATGCCCGAGCCCGATTCGCCCGTGACCTCGACGTTGGCGAGCTCATCTTGGGCTTTTTTCAGGTTGTCTTGCATGGCTTGGGCTTGTTTCATCAGGCCCGCGAGTTGTCCCTTGTTGAACATGGTTTTCCTTCAATTAACAGTCAAACATCCATGGGCTGCAGAGAGCCCGGTACGATTTTGCCGCCGTAGTCGCGCATCAATGTCTGCACGAACGGATCGGCCATGATGGTGTCCTCGGCTTGGCGTTGGCGCTCGGCTTGGGCCGCCAACAAACGCCGCGCCGGCGTGTCCACCACGGGGCCCACTTCCACCACCAAATTCACGGCGTGCCCTGCGTTGTTCAGGGCCACCGTCAATCGGTCGCGGGTGTTGGGCTGGTTGAGCGATTCGCGCTCCAAACGCAAGACCCACTGGGCCTCGTCTTTGGCCACCAATTGGGCTTGCAAGGCCAACTCACGCGTCATGGCGGTGATGGCTTCAGCGGCCAGCAAGGCCGAGATGGTGTCGAACCAAAAATCCCCTTCGGGGGTTTGCACGCTCGGGGCCGAGTCGCTGGGCGCTGGGCTCATCTCTGGCACATAGGGCTGGGGCCGGTCGCGCTCGCTGGGCTCGCCTTGCTCGCGCACCGCAATGGCCACCACCGCAGGGGCTGGGGCCACGGCAGGCGCAGGCTGGGCTTGCGGCAGGGGTTTGGGTTGGGGTGCCGGTACCGGCGTGGGTAATGGGGTGGGCCGTTGGGCGGCGACCACAGGAGCAGCGACCAACAGCGAGCCCGCAGGCGCTTCAGTCGGCGCTGGCGCCGTTTTCAGGCTTTTTTTTTCCGTTGGTTTGAAGGCCAGCAAACGCAGAAGCACCATGGTGAGTGCGGCGTATTCGTCGGGCGCCAAACCCAACTCGGCGCGGCCATGCAAACACAGGCTGTAGAGCAACTGGGTTTCATCGGGCGGCATGGCCTGGGCCAAAGCGGCCACTTGCGGGGCGTCCGGGTCGCTCGGGTCGGCGTCGTGGGCGCGTTCGGGCACCGCTTGGACCACGGCCATGCGCTGCAAGACCGTGCCCATGTCTTCCAGGGTTGCCGCGGCGCTCAGGCCATTCAAGCGCAAGGCGTCGATGGTGTTGAGTACCGAGGCACCATCGGCGTGGGCCAAGGCTTCGATCAAACGGAACACGTGGCTGCGGTCGACCGCGCCAAGCATGTGGCGCACGGTGTCCTCTTGCAACTGGCCACCGCCAAAAGCAATGGCCTGATCGGTGAGCGACAAGGCGTCGCGCATGGAGCCGCGCGCACCGCGGGCGATCAAACGCAAAGCGCCGACCTCGGCGGCCACGCCCTCGGCTTGCAAGACCTGTTGCAGGTGCTGCAAGACCGTGTCGGGCGGCATGGGCCGCAGGTTGAACTGCAAACAGCGCGAGAGCACGGTCACCGGCACTTTTTGTGGGTCGGTGGTGGCCAAGACGAATTTCAGGTATTCAGGGGGCTCTTCCAAGGTCTTGAGCATGGCGTTGAACGCATGCCCGCTGAGCATGTGCACCTCGTCGATCATGAAGACCTTGAAGCGCCCTTGCACCGGCTT
>DAISXI010000007.1:0-21052 GCA_036825935.1 Hydrogenophaga sp.
GCGGGCGGTGCGCTTTGCCGATTTGGACTGGTCCAGCGAGGCTTTGCTCGACAGTTGCTTGCCCAGTTGTGGCGCTCAGTTGGCTCCAGTGATTGGCTTGGGAATGTCACAGGATCGCAATCACCTAGCGCCGGTAATGAATGCCCATGGTTTCTCCATAGAGTGGTTGCTTTTGCCCCCAGGCGCAGGCGTGTCGCGCCACCAGCTGGTCGACAAACAGGTGCTGGTGGTCTACCGCGGCGAGGTAGAGATCATGGCTGAGGGCACAGACGCCCCCGCATTGTTTCAGGCCAAAGGCAGCACGGAAGGGTGGGACAGCTATGCCATGCCAGCCCACGTTTGGCGCAGTTACCGCAACAACACGTCCAAAGAAGCGGTGATGCTGGTCATGACCCCAGGCGACCACAGCAAGCGCATTGTCTGGAGCGATGAAGTTGTTCAAGCCGCTGCAGAGGCCAACCGCGCGATCGATGCCAACGGCTTTGTGGCACCCAAGAACTTTGTCGATCGCTCGCAGCGCTGAGCCTTTCTACTCACCCTTATCAATCAGGAGCACTGCACCATGAGTCAACGAATCCTCACCACCCATGTGGGTAGTTTGCCCCGTCCCGAACGGGTCGTGACCCAGTTGTTTGCCCAAGACAGCGGCCTCAACTACGACCCAGCCACGTTCGACGAGGTCATGCAGGCCGAAGTCAACGATGTGGTGGCAAAACAAGTGAAGGCTAAGGTGGACGTGGTGAGTGATGGCGAAATGGGCAAGATCTCTTACGCCACCTACATTCGCCATCGGCTGACCGGTTTCGAGCTCGGCGAAATGCCTCGCGCGGTGCCGCTGGACTTGGACGATTTTCCAGAGTTCAAAGAGCGTCTGTCCAAGCTGGGCGCCACCCCCAAATACCACCGTCCCATTTGCACTGGCCCCATCAAGGTCAAGGACCTGTCTGCGCTGCACAAGGACATCACCAACCTGAAGGCCGCCTGCCAGAAATCTGCCGAGCCGGGGCAGGAGCCGGTGCGCGCCTTCATGAACAGCGCATCACCCGGTGTGATTGCCGTCTTTCAGCCCAACAAGTACTACGCCACCCGGGAGCATTACTTGCAGGCCTTGGCCGAAGCGATGAGTACCGAGTACGAGACCATTGTGGCCGCCGGCCTTGACTTGCAAATCGATGCGCCCGATCTGGCCATGGGGCGCCACATCCAGTTTCGCGACGCCGACGAACCCGAGTTCTTGCGCAATGCACACATGCAGGTTGAAGCACTCAACCATGCTTTGCGCAATATCCCAGCCGAGCGGGTCCGCATGCACGTCTGCTGGGGCAACTACGAAGGCCCCCACCACCGAGACATCGGCCTGGACAAGATCATCGATGTGGTGCTCAAGGCCAAACCCGCCACGACGCTGTTTGAAGGCGCGAACCCGCGCCATGCGCACGAGTGGGAGGTCTGGGCCCAGGCGGCGAAGGAGAATCGCATCCCTGACAACAAGATCCTTGCTCCCGGCGTTTTGGACTCGGTCAACAACTTCATTGAGCATCCGCGTCTGGTGGCCCAGCGCTTGTTGACCTACGCCAACATCGTCGGCCGTGACCGGGTGATGGCGGCATCCGACTGTGGTTTTGGGACCTTTGCTGGGTATGGCGCCATCCACCCTCCGATCTGTTATGCCAAACTGGCCAGCATGGCCGAAGGTGCCCGCATGGCCAGCGAAGAACTGTGGAAAAAAGCGGTATGAACCCAACTCACCATCCCTTGGACAACCGCCTGCCTGGAATGTTGCGCAGCAGCCAACGCCTGCGCGGCATTTTCAACGGCATCCCTTCTCCCGCTTTGGTCGAGATGTGCGCATTTGCAGGATTTGATTTCGTGGTGATCGATAACGAACATGGCAGCGCAGGGCTGGAAACCACCGAACATATGTTGCGCGCTGCGCGCGCCAGTGGTTTGCCTGCACTGGTGCGCTGCCTAGAGCAAGACATTGCGCGAACGCTGGACTTGGGTGCGGGCGGCCTGCAGATTCCAATGGTGAATACCGCCGCGCACGCCGCCTCACTGGTGCAACGCGTGAAATACCCACTCCCAGTGGGCGCAGCCGGTGTGTCGGGTCAGCGCGGCAGTGCATTTTCATCCCGCGCTGCCGGGTATGGGGTATTCGGTGGGCCACAGCACACTCAGCGCAGCAACGAGGGCATCGCGCTGATTGTGATGATTGAAACGCCAGAGGCGGTCGCCAACGCTAGCGCCATTGCGGCTGTACCAGGCGTAGATGCTGTCTTCGTCGGACCCAACGACCTCGCGCACACGATGGGTCATGAAAACCGCTGGAACGAGCCGCCTGTTCAGGCTGCAATTGAACAAGCCATTCGGGCGGTTGCAGCTGCAGGCAAATGTCCAGGCGTACTGGCTCTCACAAAGGATGATGAAGACAGATATGCCTCTTGGGGTGCACGCTTCTTTGCATCCGTGACGACTGGCATCATCAACAAAGCGCTCAGTGATGCAGCCACCGGAGGGCGCTCGCCAGTCAACTACTGATGTTTTTGATGGCAAATGGACGGATTGAAGACAGCCAAGACACGCTATTGAATGTGCTTGGACAACTTTGGGTTTCGGTCATATTTCAGTAGGGCACAACCGACAACTTGTTGATACTCAATCCCTGGCCACGAAGCTGCCACTCTTACCGCCATGTTTTTCCAGCAAGCGGACATCGGTGATGGTCATGCCGCGGTCCACGGCTTTGCACATGTCGTAGATGGTGAGCAAGGCCACTTGCACAGCGGTCAAGGCTTCCATCTCCACGCCCGTGGGGCCGGTGCATTCGGCGGTGGCGTGGCACAAGACGCTGTGCGTGACCGGCTCCACCTCAAACGACATCGCCACGCGGGTCAAAGCAATCGGATGGCACAGCGGGATCAGGTCGCTGGTTTTTTTGGCCGCTTGAATGCCCGCGATGCGCGCGATGCCCAGCACATCGCCTTTTTTGGCCGTGCCCTGTTCGATGAGGTGCAGGGTCTCGGGCAGCATCCGGATGCGGCCTTGCGCCGTGGCGCTGCGGCGGGTCGCGGCTTTGTCGGACACGTCCACCATGTGGGCTTGGCCGTGGGCATCGAAATGGGTCAAGGGTTGGCTGTGGGTCATGAAAAAAGCACCTTGCGTCTCTGAGCACCGGGGTAATCAAGGCATCATATGGCAATGCAACGCTTGAGTCCCAGCACCTCCCCCAGCCCCTGGCGTTTTCGCTGGGTGGTTTTGTGTGCCTTGGCGGCACCCTTGAGCATGGCCCAACCCGCCTTGCCCAGCTTGGGCGACGAGCAGGGCATGCCCATTGCCAAGGAGCGGCGATTGGGCGACAGCATCGCGCAAAGCATTTACCGCGACCCCGATTACATCGACGACCCGGTGCTCGGCGACTACCTGCAGCTGCTGTGGCAGCCCTTGTTCAAGGCCGCACAAGAACGCGGCGACATCGGCCCCGAGTTGGCCCAGCGCTTTGCCTGGGAGTTGGTGATCTCGCGCGACAAACGCATCAACGCCTTCGCCTTGCCCGGTGGTTACATGGGTGTGAACTTGGGGCTGATCGCCGCCACCGACAGCGCGCCTGAGATCGCCAGCGTCATGGCGCACGAACTCAGCCACGTCTCCCAGCGCCACATCGCACGCCTGATGGCACGCCAAGACCAACAGTCGCCGTGGCTTTTGGGCACCATGATTTTGGGTGTCTTGGCGGCCAGCGCCAGCGCCAATGTGGACGTGGCCAATGCGGTCATCGTCGGCGGTCAAGCCGCCGCGGTGCAATCGCAACTGGGCTTTTCGCGCGACATGGAGCGTGAGGCCGACCGCATTGGTTTTTCGATCCTGGAGCAAGCCGGCTTGGACGGCCAAGGCTTTGTGACCATGTTCAGCAAGCTCTACCAAGCCTCCAGGCTCAACGACACCGGCGCCTTCCCGTATTTGCGCAGCCACCCTTTGTCTGATGAGCGCATGGCCGACATGCGCAACCGTTTGCCCGCTGTTCCCGTGGCGCCCACGTGGGTGGCGCCCGAGGGCTTGCACGCGGTCATGGCCGCGCGAGCCGCGGTCTTGGCCGAATCGAGCGCCGAGCGTTGGCAGGCTTGGTTGCGCCTGGGCCAACAACCGAAGGCCGACCCCGCGAGCCGGGTGCGCGCCATCCTCAGCGCCCACCGCTTGGGCCAGCATGCGGTGGCGGTCAAAGACGCGAGGGGCTTGGTCCGCGACCTGGCGGGCACACCGCTGGCCACCGTGGCCAACAACCTCTTGGTGGAAATGCTCATGGCACCCGCTTGGGTGGCCGACGCCGCCACCCGAGCCGATTGGGCGGCCCACGCCCAACGCGCCTTGACCCACACCGACCGCGCCACCGTGCTCTGGGGCGTGCAAGCCCACATGGCCTTGGCCCAATGGGCGGTGGCGGCCGAGCGCTTGCGCGGGTGGGTGGTGCAGCACCCGCGCGACGCTTTGGCTTGGCAATTGCTGTCGCAGGTGCAGTGGCAGCAAGGCCAGCGCGTGGCCGCATTGCGGGCCGAGGCCGAATCGCGCGTGGCGGTGATGGATTTCCAAGGGGGCTTGGATCGGCTGCAGGCCGCCAGGGCCATCAAAGGCAGCGGGCAAGACGAGTGGGAGCAGGTCATCGTTGAGACCCGCTTGCGCCAAGTGGCCGTGCGCTTGAAAGAGTCCCAACGCGAAGATTGATGCGGCGCGCGTTGCCCAGCGCCCGGCAGGGGTTCGCCGCTGTGGCTATGATCAAGGCCCTCTCCAGCCCTCCCCCCATGTCCGCCATCCACATCACCGACATCGAATCGGCCATCAACCATTGGCGCAGCCGCAGCCCCTCGCCAGACGGCGTGTCCCTGCCCGCGCCCACGCGGGCTTTGGCCGAGGTCTATGCCTTGATGGTGGTTCACCGCGAAGACTGGGTTGACGAAGCTGGTATGCCCAGTGCTGCTCGGGAGGCGTGGTTGGCGTGGTACGACACCACACCCGACACCCCCTGCATCGCCATTTGCTCCACCAGCCAAGGCGACGCGATGTGCAAAGGCTGTGGCCGCACCTTCGAAGAGGTGCAGCGCTGGACCGAGATGGGGCCGAGCGAAAAACGCATCACCTGGCACCGCATCACCACCGAGGCCAGCGCTTGGCGCTTCAACCGCTACGCCGAACGCGCCGTTGGCGACACCCCTTCTGCCTCCAACGATTGACCCACGGCATGGCCCTCAAATCCACGATTTTCAAAGTGCTGTTGTCGGTGGCCGACATCGACCACGCCTATTACGCCGACCACGCTTTGACCCTGGCGCGTCACCCCAGCGAGACCGACGAGCGCATGATGATCCGCTTGGTGGCCTTGGCGCTGCAAGCGCACCAACTCCACAGCGTGTGCCAAGGCGATGGTGTGTTGGCCTTTGGTGCGGGCTTGTCCGACCCCAACGACCCAGATGTGTCCTTGACCGATTTCACGGGCCTCAAGCGCTTGTGGATCGAGGTGGGACAGCCCGAAGACAAACCCATCATGAAGGCTTGCCAAAAAGCCGACGCGGTCATGGTCTACCCCTTTGGTTCGGCCGCCGAGGTGTGGTGGCGCGGCATCGAGAGCAAGTTGGTGCGCTTGGAAAAATTGCAGGTCTGGCGCATCCCACACGAGTCCACCGTGGCCTTGGGCCGCTTGGCTGAGCGCAGCATGCAGTTGCAAGCCACCCTACAAGAGGGCGTGCTCAGCCTGTCCAACAGCGATCACCACATCGACATCGAGCCGGTGCGCTGGAAATAAGTTTCAGACCCGCTTGGCTAACGCGCTGGCCTGCCCGGTGTAGCTTGCTGGTGTCATGGCCAACAAACGCGTCTTCTCGGACTCGGGGATTTCTAAGCTGCGGATGAGCGCGTGCAGGTCCGCCGCGTTGACGGTTTTGCCGCGCGTGACTTCCTTGAGCTTCTCATACGCGCCCGCCACACCGTAGCGGCGCATGACGGTTTGGATGGGCTCGGCCAAGACCTCCCAAGCTTTGTCCAGGTCCTCCGCCAAACGCTCTTCGTTGATCTCCAATTTGCCCAAGCCCACGCTCAGAGAGTGGTAAGCCAGCACCGCGTAGCCCATGGCCACGCCCATGTTGCGCAACACGGTGGAGTCGGTCAGGTCGCGCTGCCAGCGCGAGATCGGCAACTTCTCCGACAGGTGCTTGAGCAAGGCGTTGGCCAAGCCCAAATTGCCTTCGGCGTTTTCAAAGTCGATCGGGTTGACCTTGTGTGGCATGGTCGACGAGCCGATTTCGCCGTCTTTGAGGCGCTGCTTGAAGTAGCCCAAGCTGACGTAGCCCCAGATGTCGCGCGAGAGGTCGATGAGGATGGTGTTGGCGCGCGCGGTGGCGTCGAACAACTCGGCCATGTAGTCGTGGGGCTCGATCTGGATGCTGTAGGGCTGAAAGCTCAAACCCAAGCCCAAAGGTTCGGGCGTTTCGATCACGCCACGGCTGAAGGCCTCCCAATCGAAGTCGGGCCAAGCGCTGAGGTGGGCGTTGTAGTTGCCCACCGCGCCGTTCATCTTGCCCTTGAGGGCCACACCGGCGATGCGCTCGCGCGCGGTGCGCAAACGCACCACCACATTGGCGAACTCTTTGCCCACGGTGGTGGGGCTGGCGGTTTGGCCGTGCGTTCTGCTGAGCATGGGCACATCGGCGAACTGGTGTGCCATGGTCCGCAGGGTGGTGATGATGCCGTCGAGCGCGGGCAGCAAGACTTCGTCGCGCCCACCCTTGAGTTGCAAGGCGTGGCTGGTGTTGTTGATGTCTTCGCTGGTGCACGCGAAGTGCACGAATTCGGCGGCTTTTTCCAGTTCGGGGCGGGCCTCGAACTTGGACTTGATCCAGTACTCCACGGCCTTGACGTCGTGGTTGGTCTTTTTCTCGATGGTTTTGATCGCCAGCGCGTCATCGGCACTGAAGTTTTTCACCAAATTGAGCAAATAGGTGCGCGCCCCGGGCGTCAGGGGTTTGAACTCGGCAAAACCGGCGTCGGACAGGGCAATGAACCACGCAATTTCGACCTGCACGCGGCGGTGCATATAGCCCAATTCACTCATGAAGGGACGCAAAGCGCCCAAGCGGTTGTGGTATCGGCCGTCCAGCGGCGAGAGGGCGGCGACGGCCGACAAAGCGGGGTTGGAAGGGGTTTGTGAAGACATACCCGCATTGTAGAAGGTGGCTAGAATGAACGAATCGCAACAGCCTGTTTTTCACATGAAGCTCATCGGTTCCCTCACCAGCCCTTATGTGCGCAAAGTGCGCGTCGTGCTGGCAGAAAAGAAGCTCGAATTCCAATTCGTTGAAGAGGACGTGTGGTCCAAAGACAGCACGATCAGCACCGCCAACCCCTTGGGCAAGGTGCCGTGTTTGATCATGGAAGGTGGCGAGGCGATGTTCGACTCGCGCGTCATCACCGAATACATCGACACCATGTCCCCCGTGGGCAAGCTCATCCCGGCCTCGGGGCGCGAACGCGCCGAAGTGAAAACCTGGGAAGCCTTGGCCGATGGTTTGCTCGACGCGTCGATCGCCGCACGTTTGGAAGCCACTTGGACCGGCCGCACCGACGCGCAGCGCAGCTCGGCGTGGATCGACCGCCAGATGGACAAAATCCACGCCAGCTTGGCCGCCATGGAGCGGGGTTTGGGTGACAAACCGTTTTGCTCGGGCGTGCACCTGAGCCTGTCCGACGTGGCCGTGGGCTGCGCCCTGGGTTACCTGGACTTTCGCTTTCCCCAGCTGGATTGGCGCAGCGCGCACCCCCAGCTCGCGCGTTTGTACGAGAAGTTGGCGCAACGCCAAAGCTTCATTGACACCTGCCCGCCTTGAGGCAGGCCCCGCTCAAGCCCGGTTGGCCCGGCGCTTGAGCCAGCGCATCACGGCCCCAAGCACGGGGATTTGCTCATACAGCTCTTCGGCTGCGTCCCAGTAGTCGCGGTGCTCGCTCACCCGGCCATCGGGCGTGCAGCGCACAAAGGAGCCACCGCGGATGGTGCGCGGGGCGGTCTCGCCGCGAAACGAGAAATGGAAGTCCCACACCAAGAACGCTTGATCGCCATCGACCACTTGCTGCGTGACGACAAAGCGCGGGCGCTCCAAGCGGTGGAACATGTGCTCAAAAATACCGCGGATCGCCGCCACACCCTGCACCTCATTGAAGGGGTCTTTGAAGCGGGCATCGGCGGTGTACAGCTGCTCGATCTTTGCCAAATGCTCGGGCTGCAGCTCGCTGTAGAAGGCCACCAATCGCACGATGGTGGCGCGGCTGTTTTCGGTGGTGTTCATGTTCAGAGTCCGGTGGCGCGTTGCACGATCCAGCAGTACAAGCGGTGCGGCAAGCAGCGCAAGACCTTGAGCACGCGCGTGAAGCGTTTGGGGTAATGGATCTCAAACACGCCACGCGCCCAGTCGCCCATCATGGCCTGCGCGGCCTCGGTGGGCGTGATGATGGCGGGCATTTTGAATTCGTTTTGCGCCGTCAACGGGGTTTGCACAAAACCCGGGTGCACCACGCTCACGCCGATACCGTACGGCGCCAAATCGATGTATAGGGTTTGCGCCCAGTGCGTGAGCGCGGCTTTGGTCGGGCCGTAGGCCAAGCCGTTGGGTAGGCCACGAAAGCCCGCCACGCTGCTGATGAAGCTGATGTGACCGTGGCCTTGCGCCAGCAGCGCCGGCACGACGGCGGCGCTCAGGTGCACCGCGCCCATGTAATTGACGGCGTTGTGTTTGGCAATGTCGGGCACGTCCATGGCGTTGGCGCGCATGGCCTTGTAGTGGCCGGCGCAAAACAAGACCAGGTCGATGGCGCCCGCGGCGAGCACGCGCTTGGCCACGACTTGGCACGCGGCCAGGTCGGTCACGTCCAAGCTTTCGGCGCGCACCGCGTGGTGCTGCTCGTCGGCGGGGTGCGTATCCGCGAAGCGCTGCAGCGCATCGGCTTGGCGTGCCGAGACCGTCACGTGCGCACCGGCCTGCCACCACGCGTGGGCGCAGGCCTCACCGATGCCACTCGACGCGCCCACCACCCACACGCGCAAGCCGCGCCAGTCTCGCAGCGGCGGGTTGGCGCTGCGCCACAGGCTGGGTCTGGTGGCGGGGGCGCTCATGGCGTGCGCTTGTAAAACGACAAGGTGACCTCACCCAAACGCACGCCCCATTTGCTCATGGTGGCTTTGTTGAGCATGACGCGCTCGTCCATCAGGTACATCCAATCGTCAAAGTCCACGTGCCAGACGCGGCCGTCCACCGGCAAGGCCAAGGTGTAGCCCCAGCGAAAGGCGTTGCCTTGGGTTTGTCCTTGGGCTTCGCCCACCACATCGTCGGCGCGCCCGCTGTAGCGGCCACCGCCCAGATCGGTCAGGCGCCATATGCGTTTTTCGGTGCTGCCGTCGCTGTACACAAAAGATTCGTCGAGCACGCCTTGGTTGCCCGTCCACGTGCATTCCATCAGCACGGTGAAGCGTTTGACCACGCGGCCGCTGCGGTCGGTGAAGACACCGTGGGCGTCGAGCGTGCCGTTGAAATACTCGCGCAGATTCAAGACCGGTTTCTCGGCCGCGTAGTCCTGCACCTGCGGACCCGCGCAACCCGCCAACACCGCGCCGGTGGCCACGGCCCCGGTCAACAACAAACGCCTTTTCATGGTTCACTCCTTGAACGTGGGACACGGGGTGCGCCCACCAGCGGTGTGCGCACACACCATTGATACAACAGGGCCGCCGCCAAGAGCTTGAGCACGCAGGGCAGCACGCTGTAGGCGATGGTGAGGGTTTGCAAGGCCTGCGGGTCGGTGGCGCCCGGTGAGTAGCCCCACCAAGACAACAAAGGCAAGGCCAAGCCCGCGGCCAAAGCCAAATTCATTTTCGTGGCCAAGTTCCACCAGCCAAAAAACACGCCCTCGCTGCGACCGCGCTCACCCACGTCGTCGATCACGCCGTTGAGCAAAGCACTGGGTGCGGTCAGGTCAGCACCCAAGGCCAGACCGGAGCCGACGCACACGGCTGCGAAGGCCCAGGTGTCGCCCGTCCCCAAGGTCACGGCCCACACAAAGGCGGCGACCGACAAGCCCATGCCCAGCAACCAGCTGCGCACCAAGCCCCAGCGCCCCGCAGCGCGCGCCCACAGCGGCATGGACAGCGCGGCGGCCAAAAAATACAGCAACAAAAACACGCCTTGCCAAGCCGCGTCGGCGCCCAAGCGGTCTTGAATGAAGAACAGCACCAAGGTCGCGGGGATGGCGCTGGCCGTGCCGTTGAGCACAAACATCAGCATCAGGCGCACAAAGGCGCGGTGCCGCCAAGGCGATACCGCGGGTGTGAGCGTGGGGGCTTGAGTGCGGCCCTCGGGCGGGTTGGCCCATCGCCAAGCCAAGAGCCCCAGCACCAAGGCCACGGCGAAGACGCCCATGAGCGCCGGCAGTCCCGCCGCGCTGGGCAGGATGGACGCGGTGACCACGCCGAACAAGGCCAAGGCCTCGCGCCAGACCACCACGCGGGCGCGTTGGGCTTCGTTGCCGCCCAAGCGCGCCCCCCACGATTGGTGGGCCACGGCGGCCACGCTGAACGCGGTGCTGGTGACAAACAAACCCGCCGCGGCCCAAGACAAGACCGCGACTTCGCCACTGGCGCGCACCGCTTCGGGGGGAAACAACAAGGCCCAAAGGCCCAGCCACATCAACAGCGCCGAGACCGCCGCCAGCATCCACACGCGCCAAGCGCCGCGCTCGAAGTGGCGGTCGCACCAGCGCCCGATCCACGGGTCCATGACCGCATCCACCGCGCGCGTGCCGAGCAGTACCGCACCCAAACCCGCCAAGGGCGCGCCCAGCACCACCGCATAGTGGTTGGGCAGCAGCACGTACAGCGGCAAGGCCACAAACGCCAGCGGGTAGCCCATGGCGCCGTAGCGCATCCCCCACCGCCAAGCACCTGGACCGATGAAGCGCGCGGCGGGGCTGCTCGTGTCGCTCATGTGGCGAGCAAGGCTTGGCGCATCGCGGGTTGGGCGCTCAGCGGCGAGAGCCAAATACCAAAAAACAGCTCGGCAAACTCAACGCCTTTGACAGTACCGAGGGGGGTTTTATTCAAGAACAACGCAGTACCTTGCATGGGCAGATGCAGGCCGGTGATCAAGTCACCCGATTGCACATCGGGAATCAGGGTACGCAACTGACGCTGCCATGAGTCAACCCGGGAAAACTCCCAAGCTTGGCCACTTCGCTGTGCCAGCGTTTGCATCTCGCTGATGGTTCGGTCGGCAATCGCCAATCCTTTGAAGTTACGGGTGTAAGTCAGATTCAACGCGAAGCGGTGTTGCACAAATCGCGTCGGTTCAAAGCCCGCCGCCACTTGCAATTCGGCGTGGTAAATCGACAGGCCCCAGTAGCGAAAGTGGTGGGTGCCACGGGTTTGCAGGCCGGCAACCGCTTCACGCCAAGGCAACGGCGCGGTTTGTGCCCACAGCGGCCCAGTGGCGCACACCAAACCCGACAACAGGCACAGGCGACGGGACAGGTGAGGGGTGCTCATGGGCTCAGCCAGGTTTGCGCAAGGTGAACTGCACCACGTCGGTGCTGCCTTGCGTGAAAGCGGCTTCGCAGTAGGCAAGGTAGAAGGTCCAGATGCGCATGAAGCGTTCGTCGAACCCGAGCTTCAAAACCTCGGTCTGTTGGCGCACAAAGTCTTCGTGCCACAGGCGCAGGGTCTGTGCGTAGTCCTGACCAAAACGGAACTCGTCTTGCACCACCAAGCCGGCGTTCATGGCCTCTTGGCGGAAGACTTGCGGGCTGGGCAGACAGCCACCGGGGAAGATGTACTGCTGGATGAAGTCTGTGCCCTGGATGTAGCGCTCAAAGCGCTCGTCTTGGATGACGATGCTTTGGATACACGCGTAACCCCCCGGCTTGAGCTTGTCGGCCACGGTTTGGAAGTAGGTGGCCCAGTAATCGCGGCCCACGGCTTCGATCATCTCGATGGAGCAGATGGCATCGAACGGCCCATCGGGGATATCGCGGTAGTCTTGTAAACGCAAATCGGCCCAAGGTGCGGCGGGCGTGAGCGCATCGGTGGCCACGCCCAAGCGCGCCATGCGTTGCTGCGCGAAGGCGAGTTGCTCGGTGGAGAGCGTCACGCCGGTGACGCTGGCGCCCATCTCGGTGGTGGCCATTTCGGCCAACGCGCCCCAGCCGCAACCGATTTCCAATACGCGGTCGCCAGGGCGCACACGCGCCATGCGCAAGGCACGTCGGACCTTGGCTTGTTGGGCTTCGCGCATGGGCTGGTCGGGGCGCTCGAACACCGCCGACGAATAGTTCATCGTGTCGTCGAGCCAGAGTTGGTAGAAAGCGTTGCCCAGGTCGTAATGGGCGTGGATGTTTTTGCGGCTGTTGCGCTTGGAGTTGCGGTTGAGCCAGTGGCGCACGCGGTAGCTCAGGCGGCCCAGCCACGAGCCGTACACCGCGTCTTCGATGGCGTCGCGGTTGGCGATCATGAGCTCGATGAGCGCGGTCAGGTTCGGCGTGGTCCAGTCGCCCGAGATGTAGGTTTCGGCAAAGCCGATGTCCCCGGACTGCAAGGCCGCTTGGCACACAGCCCAGTTGTGCCAGCGCATGCTGGCGTGGAGGCCACCACCGCGGCCAAATTCGCGCACCGTGCCGTCGGGCAATTCGATGTTGAGGTGGCCGTGTTCCAGCCGTTCGAGCAAACGCAAAGCGGCTCGGGCGGCGGCGGGGGGCGTGCTGGCACGGGCGGGCGAGGAAGCGGTGGGGCTGCGACTGTTCATGGCGTGTGTCATGGGCGGTTGAGCGTGGGCGGAATGGGCGGCGATGGCGGGGTCACGAAGGCCTCGGGCAAGGGCGCGAGCTTAAAAAACGGCGTGCGCAAGCGCCACAACCGAAAAGCTTGCCAGTGTATGCGGGCGATCACACCCCATGTCATGGCGGGGTATTGCCACAGGGCGCGGCGGCGGCTTTGCGAGGTCAGGTCCTCGAGCTGGCCGCTCACACTGGTGTTGATCAGCGGCTCGGCGCTGTCGTCGGTGACGTAGTCGATGCGCGAGACGACCCGGCCGCCCTCGGTGCGCATGAACACAAATCGGTAGCGGCCTTGCACCGGGCAAAACGGTGAGACGTGGAAGACCTTGTCGGCCCAAGCGGGTACGCCGTAGGTGGGTTGGTCGATCCAGTAGCAGTGGCGCTGGCCAAAGGTGTTGTTGACCTCGGCCAAGACGCCGCGCAGGGCGCCGTCGGCGCGGTGGCAAAACCAAAAACTCACCGGGTTGAAGGTGTAGCCGAAGATGCGCGGGTAGGTATGCAGCCAAACTTCGCCATCGGCATCGCTCACACCGTGTTCGGCGAGCACCGATTCCAACCAAGCCAAACTGTCGCCGTCACCCACACCGTGGTCGCGGTCGTGAAAGGACAACAGGGCCGCGCGGTTGCGGGCGAGCAGCGGGTCGGGCTGCTCGCGCAAGGCGCGCATGGGCAGCATCAAGAAAAAGCCGCGGTAGGCAAACGCATTGCGGCGCGGGCGGGTACGCGTGTGCCGCACCTCGCCAAAGCCGAGCTGGGCCCGATTCAAGCGCTCACCCCCAAGGCCTGGCGCACCGACTCGGCCGCAGCCATGCCGGCTTTGAGGCCGTCCTCATGGAAGCCGTAGCCCATCCAAGCGCCGCAAAAGTGCGAGCGCTGCTGGCCTTGCAAGCCGGGCACTTGGGTTTGGGCGCGGATGGCGGCCAGGTCGAACACCGGGTGGGCGTACTCGTAACGGCCCACCACGTGGCGTTCGTCGATCTCGCCTTGCGGGTTGAGCGAGACCACCACGGGCTGCTCCACCGGCAAGGGCTGCAAAGCGTTGAGCCAGTAGTGTAGGCACACACGGGCCTGTTCGCGGTCGGCGTCGACCGCGCGTTCGTAGTTCCACGCGGCCCAGGCGGCGCGGCGCTCGGGCAGCACCGAGGTGTCGGTGTGCAGCACCGCCACGTTGGCCTGATAGGGGATGGCGCCGAGCACCGCGCGCTCAGCGGCGCTGGCACCCGCGCCCAACAAGGCCAGGGCTTGGTCGCTGTGGCAGGCCAAGACGACGTGGTCAAAGCGCTCGCTGCCGCGGTCGGTGTGCACGTGCGCACCATCGGCGTCGCGCACGATGGCGCGCACCGGGCTGTTCAAGCGTTTGTCGGCGATACCCGCGGTGATGGCCTCAACGTAGTGGCGCGCGCCGCCGCGCACCGTGTACCACTGGGGCCGGTTGCTGACTTGGATCAGGCCGTGGTTGTGGCAGAAGCGAACCATGGTGGCCACGGGGAAGGCCAGCATCTGGTCGGTCGGGCAACTCCAAATGCAGCCCATCATGGGCAAGAAGTACCAATGCCGAAAGGCCTCGCCAAAACCTTCGCGCTTCAAAAAGTCGCCCAGCGGCTCCATCAAGGGGCCGTCGGTGCGGTCCAGGCCTTGCTTGGCCATGTCGGTGCACAGGCGGTTGAAGCGCAGGATGTCGGACAACATGCCCCAAAACGGCGGGCTGATCAGGTTGCGGCGTTGCGCAAACACGGTGGCGAGGTTGGAGCCGCTCCACTCGATGCGGCGCTGGCCCGGCTGCTCGGGCACTTGCACCGAAAACGACATGTCGGACGGCGCGATATCCACGCCCAAGGTCTTGAACAAGGCCAATAAATTCGGGTAGGTGCGCTCGTTGAGCACCAAAAACCCGGTGTCGACGCCAAAGTCGACCATCTGCCCTTGGGCGTTGGGCAACTGCATGTCGACCGTGTGGGTGTGGCCACCAAAGTAATCGCCCGACTCCAACAAGGTGATGTCGGCCAGGTCGTGCAAACCGTGTGCGGCGCCTAAGCCGGAAATGCCCGAACCCACAATGGCCACGCGGGTTCGCGCCCCGGGGGTGGGTTTGCGAGAAGTGTCAAAGGGATCCGAAACCAACATAATTGCCAAAACCCTAGTTTTTGTCCATGACGAGTTTAAACCTGAACCCCGCAATGGAATACAGCATCGCCGATGTCGAGCGGGACACCGGTTTGTCAAAGGACGTGCTGCGCGTGTGGGAGCGCCGTTATGGTTTTCCGGTTCCTACGCGCAACACGTTGGGTGAACGAGTCTATGACGAATCACAGTTGCAAAGGTTGCGCCACATTCGCCGATTGTTGGACGCGGGTTACCGACCCGCCCGCGTGGTGCAATTGCCCTTGGGCAACCTGATGTCAATGCAGCAACAGGTGGCCCAGACCCGTGTGCGCGGCGAGGCCGTTGCCCACTTGGATGTGGAGTACTGGTTGTCGTTTTTGTACGCGCAAGACAGCAAAGGCTTGCGTGAAGCCATGGTGCGCAACGAGCAGTCGCGTGGTTTGATGGGTTTCCTGAGCGAGGTGGTCGCGCCTTTGAACGTGGCCGTGGGCCAAGCCTGGCTTGAAGGTCGTTTGGCCATTCACGAAGAGCACCTCTACACCGAGACGGTGAGCACGGTCATGCGCCAAGCGCTGTGGATCATCCGGGAAAACACCAGCACACAGGGCCCGCGCGTGTTGACCACCACCCTGCCGGGCGAAGAGCACGGACTCGGTGTGCTGATGGCCGAGTGCGCCATGGCCTATGCCGGGTGCTCCTTGCAGTCCTTGGGCTTGCAAACGCCGGTGCCCGACATCATTTCGGCGGTGCAAACGGGCCAAATCAACGTGGTGGGCTTGGGTTTTTCTGGGGCGCAAAAACCCCGCGATGCCTTTGCGGCGTTGAACCAGCTGCGTGAGTTGCTGGACCCTTCGATCGAAATTTGGGTGGGAGGCACCAACACCGCCTTGCAGCGCTTGATGCACAACGCCCAGCGAGGGTACGAGCCCGCGCTGTTCGTCAACCTGGCTCACTTGGCAGACATCGCCCCACTGGTGGAGCGTTGGCGCGCCGACCACCGCCAGTAAATGTTGTGCGTGCCGGCCAAGCCGCGCGTTAAAGACAAGACAACGCCCCAAAACACACCGCTCAGGTGAAGCGCTTGTACCACGGCCATGTCGTCGGCGGCGTTCCACACCACAGGCTGGCGCCACGCCTGCTCTAAGAGCAATTTGAAGAGCAAAGCCAACAGGAGCAAAGCGCCCCAGCGGCGGGCTTTGGGGATGCGGATGCGGCGCAGCAAGAGGTCCACCCCCAAGATCGCCGCACCCGCGTGCAGCAAACCCGTCAAGCCCACGGCATAGCCAATTTGGGGCCACACCCACAGGCTGAGTTGCAGCAGCGGCCAGCACAGCAACCAAGCCCAGGTGCTGCGGCGAGAGGGTCGAACCAGCCAGGCCAAGCCAGCCAGTATGCCCATGGCGACTTGGTTGCCGATCAGGTGCGCGGTGTTGAGGTGCACCCACGCGCTGGTCCACCAAGTCCAAGGCTCAACCCAGGCTTGATCGGCTCGCCAAACCAAAGGCGCGAAAACCGGCTCACCGGCCCACCACACCAGCATGCTGCCCACGGCGTGCAAAGCGCACAACAGCAACCAGCTGCGTGAGGCGTGCTTCATACCGCTGGCGGCGCATCGGCGCCCAAGACGTGTTCCCACAAAGCCTGTACCGCGGCGATGTGCACGGCCATGGTGGCGGGGTCCACCTCGGGGTGGGTTTCATCCAAACGGGCGTGGTGTTGCAAATGGCGCAAGGCGCGGTAAGCCTGAGCAGCCGCCAAGCCCATGCCTTGGGGCAGCAAACCCACGGCTTCGGCGTTGAGCAGCAAGGCGGTGTTGCCCAGGTTGGGTCGCAAACTGGGGTGGTGTCGGGCCTGTGACAAAACCAAGTGCTGAACGGCAAATTCAATGTCCACCATGCCGCCCACGCTGTGTTTGACGTCGAACATGCCTGCGCGGGTGGGGTGGGCTTGGCGCACCTTGTCGCGCATGGCCCGGATTTCTTGGGCCAAGGCGGCGGCATCGCGCTCGGCGGTGATCACGGTTTCGCGCACCGCTTCGAAGCGCTCCCCCAAGGGGTGGGGCTCGGTGCCCGAGGTCGGGTCGAGCACGCAACGGGCCCGCGTCATGGCTTGGTGTTCCCAAGTCCAAGCGGTGTTGCTCCCGCGTTGTTGCTGGTAGTCGGCGTAGGAGCTGAAGCTGCTGACCAGCAGGCCTGCGTTGCCGTTGGGTCGCAGCGCGGTGTCGATTTCAAACAAGTCGCCCTCGCCAGTTTTGACCGTCAGCCAGTTGATGAGCTTGCGCACAAAGGCCGAATAGATTTCGCTGGCGTTGTCGTCTTCGTCGTCGAACACAAACACAATGTCCAAGTCGCTGCCATAGCCCAACTCTTTGCCGCCCAATTTGCCGTAACCGATGATGGCAAAGCGGGGTTGGTCGCGGTGGCGATTTTTTAGGCGGCTCCAACACCACTGGGCCGTCACGCGCAGCACCGAGTCGGCCAGCGCCGATAGATCGTCGGCCACTTGCTCGATGGTGAGCACGCCCTCCACATCGCGAGCCAAGGTGCTGAAAACCTCGGCGTGGTGGGCTCGGCGCAGCAAATCGAGCAGGGTTTCGTCGTCGTCTTCGCCCGTGCCTTGCAGCGAGCGGCGGCGCGCTTCCAATTCGGATTCGAACTGCGCGGCATCGAAGCGGTCTTGCAGCAAGGCTTGGCCCGCGAGCTCGTCGATCACGCCCGGGTGTTGCAGCAGGTAGCGCGCCGGCCACTTGGCCGCACCAAGCAGGCGCAACAAGCGCTCGTGCACCGAGGGGCGTTCTTGCAACAGGGCCAAATAGCTGTCTCGGCGCAGCATGGAGTCGACCCAGTCGATCCAGCGCAGGGCGCCCGGCTCGCTCACACGGCCTTCTTCAATCCAAGCCCCGGTGCGTTGAATCAGCCGAAATACGCGGCTGCGCGCGTCTTCGCGCAGGGCACCCACGCGGGGCTGTGCGCTCCAAGTCAACACCTTCTCGCCCAATGCGGTGGGCAACTCAGGCACCAGCGCGGCAAAGTCTTCGGGTGCCGCGCCCTTGGGGGCTTTGCCTGCGCATTGACCGGTGGGGCACTGGCCGTTGGACTCGCCACCGAGCAAGGTGTCGAATTCTTGCGCCACCGTTTCGCGGTGCGCGCTGAGGGTTTGCAAAAACGCACCCACTTGCGAAAAGCCCATGGTTTGCGCCACCCACAAGAGGTCGGCGTCTTGGGTCGGCATGAGGTGGGTTTGTTGGTCGTCCAGGTATTGGATGCGGTGCTCGACTTGACGCAAAAACACATAGGCCTCGGCCAAGGCTTGGGCCGTTTGCGCCGACATCAGCTTGGCCGTGGCCAAGCGCGGCAACGCGTCCAGTGTGGGGCGGCGGCGCAGCTCGGGGAATTGGCCGCCGCGAACCACTTGCAGCAATTGAACGGTGAATTCGATTTCGCGGATACCCCCGCGCGAGAGCTTGACGTCGTTGGCCCGGCCCGGGTTGCCCGCGGCGCGTTTGGCCGCGTGGTCGCGAATTTGGTGGTGCAACTGGCGCAAGGCCTCAAAGACGTTGTAGTCCAAGTAGCGTCTGAACACAAAGGGCAAGACCACGCTGCGCAAAGCGCTCGCGCTGCCGTCGTTCACCGCACTCAGCGGCGCCACAACGCGGCTCTTGAGCCAAGCAAATCGCTCCCATTCGCGGCCCTGCACCACAAAGTAGGTCTCCAGCGCACTCAAAGACACCGCAGACGGACCGGAGTTACCGTTGGGCCGCAAGGCCAAATCGACGCGAAACACCAAACCGTGCTCGGTGCTCTCACCCACGGTTTGGTAAATGTGTTTGACCAACTTGCCAAAAAATTCGTGGTTGGTGATGCGCAAGCGACCTTGGGCGTTGCCGGTGGTTTCACCGTCTTGGTCGTAAACGTAAATCAGGTCGATGTCACTGGAGACATTAAGTTCTCTCGCGCCGAGCTTGCCCATGCCCATGATCCAGCAATGCGCTGCCGCATCGCCCGCCATGGGGGTGCCGTGCAATTCCGAGAGTTCGGCCATGGCCAACTCGTAGGCCAAGTCCAAGGCCAATTCGGCCAACTCGGTCATGGGGTGGGTGACGTCACTCAAAGGCGCGCCCTGCTCGCTGTCGAGCACCGCCAAACGCTCCAAGACCAGGTGCCGCAACACACGCAATGCCGCGGGAGCATTCAAGCCCGTGGCTTTCAGTTCAGACAAGCCCAATTGCATCTGCGCCTTGCGTGGCACGCCGGGGGGCAAGAGGTGCAAGACATCGGCATAGCGTCGACGAACACGGGCCACAAAGCGCGAATGTTCGGCCGAAGGGTGCAAAAAAGCGGCTGCGCTGAGGCCGTTGGGAGAGAGGGGCGTCATAATTTAGCGTTGCAAGGAAACCCATGTCAGTCTTCAAAGCCACGCTGTCTCGAATCGCCGCGTACTCATCGATCGTCTCCCGCCTCGCTTGGGGCTTGTTGGGCGTGGTGGCGATGGCGTTCGTGGTGTTCTGGGCTGCGTTGCAATTTTGGATTGTGCCGCGAATCGGCGAGTGGCGCGGGGAAGCGCAAAGTTTGGCCTCCACGGCGTTGGGATTGCCGGTGGAAATCGGCGCCTTGGAGGCTGAGAGTCGCGGTTGGTGGCGCTCGCCAGTTTGGGTCGCCCGCGACGTGCGGTGGCGAGATGCACAAGGCCAAGTGGCTTTTGAGATGCAACGCTTGCAAGCCAGTTTGGGCTTCACGTCTCTGTGGCACAAGGGCTTTGAGCAAGTCGTGATGGACGCCCCTGTGGTTCATGTTAGGCACAGTGCCGATGGCCGCTGGTGGGCGGCGGGCTTGGACGTCAGCCCCAAAGACGAGAGCGATTCGGCCGGCGCACGCTGGTTGTTGGCTCAAACCGAACTGGCTGTGCGTGGCGGGCGCTTGCTCTGGACCAACGAACAGCAGGGCCAAAACACCGTCGAGTTCACGGGCGTGCAAGCGGTGTTGCGTCGACAAGGCGACACGCACAGCGCGCGTTTGGATCTCAAGCCACCCGTGGCTTGGGGTGAGGCCGTGCGTTTGCAGGCCAATTGGACCAACACCGACAACAGCCCAAAAGCCGCCCCTTGGGCCCACTGGGACGGCACCGTGCACGCCATGGCGCCGGTCATCAACACGCAGCCGTGGTTGTCTTTGCTGGCGGTTTGGCCAGAGGCGCCGCACGTGGTCACCCACGTGGACGGCAGCGGTGCGCTGCAAGCTTGGGTCACGCTCAAACAAGGCCAGCCGCAAGCCGCCACCGTGGATTTGAATTGGCCCATGGTGGCTTGGCAGACCGATGCGCAAGGGCCAGTGCACCGTTTGAGCGCGTTGAAGGGCGTGGTGCGGGCCGATTGGGGTGAGCGCTTGGCCGTGTCTTTTGACCGTTTGAGCCTGTTGACCGAGACCGGCTTGCCATGGCGCAGCGATTGGTTGCGTTTGGAGCGCATCCGTTCAGCCGACGGCTTGCAAGCCACCGACGAGCTCCAGGCCAAGGGCGTGGATTTGAGCACCTTGGAGCCTTTGGCGCGGCAGTTTGCGCTGCCCTTGGCGATCCAAGAGGCCATGCAACGTTGGGACGTGGCCGGGCGTGTGGATGAGTTGAATGCCCAGTGGCACTGGGATTGGCTGCAGCCCCAAGCGCCGCCCGTTTGGCGCGGCTCTTACCGCGCCGCGGGACAGATCAGCCGGGTCGCGTGGGTCGACCATGGCACCGAGCAGGTGCCGCCCGGCCCAGGTTGGCGTGGCTTGAATGTGAACTTCTCTTTGCACCAAGACGGCGGCCAAGCGCAGCTGCAGATGGAGCGAGGCGAGCTGAATTTGTTCGGCGTCTTGGACGAGCCCCGGGTGGTGGTGGATCAGCTCGAAGGCGCGGTGGCTTGGGCCATGGACGAGAAGGGCATCCAAGCGTCGATCAAATCCTTGAGCTTGGCCACGACCGACTGGCACGGGGACATCCGTGGCCAGTGGCGAACGGTGCCGGGGGCCACGGGCGCCCAGCGTTTCCCGGGGGTGCTGGAGCTCAAAGCGCAGTTGCGCGATGTGGCGCTCAACACCGTGCACCGCTACATGCCCTTGCAGGT
>DAISXI010000007.1:21152-39818 GCA_036825935.1 Hydrogenophaga sp.
CGCAGTTGCGCGATGTGGCGCTCAACACCGTGCACCGCTACATGCCCTTGCAGGTATCGCCCGGCGTGCGCCGTTACGTCCGCGAAGGTTTTGCGGATGGGCTCGCACCCCTAGTGGTGGTCCGTGTGGACGGCGATTTGGCCGATTTGCCGCTGGGCCGCCCCAAAGCCAAAGGCGTGTTGACCATCGACGCTGACATGCGCGACGTGGACTTTGCTTACCTGCCGCCCTATTTGCACAACGCCACCGACGCACCCTGGCCGCGTTTGCAACGGGCCAGCACGGGCTTTCGCTTCGATGGGCGGTCTTTGAGCGTGGGACCGATCGAGTCCGATGTGCAAGATGCCCCGGGTGTTCGCGTCAGCCAAGGCCAAGTGACCATCACCGATTTGGCCCAAGGCCCCGCCCAGTTGAGTGTGAACCTGGCGCTCGATGGCCCTGCGCCCGCGCTCTTGCACTACGTCAACCACTCGCCTTTGAGCCGCATGACCGCAGGGGCGTTGGCACTGACCCAGGCCGAAGGCAACATTGCCGGGGGCTTGGCGCTACGAATGGCCTTCGCGGACGAGCCCAATTTGCGCTTGCAAGGCCACCTTGCCATGAACGGTTTGAGCCTGCGCCACAGCCCCGGTACGCCCCAAGCCCAAAACATCGTGGGGCGCATCGAATTCGACGAAAAAGGGTTCACCGTTCAACCCACACAGGCGCGGGTCTTGGGCAGCGATTGGACGGTCAAAGGTGGCACCGTGGCCGTGGCGCCCAGACAGCCCAGCCAATTGGCTTTTGAGGTGCAAGGCCAGATCACGGCCGAGGGTTTGCGCCAAGCCCAGCTCGGGTCGGTCTCACGCCTGGCCCAGCGCATGAGCGGCAGCACCCCTGTGCAGCTGCGTTTGGGGGTGCGCGGTGGTGTGCCCGAAATCGACTTCAGCAGCGACTTGGTGGGCTGGGGCATGGACCTGCCCGCGCCCTTGAACAAGGCCGCTGCGGCCGCACTGCCCTTGCGCTTGCGCACCAACGTGGAGCGCTTCGATGGTGCGCGCGCTGTGGCCGACCGCTGGTTGCTTCAGCTGGGCAAGGGCCCGGAGCAGATCGTGGACTTGGATTGGCGGCGCGATCTGCGCGCCGAACCGGTGGTGGTCTCTGGTCACGCTTGGGTGGGTGCCGCACCCCGCGAACCCATCAAGACACCAGCACGCGGCTGGGACGCCAGCGTTCGCTTGCCGGTGTTGGATATCGACGCTTGGCAAGCGACCTGGGCGTCTGTTGGTGGACCGACCCCCGTGGCACCCGCTGCGCCTGGGCCCACGCCAGCGCCGACCCCCAGCACAGCCTATTGGCCCCGACAGGTGAGGGCGGAGATCGACACCTTGCGCGCGGGCCGACGAAGCTTGGGCCCCTTGGCCTTGCAGGCGCGCCACGAGGCGGGCGAATGGGTGGCCAACGTGAGCGCCAAAGAAGCCCAAGGCGAGTTGCGCCTGCGCCTGCCCACACCGGACAAAGTGGCCCACGTGCACGCACGGCTGAGCCACCTCACGGTGCCAGCGGCCGACACCCAAGCCGCCAAAGCCGAGGTGCAAGCGGTGGTCGATCAGCCCACCTCCATCCCCTCTTTGGACGTGGTGGTGGAGCGCTTGTCGGTGGGCCCCTTGGACCTGGGGCGCTTGGAAATTGAAGCACAGCAGCAAGACAGCGGTGATCAGCATTCGTGGTTCTTGCGCCGCTTGCGCATGACCTTGCCCGAGGCCACCCTCAACGCCAGCGGCCAATGGGCCTCGGTGGCTTCGGCGGACGCCAGAAGCACGGGGCTGACGTTCGACTTGGACATCCGCGACGCCGGCGCCCTGTTGACCCGCATGGGCCAGCCGGGCAACTTGAACGGGGGCAAAGGCCAGGTCAGCGGCACCGTGGCCTGGGCGGGCTCACCCATCACCCCAGACTTGCCCAGTTTGTCGGGCCAGTGGGCCTTGAATTTGAAAGACGGTCAAATCTTGAAAATCAAACCCGGTGCGGGCCGTTTGCTGGGCGTGTTGAGTTTGCAAACGCTGCCCAGGTTGTTTGTTTTGGATTTCCGAAACGCCTTTGTTCAGGGCTTTGTGTTTGATGAGTTCAGTGGCACCGTGGACGTCGCCCAAGGGGTGGCGACCAGCCAAGACTTGCGAATCCGCAGTTTGTTGGTGGACGTGCACACCCAGGGCCAGATCAACTTGGTGCGCCGCGAACAAGACCTTGACGTCATGATCGTGCCCGAGATCAACGTGGGCGCGGCGTCATTGGGGATGATCGCCGTCAACCCAGTGTTGGGTTGGAGCACCTTGCTGGCGCAGGTGCTCATGCGCACCCCGTTGAAAAACAAAGTCACCCAGCACATGCAGGTGACGGGGACTTGGGCCGACCCCCAGGTGACCAAAATCAGCCCACCGGCGCGAAAAGCGCCTTGATGTTCAGGAGACTTTCATGAAAGTGGCGGCGGTTCAACTGGTTTCGGGTGCCGATTTGGCCGAGAACTTGGCGCAAGCCCAACACTGGGTGGTGCAAGCCGCGCAAGCGGGTGCGCAACTGGTGGTCTTGCCCGAGTATTTTTGTTTTATGGGACACCACGACACCGACAAACTCGCCTTGGCCGAGCGGCCCGGGCAGGGCCCCGTTCAAACCGCGTTGGCGCAATGGGCCCGCGACTGCGGCGTGTGGTTGGTGGGGGGCACTTTGCCCATGGCCACCGATGACCCTTTGCACGTGGCCAACGCTTGCGTGGTGTTTGATCCGCAGGGCCAGGCCCTGACCCGCTACGACAAGATCCACCTGTTCCGCTTTGACAATGGTCGCGAGTCGTACGATGAGTCGGCCGTGCTCTCGGCCGGTGACGCGCCCACCGCATGGAGCCTGCCGGATGGTCAGGGCGAGCCTTGGCGCGTGGGCATGAGCATTTGTTACGACCTGCGTTTTGGCGAGCTCTACCGGGCCTTGGCCGCCGATGTGTTGTTGGTGCCCGCGGCCTTCACCCACACCACTGGCCAAGCCCATTGGGAGGTCTTGTTGCGCGCGCGCGCCATCGAAAACCAAGCCTATGTGATCGCCAGCGCACAAGGCGGCACACACGACAACGGTCGGCGCACGTGGGGCCACAG
This sequence comes from Hydrogenophaga sp., assembly GCA_036825935.1. GTDB lineage: Bacteria > Pseudomonadota > Gammaproteobacteria > Burkholderiales > Burkholderiaceae_C > Hydrogenophaga. The sequence goes on from DAISXI010000007.1 coordinate 24,278, forward strand.
CATGGTGATCGATCCGTGGGGTGAGGTCTTGGCGGTGCACACCGACGGGCCGGGTTTTGCCCTCGCCGAGATCGACCGTGCCCGTTTGCGCTCGGTGCGCAGCCAGCTGCCGGCTCTGCAGCACCGCCGTTTGTGATGCCGCGAACCTCCGCCTTGAAGCGTGCTTGGCGCTACCCCAGGCGCTGGTGGTTGGTGGGTTTTTTGCTGTTGGTGTTGTTGGCGGGCTTGTTGGGTGTGTTGGTGTTTTTGGCCCGCGAGTACGAACGGGCGCGCGAGCAAGATGGGCTGTTGCGCGACGTCGAAGCCTTGGCCAACGACATGCGCAGCGAGCTCACCCGCAACACCCAAATGCTGCAGCTCTTGAACACCGCCGACGCCGACAGCGCGGTTTGGACGCAACGCGCCGAGGGTTTGTTGCAGGGCCACCGCGAGCTGGTTCGTTTGGAGTGGCGCAACCCCGACATGGCCTTGCTCGTGGTGAGCAACTCGCCCTACTTGGGCAACGTGTTCCAAACCTTGCCGCGCGATCAAGCCTTGCCCGACATCCGGCGCGCGTGCGACGCGGCCACGCGCATCAGTGGCCCGAGTTTTTCCAGCAACTATTTTTGGCCGGTGTCCGGCGGTCGCGGGCTGGAGCTGATGGAGATGTGTCTGCCCATCACGCAATCGGGAATGCCCAAGGGTTTTTTGGTCGCCACGTACAGCCTGCCGGCGATGATGGCCGAATGGGTCAAGAGCGCCGTGGTCAGTGGCCGAGGCTTGGCGTTCACCGAGGGCGACGGCACCCGGCTGAGCCTGCACTCGACCGTGCCTGGTGGGCGCGATTTGATGCAGGCCTCGGCTTTGCTGGATTTGCCCGGGCACACCTTGCAGCTGCAGCTGCAAGGTCCCCGGCGCCCTTTGGGTTTGTTTCCCAATGTGCTCACCGCCGTGGTGGGGGCGTTGTCTTTGTCTTTGGCGGTGGTGTTGGTGTTCTTGGCGCGCGACATGCGCCGGCGCTGGCGGGCCGAGCGCGAGCTGGCCGATGCCTTGGCCTTTCGCAAGGCGATGGAAAACTCCCTCATCACCGGGCTGCGTGCCCGCGACATGCAAGGCCGGTTGACCTACGTCAACCCCGCGTTTTGTGACATGGTGGGCTGGACCCCAGCACAGCTCTTGGGCACGGGCTTGCCCGCCCCCTATTGGCCCGCCGAATTGCTCGACGTGTACCAGCAGCGCCAAGCGGTGCGTTTGGCCGGACAGGCCTTGCCGCGCGAAGGCTTTGAGTCGATGTTCCTGCGTCGCGACGGCACGCACTTCCCGGTGCTCATCATCGAAGCGCCTTTGATCGATGCCCAAGGGTTGCAGACCGGCTGGATGAGTGCGGTGCTCGACTTGAGCGAGCAGCGCCGCGTCGAAGAACTCAACCGCGCCCAACAAGAGCGCCTGCAAGCCACGGCCCGCTTGGCCATGATGGGCGAAATGGCGTCCTTGCTCAGCCACGAGCTCAACCAACCACTGGCGGCCATTGCCAGCTACGCCAACGGCTCACTCAACCTGTTGGCTGACCCACAGCGCGAACCCGATCTTTTGCCCAGCGCCATGCGCCAAATCCTCGCGCAGGCCGACCGCGCGGCCCGCGTCATCAAAAGCGTGTCGGACTTTGTGCGCCGGCGCGAACAGGTGCGTGAGGCCGTGGCACCGGCCGATTTGTTGGCGTCGATCCAGCCCTTGGTCGCTTTGCAAGCGGGCAAGTCGGGCATCCGTGTGGTCACCGATGTGCAGGCCGGCGTGCCGTTCGTGCTGTGCGACCGCACGATGGTGGAGCAGGTGCTGTTGAACTTGGCGCGCAACGGCATGCAAGCCATGCCCGCTGGCGACCCCCCGACGCGCAGCGGTTGGCGCGTCTTGACGTTGTCGGTGCAATCGGTCCAGCCCGACCCCAGCACAAGCGCTCGTCGTTGGGTGGAGTTCGCGGTGACCGATCACGGTTTGGGCCTGTCCGAAGAGACGCAAGCCCAGTTGTTCACGCCTTTTTTCACGACCAAGGCCGAGGGCATGGGTCTGGGCTTGAGCCTGTGCCGAACCGTCATCGAACAGCACGCTGGGGAGTTGACGCACGCGCCTGCGCAGCCGCGCGGCACGGTGTTTCGCTTCCGCTTGCCTGCCGCACCCACACTATGATTCGCCCATGAGCAGCCTGCACCCCCACGCCAAGGTCTTCATTGTCGATGACGATGCGGGCGTGCGCGACGCCTTGGCTTGGCTGCTGCGCACGCGCCGCCTGCTCAGCGAGTCCTACCGAAGCGCCGACGAATTTTGGGACGAGGTGCAGGGTTGGCGGCAAGAGCCGAATTTGCCTTGCTGCATCTTGCTCGATGTGCGCATGCCCGGCACCAGTGGCTTGGCCTTGTTTGAGCAACTGCTGGCCTTGCCGTGGCAAGCCGCGATGCCGGTCATTTTTTTGTCGGGCCACGCCGACGTGCCCACGGCCGTGGACGCGGTCAAACGCGGGGCTTTTGATTTTTGCGAGAAACCATTTTCAGACAACGCTTTGGTTGACCGCATCGAACAAGCCTTGGCCCATTCGACCCAGGTCCTGGCGCTGCGCCAACAGCGTCAAAGGGTGCAGACCAAACTCGACCAACTCACCGAGCGCGAGCGCGACGTCATGAACCGGGTGGCCGCGGGCCTGCCCAACAAACTGGTGGCCGATGCCTTGCACATCAGCGTGCGCACCGTGGAGGTGCACCGCGCGCGGGTGTTTGACAAGTTGGAGGTCAAGTCGGCCGTGGAGCTGGCCAACCTGTTGCGGGGCGTGGCTTGATGGACCCAATGGCCCATCAATTGCTTGGGGGGTCTTTCTTGTCCGCTGCGGTTTTATCTTGCGGCGGCAGTTCGCCTTTTGGCCGGCCCGAGAACATGGTCCACCACACGATGAAAATGAAAATCAACAGCGCGCCCAGCGCTTCGAGCAACAACAAGGTCATGCGATGAGCCTCAATTCACCAGCGGTTGGGCCGCGCCTCATGGCGCGGTGGATGTTGGCTTTAATTGTAGGCAGCTTGGTGGCCTGCGGCTCGCCCCCCATCGAGCAGCCCCAGCAAGCCCAGGGCATCGGCGCTGGGGAATCGGGGCCTTCGTGGTTGCGCGAAAAAAGCCAGTGGCAAGCGGTACGTTGGTCTGAGCTGCCCGGTTGGGGCCAAGACGCTCTGCATGAAGCTTGGGGTGCGTGGTTGCGCAGTTGTGAAAAGCCCGCGCCGGTCATCGGCGCGGTGTGCGGCGATGTGCGCCAACTCTCGATCGCCTCCGATGACGACAAAGCCCGCTGGTTGGAGCAGCGCTTTGTGCCCTACCGCATCACCGAGCGCGATGGCCGTCTCCCCGAGGGTCTGATGACCGGCTATTACGAACCCATGATGCAAGCCAGCCGCGTGCGCACCGAAACGCACCGCACCGCCCTGTACCAAACCCCCCTCGGTTGGCGATCGGGCGAAGCCGGCCCCACCCGCGCTCAGTTCGATACCGACGCGTCAGCCCAGCGCAGCTTGCAAGGCCGGGCCTTGGTGTGGCTCAAAGACCCGATCGATGCGCTGATTGTGCAAATCCAAGGCTCGGGGCGTTTTTTGGTCACCGAGCCCGACGGCTCGCAACGCTCGGTGCGTTTGGCCTTCGCCGGTCACAACGGACAAACCTACCAAAGCATCGGCCGCTGGCTATTGGACCTGCGCTTGACGAGCGACGTGTCCTGGGATGGCATCAAAGCTTGGGTGGCCGCCAACCCCCATCGCCTCAACGAGTTGCTGCAGGTCAACCCGCGTGTGGTGTTTTTCCAAGAAGAGCCGCTGTCGGCGGTCGACGCCATGTTCGGCCCGCGCGGGGCTCAGGGCGTGCCTCTCACGCCTTGGCGCTCCATCGCGGTGGACCGCGGCAGCATCCCCTACGGCACCCCGGTCTGGCTCTCCACGCAAGGCCCAGGGCTGCGGGTCAACAAGTTGGTGATGGCGCAAGACACCGGTGGCGCCATCGTGGGTGCGGCACGTGTCGACTATTTCACTGGCTGGGGCAGCTGGAACGATCCGGCTTACACCGTGGCCTCTCAGCTCAAGCAACCGGTGCGTTTGTGGGCTTTGTGGCCCCGCTGATGGCGCGCCCATCAGGGGAAACACCAAGTCCCTGAAGCCAAAGCGGGCACGGCGCCCGCATACACTGCATGCACCCTCAACAGGTGTGCTGGCCCGATCGGCGAGCACGCCCGAACGGCTCGCCCACAAGGCGCTCTCTTTCAACCTGGAACCACGACATGAACGCACGATCCCCTTCGTTCTCACTCGACGACAAATACACCCAAGACCACGGCCACGCCTTCATGAGCGGCGTGCAGGCCTTGGTCAAGCTGCCCATGTTGCAGCACCAGCGCGATGCGCTGGCCGGTCACCACACCGCGGGTTTCATCAGCGGTTACCGCGGCTCGCCTTTGGGCTCGTACGACCAACTGCTGCAAAAATCGCAGGCGCACCTCAAAGCCCAGCACGTGGTGTTCCAACCCGGCGTCAACGAAGAACTCGCCGCCACAGCCGTGTGGGGCACGCAGCAACTGGGTTTTGCGCCACCGACCAGCCGACGCTACGACGGCGTGTTCGGCATCTGGTACGGCAAAGGCCCGGGCGTGGACCGCTGCTCTGACGTGTTCAAACACGCCAACATGGCCGGCACCAGCCCGCTGGGCGGTGTGATCGCGGTGGCCGGTGACGACCACGTGGCCAAAAGCTCCACCGCCGCTCACCAAAGCGACCACATCTTCAAAGCCTGCGGTCTGCCGGTGTTTTTCCCAGCCTCGGTGCAAGACATCTTGGACCTGGGGCTTCACGCCTTGGCCATGAGCCGTTTTTCGGGCGTGTGGGCGGGCATGAAAACCATCCAAGAAATCGTCGAGTCCAGTGCGGTCGTGGACGTCGCCACCGAGCGCGTGCGCATCGCTTTGCCCGACTTCGACATGCCCCCTGGTGGGGTGCACATCCGATGGCCCGACCATCCGCTCGACCAAGAGGCGCGTTTGTTCGACCACAAGTGGTACGCCGCGCTGGCCTATGTGCGCGCCAACCGCCTGAACCACAACGCCATCGAAGGCCCCAACGACCGCTTGGGCCTGATCGCCAGCGGCAAGGCCTACAACGACACACGCCAAGCCCTGCTGGATTTGGGTTTGGACGACGACACCTGCCGGCGCATCGGCCTGCGCCTACACAAGGTGGCGGTGGTGTGGCCACTGGAGGCGCAAACCACGCGCGAGTTCGCCACCGGTTTGCGCGAAATTTTGGTGATCGAAGAAAAGCGCCAAGTCATCGAATACCAACTCAAGGAAGAGCTCTACAACTGGCGCGCCGATGTGCGCCCCAATGTCTTGGGCAAGTTCGACGAGGTCGAGGGTGACCACACCGGCGGGGAGTGGTCCATGCCCAATCCCAGCGCACACACCTTGTTGCGCGCCAACGCCGACCTCAACCCGTCCATCATCGCGCGCGCCGTCGCCCAGCGCCTGCGCAAGCTCGGTGTGCCCGAGGACGTGCAAGCGCGCATCGACGGGCATTTGGCGGTGCTCGATGCGCAGCAGCGCGCCCTGTTGGCCTTGGACGCCAGCGCCCAACAAGACGCCTTGCGCCAACCTTGGTTTTGTTCGGGCTGTCCGCACAACAGCAGCACGAAGGTGCCCGAAGGTTCACACGCCTTGGGCGGCATCGGCTGCCACTACATGGCCACTTGGATGGACCGCAACACCGTGGGTTTTACCCAAATGGGCGGTGAGGGCGTGCCATGGGTGGGGCAACAAGCCTTTGTCACCGAGGCCCATGTGTTCGCCAACCTGGGCGATGGCACTTACTTTCACAGCGGCATTTTGGCCATCCGCCAAAGCATCGCTGCCGGGGTGAACATCACCTACAAAATTTTGTACAACGACGCTGTGGCCATGACCGGTGGCCAACAAGTCGGTGAGCGCCCCGAAGGCCACAGCGTGGTGCAAATCGCGCAAAGCCTCATTGCCGAAGGCGCGCGCCTGATCACCATCGTCACCGACGAGCCCGGCAAATACCTAGGCGTGGTGGGTTTGCCCGAGGGCATCGCCATCGAACACCGCGACCGCATGGACGCGATCCAGCGCGTGATGCGCGAACGCCCAGGCACCACCGTCATCATTTACGACCAAACCTGCGCCACCGAAAAACGCCGCCGTCGCAAACGCGGCACGCTGGTCACGCCCGATGAGCGCGTGGTCATCAACTCCGCGGTGTGCGAAGGTTGTGGCGACTGTTCAACGCAGTCCAATTGCTTGTCGGTGGAGCCTCTGGAAACCGAATTCGGCCGCAAACGGCGCATCAACCAAAACACCTGCAACCAAGATTTTTCGTGTGTGAAAGGGTTTTGCCCGAGTTTTGTGACGGTCACTGGCGCTCGCCTGCGCCGCGCACCCGCCGCGCTTGCCGCTGCGTCGGGCCCACCCTCGGACCTGCCCATACCCGTCTTGCCCGAATTGGGCGAACCGGTATGGGGCATGGTCTTGGCCGGTGTGGGCGGCACGGGTGTGATCACCATCGGGCAAATCGTGGGCGTGGCGGCCCACCTCGAAGGCAAAGGCGTGGTCACACAAGACGCGGCCGGCTTGGCCCAAAAAGGAGGCGCCACCTGGAGCCATGTGCTCTTGGCCGCGCGGCCCGACGCCATCCGCACCACCCGCGTGTCGGCTGCGGCGGCCGATTTGGTGGTCGGCTGCGACCCCTTGGTGGCCGCTCAGGCCGACACCTGGCAGCGCTTGCGACCCGGTCGTACCCGCATGGCCCTCAACAGCCACGCCTCGCCCACCGCGGCCTTCGTGCGCCAACCCGATTGGCAAAACCCCTCGCAGGCTTGCGTGGCGCGTTTGTTGGCGCACCTGGGCGAAGACGCCGTGGGCGTGTTCGATGCCGAGCGCAGCGCCACCACCTTGATGGGCGACAGCTTGTACGCCAACCCCATGCTCTTGGGCTACGCTTGGCAAAAAGGCTGGCTGCCCGTGGGCTTGGATGCGTTGATGCAAGCCATGGTGCTCAACGCCGTGGCGGTGGCCAACAACCAGCAAGCCTTTGCTTGGGGCCGCTGGGCCGCGCACGACCCACAGGCCTTTGCGCAACGTTTGGCGGGCGTGGGCGCCCAAACCGTGGTGTGGCACAAACCCGCGAGTTTGGCCGAGACGGTGCAGAGGCGCGTGGCCTTCCTGACCCAATACCAAAACGCCGCTTACGCCCGGCGCTACGAGCAGGCCGTGCGCCGCATCGAGCAAGCCGAGGCGCCTTTGCAGCAAACCCGCTTGACGATGGCCGTGGCCAACGGCCTGTTCAAGCTCATGGCCTACAAAGACGAGTACGAAGTTGCCCGCCTGCACAGCGACCCGACCTTCAAGGCCAGCGTGCGCGAGCAATTCGAGGGCGACGTGCAGCTGCACTTCCACTTGGCCCCGCCGCTCTTGGGCGACACCGACGCCCAAGGCCAACCGCGCAAGCGCCGTTTCGGCCCTTGGATGTTGCCGGTGTTCGCCACCTTGGCGCGCTTCAAGGGTTTGCGCGGCACGGTGCTGGACGTGTTCGGTCGCACCGAGGAGCGCCGCAGCGAGCGCCAGTGGGTGGCGCGCTACGAAGCCGCGGTGCAGCGCTGGACCGAAGGCCTGAACACACACAACCACGACTTGGCCGTGCGTTGGGCGCAAATCCCCCAAAGTATCAAAGGCTATGGGCACGTCAAAGCGAAAGCCCAAGCGGCGGCTTTGGAGGCGTGGGTTCGCTGCGAATCCGACTGGGCCTGAGGGTGTGGCCGACGGTATCCGCCGCCGCATACAATAACCGGCTTGTCTGGGGTGGAGGTCGCCGCGCGCGCCGCCGCTCCAATAACTTGTTGTTTTGACCTGGAGACCTTGCCGTGTTCATCTCTTCTGCTTACGCTCAAGCCGCCGGTGGCGACACCCAATCCACCCTGCTCAGCATGCTGCCCTTGCTGTTGATGTTCGTGGTGCTGTACTTCGTCATGATCCGCCCTCAGATGAAGCGCCAAAAAGAGCACAAAGCCATGGTCGAAGCCTTGGCCAAGGGCGACGAAGTCATCACCGTGGGCGGCTTCTTGGGCAAAGTCTCCAAAATCAGCGAGACCTACATCGGTTTGGAATTGGCCGACGGCGTGGAAGTGCAAATGCAGCGCACCGCGGTCGTGCAGGTCTTGCCCAAAGGCTCGATCAAAGCCTTGTGAAGCGAGGGCTTAGGCCCGCCCCTGTGTTGATGTTGTGATGTGATGCCCCTATGAACCGCTACCCTTTGTGGAAATACCTGGTCATCGCCGTGGCCTTGGTGATTGGCTCGCTCTATGCATTGCCCAATCTGTTTGGCGAGTCGCCCGCGGTTCAGGTCTCGGCGGGCAAGTCCACTGTGCGCATCGACACCGAAACCGTGGTGCGTGTGGAGGCCGCTTTGGCGGCCGCCAACTTGAAGCCGTCCTTGGTGCAGTTCGACGGTAACTCGATCAAAGCCCGCTTTGACACCACCGACGAGCAGTTGCAAGCGCGCGACGCGCTGGAGCGGGCTTTCAACACCGAGCCTGGTAACCCCAGCCACGTCGTGGCGCTCAACCTGTTGCCCCGCACCCCCGTATGGTTGTCCAGTTTGGGCGCATCGCCCATGTACTTGGGCTTGGACTTGCGCGGTGGCGTGCACTTCATGCTGCAAGTCGACATGAACGCCGCTTTGCAGCGTCGCATGGACGTGCTGCTCGGTGATGTGCGCACCGCTTTGCGTGAGAACACCGTGCGCCACAACGGCCTGTCCCGTCAAGGCGCAACCTTGACACTCAGTGTGCGCGACGAGGCCACCGAAGCCGCCGCCACCCAACTCCTCAAAGACCAGTTTCCCGACCTCTTGGTCTCGCCCGCCACCGACCCAGCGGCGCGCGTGCTGACGATCACGCTCAACCCCGTGGCGGCGCGTGCGGTGCAAGACCAGGCGCTCAAACAAAACATCACCACGCTGCACAACCGCATCAACGAACTCGGCGTGGCCGAGCCGGTGATTCAGCAGCAAGGCATCGACCGCATCGTGGTGCAACTCCCTGGCGTGCAAGACACGGCCAAGGCCAAAGACATTTTGGGTCGCACCGCGACCTTGGAAATCCGTTTGGTGGACGAGTCCGCTGAAGGCTTGGCCGCTGAGCGCAACAGCGGCCCCGTGCCGTTCGGTGCTGAACGCTACCCCGATCGCGATGGCAGAGCGGTCATCGTCAAACGAGAGGTATTGCTCACCGGTGAGAACCTCACGGACGCGCAGGCTGGCTTTGACGACAACCAGCAGCCCGCGGTTCACCTGACCCTGGACGCCAAAGGTGCGCGTATCTTCCGCGACGTCACGCGCGAGAACATCAACAAGCGCATGGCCATCATCTTGTTTGAAAAAGGCCGTGGCGAAGTGGTCACTGCCCCGGTTATTCGCAGCGAAATCGGGGGCGGCCGCGTTCAAATTTCGGGCTCCATGAGCACCATGGAAGCCACCGACACCGCGCTGCTCTTGCGCGCCGGTTCCTTGGCCGCGCCCATGGAGATCGTGGAAGAGCGCACCATCGGTCCGAGCTTGGGCAAAGAAAACATCGAACGCGGCTTCAACAGCGTGATGTGGGGCTTCGTGGTGATTGTGGCCTTCATGTGCATTTATTACGTGCTCTTTGGCGTGTTCTCCAGCTTGGCCTTGGCTTTCAACTTGGTGCTTTTGGTGTCGGTGCTCTCGATGCTGCAAGCCACCTTGACCCTGCCGGGTATCGCCGCCATGGCGCTGGCCTTGGGCATGGCGATCGACGCCAACGTGCTCATCAACGAGCGCGTGCGCGAAGAGTTGCGCAAAGGATCGGCGCCGCAAACCGCCATCAACACTGGGTACGACACCGCGTGGGGCACGATTTTGGACTCCAACATCACCTCGCTGATCGCGGGCGTGGCCTTGCTGATTTTTGGCTCGGGCCCCGTGCGCGGTTTTGCTGTGGTGCACTGCATTGGCATTTTGACCAGCATGTTCTCGGCCGTCGTGTTTTCGCGCGGCTTGGTCAACCTTTGGTATGGCCGCCAGAAGAAACTCAAAACCCTGTCGATTGGCACGGTGTGGACACCCGACGCGAGCCCCTCGCGCGCGGTGAGCAAGTGAACGGAAACACGGTATGGAATTCTTTCGCATCAAAAAAGACATCCCGTTCATGCGCCACGTGGCGGTGTTCAACGCGATTTCGTTCGCCGCCTTTGTCTTGGCGGTTTTCTTCCTGTTTGCCCGTGGTTTGAACCTGTCGGTCGAGTTCACTGGTGGCACGGTCATGGAAGTGGCCTACGAACAACCCGCCGATTTGGCCGCTGTTCGCCGCGTGGTCGAGGCCCAAGGTTTTGCCGATGTGCCGGTGCAAAACTTCGGCACCTCGCGCGACGTGCTCATGCGCTTGCCGTCACAAGCGGGCAAGACCGCCGGTCAACAATCCGATGAGTTGCTCAAAGCGCTCAAGGCTGAAAACCCCACGGTCACCTTGCGTCGAACCGAATTTGTTGGCCCACAAGTGGGCCAAGAGTTGGTGGAAGACGGTCTCAAGGCCTTGGGCATGGTGATCGCTGGCATCATGATTTATTTGGCGGTGCGCTTTGAATGGAAGTACGCCGTCTCGGCCATCATCGCCAACTTGCACGACGTCATCATCATCTTGGGCTTCTTTGCTTTCTTCCAGTGGGAGTTTTCGCTGGCGGTGCTCGCCGCGGTGCTGGCCGTGCTGGGCTATTCGGTCAACGAGTCGGTGGTGATTTTTGACCGCATCCGCGAGACCTTCCGCCGCTACCGCAAAAAGACCACGGTCGAGGTCATCGACCACGCCATCACCTCGACCATCAGCCGCACCGTCATCACCCACGGATCGACACAAATCATGGTTTTGTCCATGCTCTTGTTCGGTGGCCCCACGCTCTACTACTTTGCCTTGGCCTTGACCATCGGCATTTTGTTCGGCATTTACTCCTCAATTTTTGTGGCCGCCGGTATCGGCATGTGGTTGGGCATCAAGCGCGAAGACCTGATCAACGACACGAAAAAAGAAGACATCGACCCCAACGACCCCAACGCAGGCGCCAGCGTTTGAGGCCTTGAGCGCCACAGCGGTCTCAGGCCCGTTCGATGCGCTGGTAACGCCCGCCCGCCACGCGGGCCACCCGACCCTCCAGCTCCAAGTTGAGCAAATGCGCTTGCAAGGCTTCGGTGGACCACCCGCAGTGCGCTTGCAACGCGTCGAGGCCCACGGCCTCAAAGCCCATGGCGGTCAAAACCTCATCGTCGGGCGCTGCCGGCGCATCCGCTGCATCGCCCAGCAACTCGCCTTGCACGGGCGTGCCGCGCAGCTCCTCCAGCACGTCTTGGGCCGACTCCACCAGCTTGGCGCCTTGGCGGATGAGCGCATGGCAGCCTTTGGATTGGGCTTCGTGGATGGAGCCTGGAATGGCCATCACATCGCGCCCCTGCTCCAGCGCTTGTTGGGCCGTGATCAAAGAGCCCGAGCGCAGCGCAGCCTGCACCACCAGCACCGCTTCGGACAAGCCCGAAATGATGCGGTTGCGCCGCGGGAAGTGGTGCGGCAAGGGTGGCGTGCCCAAGGGGTATTCGCTGATGAGCGCCCCGCCGCCGTTGACAATGCGCTGCGCCAAGTCGTCGTGACGCCGCGGGTAGACGCGGTCCAAGCCGGTGCCCACCACCGCCAAGGTGGGGGCTTGGGCCAGCAGCGCCCCTTCGTGTGCCGCCGCGTCCACGCCCAGTGCCAAACCCGAGACCACACACACACCAGCTTGTCCCAGGGCTTGGGCAAAGTCCAGGGCGTGGCGCTGGCCTTGGGGCGTGGGGTTGCGGCTGCCCACGATGGCCAAACGCAGGGGGTGCGACAGTGCGCTGCGCGAGCCTTGTACCCACAGCAGCAGCGGCGGGTCCGGGATGTTGAGCAGGTCCGCGGGGTAGTCGGCGTCGCCCCAGGTCAGCAGGTGGTGCTCGGCGGTGCTGAGCCAATCGCCGTGGCGCGCCAGCGTGGCTGGCCAATCGGGCGGGGGCTCACGCAGGGCCGCTGCCAGCGGGTGGCCCACACAGCGCACCCAATCGTCGGGGTCTTGTGTCCACACGGCCTCGGCGCTGCCGGCCGCTTGCAGCAAACGGTGCGCCGCCTCGCAGCCCACACCGGGGGTGAGCGACAAGCGCAACCAAGCCGCCAAGGTCTCGTGGTTCATGGCGTGCGCCCGTCTTCAGGCCACCACCACACCCCGTCGCCCCAGCGCACCGCGTCGCTGGCGTCTTCGATGCGCAGCCACGCGGCGGGGGTGCCGTGCGTGTGCACACGTTCTGCCCGCGCGTGGGCCAGCAGCTGCACCCACTGGGGACTGCCCGGCGCGTTGGGCTGCGCGCGCTTGACGGGTTGCCAGCGCACCAAACGGTAGCGTTCGCCGAGCTGCAAACGCTCGGTGTGCGGCCCACGAACCTCCAGTGTGTCGCCCGGCCCCATCAGCAGGCGGTCATCGACGCTGGCCACCACCCGCGGCGCATCGTTCAAGGCCTCGGGGTCAAGCAACAGGGTTTGCGCGGGGCCGGTGCTGGCCGCGCCGAGCAGCAAGGCGCTCAAGGCGCTGCGGGTCCAAGTCCAAAACCGTGTCATGGGTGGGTTCCTTCTCATGCCGCCATTAGGCTGGAGGGCTGTGTGGGGCGTGTGTGCCAGCCCCGGCAAAAAGGGGCGAAAATACAGACTTCGCCGCACCGCTGTCGCTGAGCGGTCACTGTTTGTCCAATTTTCTTGGCCCACCCATGAGCAAGCCCGAACTCCTGCCGATCCTGTGTTTCCCCGATCCCCGTTTGCACACGGTGGCCAAGCCCGTGGCCGCGGTGGACGATCGCATTCAGACCCAGATTGCCCGAATGTTGGCCACCATGTACGACGCCAGCGGCATCGGCCTGGCCGCCACGCAGGTGGATTTCCACGAGCGCCTTATCGTCATCGACGTGAGCGAAGAGCGCAACGAACCCTTGGTGCTCATCAACCCCGAGGTGGAGTGGGCCAGCGACGAAAAACGCAAGGGCGAAGAAGGCTGTTTGTCGGTGCCCGGCATTTACGATGGCGTGGAGCGCTCGGTGTCCATCAAGGTGCGCGCCTTGGACGAAAAAGGCCAGAGCCGCACCGTCGAGGCCGAAGGCCTCTTGGCCGTGTGCATCCAACACGAGATGGACCACCTCATGGGCAAGGTGTTTGTGGAGTACCTCTCGCCGCTCAAGCGCGACCGCATCAAAACCAAGCTGCTCAAAGCCCAGCGCGAAGCCGAGCGGGATTGACCGCATGCGTGTGATTTTTGCCGGCACGCCGGACTTTGCCCGGGTGGCCTTGCAAGCCTTGATCGCCGCGGGTTTTGACATTCCTTTGGTGTTGACCCAACCCGACCGCCCCGCGGGCCGTGGCATGAAGTTACAGGCTTCGGCCGTCAAGCAATGCGCCCAAACCCACGCCATCCCCGTCGTGCAGCCCACGGGTTTGCGTTTGAACGGTGCGCACGCCGAGGCCGCCCAAGCCGCACAACAAGCCATCGCGGATGCGCGCGCCGACGCCATGGTGGTGGCCGCTTACGGGCTCATCTTGCCGCAGTGGGTGCTCGATGCCCCCCGCTTGGGCTGCTTCAACATCCATGCCTCCTTGTTGCCGCGTTGGCGCGGGGCCGCGCCGATCCACCGCGCGATTGAGGCCGGTGACGCCCAGACCGGCGTGACCATCATGCAAATGGACGCGGGTTTGGACACCGGCGACATGTTGTTGGTGGAGCCCCTGTCCATCAAAACCCAAGACACGACCGCCAGCTTGCACGACCGCTTGGCCGCGCTCGGTGGGCGCTTGATGGTCGAGGCGCTGGAGTTGGCCGCTTGTGGGGGCTTGCGCCCCGTGGTGCAGCCCGAAGCGGGCATCAGCTACGCCCACAAAATCGAGAAACGCGAAGCCACACTCGATTGGGGCTTGAGCGCCGAGACCTTGGCGCGCCGCGTGCGCGCCTTCGACCCCTTCCCCGGCACCCAAACCGCGCGCGGCGACGACAGCTTCAAGGTCTGGGCCGCTCACGCCCAGCCGGGTGGCGCGGGCGCTGTGGGCGAGGTCTTGGCGGTGAGCGAACACGGTGTGCAGGTGCAAACCGGTGACGGCGTCTTGGTGCTCACCACCTTGCAGCGCGCCGGCGGCAAGCGTTTGCCCGTGGCTGAGTTTTTGCGCGGTTTTGCTTTGCAAGTGGGCGAGCGTTTGCAGCGCCCGGAGGTCTGATGTTTTACCTGCGCGAATACCGCCAACAAACCGAATTCTGGGATGGCATCCGCGACCAAGTCACCGTGGCCATGGGCATCGCGGCCTGGGGCATGATGACCGGCGTGGCCATGGTCAAGTCGGGCATGTCGGTCATTGAAGCCCTGCTCTTGACCCTCATCGTTTACGCCGGCAGCGCCCAGCTCACCGCCCTGCCGCTCATGCTCGCGGGCGCGCCCCTGTGGGTGATCTTGGCGGCGGCCTTTTGTGTGAACCTGCGCTTTGTGGTGTTCTCGGCGCACCTGCGCCCGTTCATGATGCACCTGCCGCGCTGGAAGCGCATGGTCAGCGGCTACGTCACCGCCGACCTGAGTTATGTTTTTTTTGCGCGCCGCTACCATGAGCCCGCCACCACCCCCGAGGGCCTGAGCGCCCAGCAGGCCTATCTGATGGGCAACAGCGCGGTGAACTACCTCTCTTGGATGACGGCCAGCGTGATCGGTGTGGTCTTGGCCCAGTGGATTCCCACCGAATGGGGCTTGGGCTTTGCGGGCATATTGGCTTTGGTGGGCGTGATGGCTTCCCTGGCCTCCTCGACCCTGCGCATGGTGTCGGCCGGTATCGCGGGTGCCGCAGCGGTGGCGGCTTGGGCTTTACCTTTGAAGCTCAACATCTTGGCCGCGATCGTCTGTGCGGTGGCGGCTTGTTTGGTCATCGAGAAGGTCCACGCCTTGACCCAGAAAGGTGACAGCCGTGTTTGACATCGACCTCCACACCTTCTTGACCATCGTCGCTTTGGGCGTGATCACGGTGGTCACGCGCGGGTTTTTCTTCATTTCCAACCGCCCATGGACGTTACCGAATTGGGCACAGCGCGGCTTGCAGTACGCGCCCATCGCGGCCTTGGCCGCGGTGGTGGTGCCCGAGGTCGTCATGAGCCAAGGCGCGCTCATCAGCACGGTGTGGGACGCCCGCATCTTCGCTGCTTTGGCAGGCTTGGCTTGGTTTGTGTGGCAGCGCAGCGTACTGGGCACCATCTTGGCCGGCATGGCCGTGTACCTGCCCTTGCACATCGGTCTGGGTTGGTGACGGGTTTTTACAATCGGGTTTTTCTTTCACTCAGCGAACACCATGTCCTTCATCCGTTTTTCCGACCTTTGTAGCAACCGCAGCGCCGCTGGCAAACGCGTGTTCATCCGCGCCGACCTGAACGTGCCGCAAGCCGACGACG
>DAISXI010000008.1:0-3623 GCA_036825935.1 Hydrogenophaga sp.
CTGTGCTTGGGCTTGGTCTTCGGTCCATGAGTCCATCATCAACCCTTGGGTCGGGCGCGAGGGTCCCGCTGCCAACGATGAGGTTTTCATCCTGTCCACGACCATTGGCGCGTTCGTCGCCTTGGGTTTGGCACTCATCAACAAATACACCCGCGCTGGTTTGCTCTCGCGTTTGACGGAGCGCGTCACCTTTGTGCTGATCCCGCCGCTGGTCTTGATCTTCTTGGTCTTGGGCACGATTTTCTTGGGCATTGCCACCCCCACCGAGGGCGGTGCCATGGGGGCTATTGGCGCCTTGTTGATGGCCAGTGCGCGCCGCACCTTGTCCATGAATTTGCTCCAACAGGCTTTGGAAAACTCGACCAAGCTGTCCATTTTTGTGATGTTCATCCTGATCGGCTCGACCGTCTTCAGCTTCACCTTCAACGCCGCCGATGGCCACATCTGGGTCGAGCACCTGTTCGACAAACTGCCAGGCGGTCAATTGGGTTTCTTGTTGTTTGTGAACCTGCTCGTGTTCATTCTGGGTATGTTCATCGATTTCTTTGAAATCGCCTTCATCGTGGTGCCATTGTTGGCGCCGGTGGCCGAGAAGCTCGACATCAACCTGATCTGGTTCGGCATCATCTTGGCCATGAACCTGCAGACCTCGTTCTTGACGCCGCCCTTTGGTTTTGCGCTGTTCTACCTGCGCAGCGTGGTCGCGCGTCAGGACTACACGGACAAGGTCACGGGCGAGCGCATTGCAGCGGTGACGACCCTGCAAATCTACAAAGGCTCGATCGCCTTCATCGTGTTGCAACTCATCATGGTGGCGGTGATCGTGATGAACCCCACGCTGGTCACGGGTAATCTGACCAAAGCCGCGGTGGTCGACGACGCCACGGTCTCGGACATGCTCAACAACATGTCGGGTCTGGAAGATGAAGCCGCCAACGAAACCCCGCAAGACGCTCCCGCCAGCAAGGACGGGTTGCCCACACCACCCGAAGAAGAAACCGAGGTTGACCCGGCCAAGGCTTTGCTGGAATCGATGAAGAAATGATGGCGTCCTCTGGCATGCTCATCGACGTCAAAATCATGGACCCGCGCATGGCCGAGCACTTGCCGGCTTACGCGACGGCGGGCAGCGCGGGCCTGGATTTGCGCGCCTGTTTGGATAAGCCCCTGACTCTAGCGCCCAACGCTTGGCAACTGGTGCCCACGGGTTTGGCGGTTCATTTGGCCGACCCGGCCTACGCGGCCATGTTGCTACCACGCTCGGGCTTGGGCCACAAACACGGCATCGTCTTGGGCAATTTGGTGGGTTTGATCGACAGCGACTACCAAGGGCAGCTCATGGTGAGCTGCTGGAACCGCAGCCCCACGGCGTTCACCATCGAGCCCATGGATCGCATCGCCCAAATGGTGATCGTGCCCGTGGTGCAGGCGCAGTTCCGGGTCGTCGATGACTTCGATGCGGCCAGCGAACGCGGCGCCGGTGGTTACGGCTCCACCGGTCGCGGCTGAGGCTCAGTGCAGGGTCGGTTTTGAGCCGTCGGCGGCTTGGGTCGCCACGGGCTCGACCTGCATATTGAAAAACCCGGCGCCCAAGGTGCCGCGGCCAATTTCCTCTTCGTAGGCTTCGCGCACCTCGTGCACCGTCAGGTGTAGCCGCAGGCCAATGCCGGCCAGCGGGTGGTTGCCGTCGAGTACCGCGTGCTCGGGGTAAATGTCGCTGACGAAGTAAATGCGGTCTTTGGGGGCCTCGGGGTTGCAGCCCTCGGGCAGGCCTTCAAACGCCATGCCTTCGGTGATGTCTTTGGGCAGTTGGCTCAAAGGCTCCAAGAACAGCAAGCGCTCGTCGTAGTCGCCAAAAGCATCGGCGGGCTCCAAGCTCAAATCGATCTCATCGCCGGCTTCTTTGCCTTGCAGGGCGGCCTCGATGCTGGCGAGCAGGTCGGTGCCGCCGACCAAGAAGTCCAAAGGCTCGTTGAGGACGTCCAATTCGTCGTTTTGGGCATCTTTGAGCACCCAGCTCAAGGACACCACGCATTGTGGGGTGATTTTCATCCGACAATTGTCCCATGATCTCAAGCACCTCTTTGACCTCCCTCACCACACCCATCGACCAAGCCACCCCCTTGCTCGGCGGCCTCACCCCCCAACAGTTCATGCGCCGGCATTGGCAAAAAAAGCCGCTGCTCATCCGCCAAGCCATTCCTGGCTTTGCGCCTTTGTTGGATCGAGCGGCTTTGTTTGAGTTGGCCAGCCAAGAAGCGGTGGAGTCACGGGTGATCGAGCACCAAGCCAAAGGCTGGAAACTGCGCCACGGGCCTTTTGCCCGCAAGGCCTTGCCGCCCGTCTCACGCCCGGCTTGGACGCTGTTGGTGCAAAGCGTGGACACGCACGTGCAAAGCGCGCACGAACTGCTGCAGCGCTTTCGTTTTGTGCCCGACGCCCGTTTGGATGACCTGATGATTTCTTGGGCCAGCCAAGGCGGCGGCGTGGGCCCGCACTACGACAGCTACGACGTGTTTTTGCTGCAGGCCAGCGGCGAGCGGCGCTGGCGCATCGGGCGACAAAAAGACCTTTCTTTGCAGCCCAATGTCCCTTTGAAAATCTTGAGCCAGTTCGAGCCAGAAGAAGAGTTCGTGCTCAACCCCGGCGACATGCTCTATTTGCCCCCCAAATGGGCCCACGACGGTGTTGCCGAGACCGCGGACTGCACGACCTACTCGGTGGGCTTTCGCGCGCCTCAGCGCGGTGGTTTGGCCGGTGAGTTGCTCCAGCGCATGGCCGAGGCTTGGGAGGACGAAACCCTGTACCGAGATCCGCAGCAGGGCGCAACGAACCAACCCGGTGCGGTCCCAGAAGCTTTGATTGATTTTTCGGTGGATGGCTTGCAGCGGCTCGTGGCCGATCGACAGTCCTTGGCCTGTGCTTTGGGTGAGGTCATGACCGAGCCCAAACCCCGGGTCTGGTTCGAAGAGCCCGCGCAGCCTTGGTCGGTGGGGGCGGTGGTCTTGGACCGGCGAACGCGGATGATGCACGACCCACACCATGTTTTCATTAATGGTGAGAGTTTTCTCGCTGGTGGTGCGGATGCGCGCTTGATGCGCGAACTGGCCGATCGCCGAAACTTGTCGTTTCAGCGGGTTTCCAAGGCATCGACCGACGCCCAGGCGCTGCTGGCGCAGTGGTTTGAGGCGGGCTGGTTACACCATTCGGACTAATTTGTTGTTTTTTTGATACGTCAAAATGACAGTGCAAAATAATTATTGCCTTAGGGTAATCACGGTTGTTTTTTCAGGCGTATGATCCGGTCCAGTTCAGCGATTAACGCCAACGCGGCAGAAAAAGCGGAACCGGACTGACCAATCCTCGTGTCCCCGATGCGGGGTTTTTTTTGGTCTGTTCAAAGAAGTTTGTTGTTTTTGTTATTTCAATCATTCACTGGAACTCACCATGACCAAATCCGTTTTGTTCGCCGCTTTGTTGGCCGCCGTTGCTTTGACCGCTTGCGGCAAAAAAGAAGAAGCCGCTGCTCCTGCAGCCGCTCCTGCTGCTGCTGCCCCAGCCGCTCCTGCAGCTGCTCCTGCTGCCCCAGCCGCTGCCGACGCTGCTGCTGCACCAGCTGCACC
>DAISXI010000008.1:3723-39194 GCA_036825935.1 Hydrogenophaga sp.
GCTGCACCTGCTGCACCTGCCAAGCAGTAATTCGCTTCGCCAACAAAAAAACCGCCTTTGGGCGGTTTTTTTGTGTCTGGTGCAGACCGGTTTATTTGAGTTCGTTGACCAACACATTCAATATGCGCTGGGCATTCGCGTCGTTCAGGGCTTGACCCTGTTCGTTTTGAACTTGCACGCGCGTGATGGATCCCTCAACCTGCAGCAAAATTTGGTAGCGAACCGGCTGGGTTTCGGTTTTTTTGCTGAACCAGCCGCCCGATGACTTGGTGTCACCCAACGGGACAAAACGAACCCGGTAGGTGCCCGTGCTGCGGTTGCGGTCTTCCACGGTGAAGCCCGTGCGGTCCAGAGCCAAGCCCACGCGTCGCCAAGCCCGATCAAGCCCATCGCCAACTTCTGCCCACACTTTGTCTTGGCGTTGCACCAAGCGCGCCGCAGACACGGCTTTGGCTTGTTCAATGGCTTGGGCGGCTTGGGCGGGATTGGCGCCCAAGCTCACCATCAATCGGCGCAAGAATTCGGCTTCCAGTTCGGGATCAACGGGACGCGGTTGCCATGCGGTGCGTTCTTCTGATGCATCGGTGTAGACCTCTTGCATGCCGCGGTGGCTGATGTAGATTTCCGTCCCTCCATCGGCGCGGCGTTCCAGTCGGGTGCGGTATTTGTCGCGCTCGCCCGTGGAATACAAGCCATCAAACAATTTACCGATGGTGGATCGGATGAAGTCTTGGGGCAGTTTGGCCCGGTTTTCTGCCCAGTCGGTTTCCATGATGCCCAAAGCTTCATCGCTTTGCGCCAGCTCAAAACCGTTGCTCTTCCAGAAGTCGCGCACCGGGCCCCACAGTTGCTCGGCGGGTAAGCGAGCCACCAGCCAACGCTGGCTGCCCGCGCGCTCGATGCTGAAGGACTCCACGGCCATGGGGGCGGTGCTGAGTGTAGGGGCCGCAGTGCCGCCGTTTTGCAAGCCGCTGGCCGACACCACCTCGCTGGGCAGGGCGTAGCGCGACTGGCGCGAGAGCTGGGTCAAGTCGGGGGGGACTTCCAAATCGTTGCCGCGCTTGGCGGTGGTGTAGTCGACCTTGTCTTCTTTCAACACCGAGCAAGCACTGAGCAGGGAAAGGCTGGCGGCCAGTGCCACCCAACGGATGGCCGATGGCGCAGCGCGGCGCAGGACAGTGTGTTTCATTTGATCAGGCCGCATTGGCGCATGGAGTTTTCGAGCACGGCTTGAGCAGGTTCGCTCAAGCGGGTGAGGGGTAGGCGCAGCGCATGACCACATTTACCCATGCGGGCCATGGCCCACTTCACGGGAATGGGGTTGGCTTCGATGAACAGGTGTTTGTGCATCGGCATGAGCGCGAACTGGATCTTCATGGCTTGGGCAATGTCGCCGGCCATGGCGGCCACACACAGCTCGTGCATTTGGCGCGGCGCCACGTTGGCCGTCACGCTGATGTTGCCGGCACCGCCGCACAACATCAGGGCCACGGCCGTCGGGTCGTCGCCCGAGTAAACGGCGAACGAGGGTGGCACATCGCGGATGAGCCACTGCGCGCGTTCGATGTTACCGGTGGCTTCCTTGATGCCGACGATACCGGGCACTTGGGCCAAACGCACGACGGTGTCGTGCTGCAGGTCGGCCACGGTGCGTCCGGGCACGTTGTACAGGATGACCGGCAGGCGGGGCGTGGCCTCGGCGATGGCTTTGAAGTGTTGAAACAAGCCTTCTTGGGTGGGCTTGTTGTAATAGGGCACGACTTGCAGTTGCGCGTCAGCGCCGATCGATTCGGCGAACTTGGCCAAGGCGATCGCCTCGGCGGTGGAGTTGGCGCCGCAGCCCGCGATGATGGGGATTCGTTTGGCGGCTTGCTCGACGGACACGCGCAAAATTTCGCGGTGCTCGTCCACGTTCACGGTGGGCGACTCGCCCGAGGTGCCGACCACGACCAAGGCGTCGGTGCCTTCGGTCACGTGCCAGTCGATGAGTTGGCGCAGGGTGGGGTAGTCGACCTCACCGTTGTCCTGCATGGGGGTGATGAGGGCAGGCATGCTGCCTTGGAAGCGGTGTGGGGTGCGGGTCATCATCGGCTCTTTGAGACGGGAAAAGTGCATTCTAACGACTGAGCGTCCAACGCAGGGCTGGGCATGGCCACGATGCGCTGCACGAACCGCGTCGGCTCGCTCACAACGCCGTGTTCGTAAGCGACTGTGTGCCAATCGGCGCACACGCGCAGCAGTTCGCCGGGCTGCAGCAAAAACTCGGGGCGGCTGGGGCGACCCACGCTGGCTTGGCCATGAGCAAAAGTTTCGTAGATCAAGACACCACTGGGATTGACGCTGGACAGGATCTGCGGCCACAGCGGCCGCCAGAGGTAGTTCGTGACCACGACCGCGTCAAACGTTTGCCCGATCAAGGGCCAAGATCCGATTTCAATGTCGGCGGCGATCACGGTGCCGTGGGCTGCGGCGCTGGCCAATGCAGCGGCGTCGCGGTCAATGCCTGTGACGCGGTGGCCGCGCTCAGCGAACCAGCGCAGGTGTCGACCGCTGCCACAGGCCACATCCAACACCGTGCCTTCGGGCGCCACCAGGTGCGACCAACGTTGCACCCAATCCGATGCCTCAGTGCTGCCGTGCACGGGGCTCAAAAGCAGCTCCACAGCTGGTCGGCCAAGGTCAGCAAAAAGTCGGGTTGTTGGTACAGGCGCAGCGTGCCCACCAGGGCCACGGTCGCTACCGACACGCCAATGAGCCAACGCCAAGGCCAAGGTTTCATGCGGCCGCTCCTGCCCGAACGATGGGTGTTTCACGCACCGGCAAATTCACCAAGGCCGCAAAAACCCCCAGCGCGATGGAGATGTGCCAAACGATGTCGTAGCTGCCAGTTCGGTCGTACAAATAACCGCCCAACCACACGCCCATGAAGCTGCCGATTTGGTGGCTGAAGAACACGAAGCCACTGAGCATGGACAGGTGCGCCACGCCAAAGATTTGGGCCACCGCCGCGTTGGTGGGTGGCACGGTGGAGAGCCACAAAATACCCATCACAGCGGCAAAGATGTAGACGCTCATGGGCGTCAAGGGCGCCCACAAAAACACGGCAATTGCGAGTGACCGGCTGGCGTAAATGAAGGCCAAGATGTGGCGTTTGGGCATGCGCTGGCCCAAGCTGCCCGCGGCGTAGGTACCCACCACGTTGAACAAACCAATCAAGGCCAGGGCGTAGCCCGCCACTTGTGGCGACAAGCCGTTGTCCTTGAGGTAGCTCGGCATGTGCACGCCAATGAACACCACTTGGAAGCCGCACACAAAATAACCCGCCATCAACAGCTGAAAGCTGCGGTAGCGAAAGGCCTCGCGCAAGGCTTGCACGATGGACTGTTCGCGCACCGCGGGGCCGCTGCCGGCAAAACCCGGCTCGCGCAAGCCCCAGGCCAAGGGCGCGATCAACAAGACCGCGGCGGCCAGAACCAACAAAGCCTGTTGCCACCCCCAGCTGCTGATGAGCCAGCCTTCGACGGGCACCAGCAAGAACTGGCCAAACGAACCCGCCGCGGCCGCGACACCCATGGCCCAGGAGCGTTTCTCGGCCGAAATTTGTCGGCCAATTACGCCGTAGACCACGGCGTAGGTGGTACCGGCTTGGGCCGCGCCGATGAGCACGCCCGTGGTCAGGGCAAAGCTCAGCGAGTCCGTGCTCAGCGCCATGCCGACCAAACCCAAGGCGTACAGGACCGCGCCCACGACCAACACTTTGAAGGCGCCGAAGCGGTCGGCGGCCATGCCGGCGAACACACCCAAGACGCCCCAAGACAGGTTTTGTATCGCCAAGGCGAGCGCAAAGGTCTCGCGCGTCCAACCTTGGGCTTGGGTGATGGGTTGCAGCCACAGGCCAAAGCCGTGGCGAACGCCCATGGACAGGGTGACGATCAAGGCGCCGCACAGCAGCACTTGGAAGGCCGAGAGCTTGGGCAGGTGTGTGTGGGCGGTGGTGTTCATGCTTCAGACTGTAGCGAATTTGCTGAGCTACCCGCGCTCAGTGGGGACAGCTGGAACAAAGAATTCGTCAAAATCTGTGGTTTTATACAGCTGTTGAACACCGCCCGATCTACAATGCCGCGCATGAATGCCAAAACTGTTGCCCCTGCCACCTCTGCGACCCCACCGGCGTATTCCGAGAGTTCCATTCGGGTGCTCAAGGGTTTGGAGCCCGTCAAACAACGCCCGGGCATGTACACCCGAACCGACAACCCCTTGCACATCATCCAAGAGGTGTTGGACAACGCGGCCGACGAGGCCTTGGCCGGCCACGGCAAAAAAATCGCTGTCACCTTGCACACCGATGGTTCAGTCAGCGTGGACGACGACGGGCGCGGCATTCCCTTTGGTCTGCACCCCGAAGAAAAAGCCCCGGTGGTCGAGCTGGTGTTCACGCGATTGCACGCTGGCGGCAAGTTCGACAAAGGCCAGGGTGGGGCCTACAGCTTTTCGGGTGGTTTGCACGGTGTGGGCGTTTCGGTGACCAACGCCTTGTCCACCCGCTTGGAGGTGACCAGTTACCGTGAAGGCCAAGTGGCCCGATTGGCGTTTGCCGCGGGCGATGTGGTGGAAACCCTGGTGTTGCGCCCACGTGGCGACGGCGACCGCAAACAGGGCACGACGGTGCGCGCTTGGCCCGACGCCAAGTACTTCGAGTCCAGCGCCTTGCCCATGCACGAGCTGGTGCACCTGCTGCGCAGCAAGGCCGTGCTCATGCCCGGCGTGAGCGTGACGCTCATCAATGAAAAAACCAAAGACACCCAGCAGTGGCTCTACAAAGGTGGTTTGCGCGATTACCTGATGCAAACGCTCAACGGCGAGCCGGTCATCCCCCTGTTTGAGGGCGAGGGTTTTGCCGACAAGCAGCACGACACCTTCGCCGAAGGCGAGGGCGCGACCTGGGCCGTGGCCTTCACCGAAGACGGCCAACCGGTGCGCGAGAGCTACGTCAACCTGATCCCCACCAGCGCTGGCGGCACGCACGACAGCGGCTTGCGCGATGGTTTGTTCAACGCGGTCAAGAGCTTCATTGAGCTACACGCTTTGCTGCCCAAAGGCGTCAAGCTCTTGCCCGAAGACGTGTTCGCCCGCGCCAGCTATGTGCTCAGCGCCAAGGTGCTCGACCCGCAGTTCCAAGGCCAAATCAAAGAGCGTCTGAATTCCCGCGACGCCGTGCGTTTGGTCTCCAGCTTCGTGCGCCCGACCTTGGAGTTGTGGCTCAACCAACACGTGGATTACGGCAAAAAACTCGCCGAGCTGGCCATCAAGGCCGCGCAAACGCGTCAAAAAGCCGGCCAAAAAGTCGAGAAACGCAAAGGCTCGGGCGTGGCGGTGTTGCCCGGCAAGCTCACCGATTGCGAGAGCAAAGACCTGTCGCACAACGAGGTGTTTTTGGTCGAGGGCGACTCCGCCGGCGGCAGCGCCAAGATGGGGCGCAACAAAGAAAACCAAGCCATCCTGCCCCTGCGCGGCAAGGTGCTCAACACCTGGGAGGTCGAGCGCGACCGCCTGTTTGCCAACAACGAGATCCACGACATCTCCGTGGCCGTCGGCGTGGACCCGCACGGCCCCAACGACAGCCCCGACATGAGTGGCTTGCGCTACGGCAAGGTGTGCATTTTGAGCGACGCCGACGTCGACGGCTCGCACATCCAAGTGCTCTTGCTCACGCTGTTCTTTCGCCACTTTCCCAAGCTCATCGAAAACGGCCACGTCTTCGTGGCGCGCCCGCCGCTGTTCCGGGTGGATGCGCCGGCACGCGGCAAAAAGCCCGCCTCCAAGGTCTACGCGCTGGACGAGGGTGAACTGGTCGCCATCCTCGACAAGCTGCGCAAAGACGGCGTGGGTGAGGGCAAGTGGAGCATCAGCCGCTTCAAGGGCTTGGGCGAGATGAGCGCCGAGCAGCTGTGGGACACCACGCTCAACCCCGATACCCGCCGCCTCATGCCCGTGCAACTGGGCTTGCTGGACTTTGCCACCACCGAAGGTTTGATCACCCAACTCATGGGCAAGGGCGAAGCCGCCGCGCGCCGTGAGCTGATGGAGCTGCACGGCGATTCGATTGAGATTGACGTGTAAGAAAGCGTCGATTCTTACCTGGTAATACAATGCAACGGTGCTTTCACCAGCACCCCGATCAACCCGGAGGTTCACCATGCTTTCCACCCTAACCAGCAAAGGCCAAGTCACCATTCCGCAAGCCCTGCGCCAGCAACTGGGCTTGATGCCGGGGCAAGCAGTGACCTTTGACCTCAGCGCCGACGCCAGTTGCATCACCTTGCGCCCCGCCGTCCCTGCCAAAAAGTCGCCCCAGCCCGGTTTTGGTATGGTCAAAGTCAAGGGTCCGCACGTGGCGGCCGATTGGGATGCGGCCCAAGCGCTCAAGTCATGAAGCAGCGCGCCTCGCAACTGACGGCGTTGGACACCAATGTGTTGGCGCGTTATTACGTGCAGGCCGAGCAAACCGATGCCGCCACGGCGCTCCAATGTGAGCATGCCCGTGCCTTGATGGAGAGTGGTAAACCCCTCTTTGTGGCCACCACCGTGGCCTTGGAGTTGGAGTGGGTGCTGCGAGGCTTCTACAAACTGCAGGCGCGCACGGTGGCCCAAGTGTTCAACCATTTGCTCAGCATGCCCCAAGTGCAACTGCAAGACCGCCAAGCCCTGCAAAGTGCTTGTGATGCCTTGAGCCAGGGTTTCGACTTTGCCGATGCCTTGCACCACGCCAGCAGCCGCCATTGCGATGCGCTGGTCACCTTTGATGCCAAAGGCTTCGCCAAGCGGGCCGCTGCAAAAGGTTGGGTGCCCAAGGTGCTCGCTCCTTGAGCCCAGACAAACCCGTTGACCCAGATCAAAAATACCCCATGACCGACCTGCTGACCCCTCTGAACACCGAGTCCACGCCCGACGACGATCAAAGCCTGGGCCGCTACGCCCAGCGCGCGTACCTCGAGTACGCGCTGAGCGTGGTCAAAGGCCGCGCACTGCCCGACGTGTGTGACGGTCAAAAGCCGGTGCAGCGGCGCATTTTGTATTCCATGTCGCGCATGGGCTTGGGCTTCAGCGGCCCGAACAACAACACCGGCGCCAAGCCCGTGAAGTGCGCGCGCGTGGTGGGTGACGTGCTTGGCCGTTACCACCCGCACGGCGACAGCGCGGCCTACGAAGCCTTGGTGCGCATGGCGCAAGACTTTTCGCAGCGCTACCCGCTCATCGACGGCCAAGGCAACTTCGGCTCGCGCGACGGCGACGGCGCGGCGGCCATGCGCTACACCGAGGCCCGTTTGGCCAAAATCACCAGCCTCTTGCTCGACGAGATCGACGAAGGCACGGTCGACTTCCAGCCCAACTACGACGGCTCCACCGAAGAGCCCAAGCAGTTGCCTGCCCGTTTGCCCTTTGCCTTGCTCAACGGCGCCAGCGGCATCGCGGTGGGCATGGCCACCGAAATCCCCAGCCACAACCTGCGCGAGGTGGCCGACGCGTGTGTGGCCCTGATCAAAAACCCCAAACTCAGCGACGAAGACTTGCTGCAGAGTTTGCCCGGCCCCGATTACCCCGGTGGCGGCCAACTCATCAGCAGCGCGTCCGACATCGCCGACGCCTACCGCACCGGTCGTGGCTCGCTCAAGGTGCGTGCGCGCTGGGTGATCGAAGACCTGGCCCGTGGCCAATGGCAGTTGGTGGTCAACGAGTTGCCGCCTGGCGTGAGCAGCCAACGCGTCTTGGAAGAGATCGAAGAGCTCACCAACCCCAAGGTCAAGGCCGGTAAAAAAGCGCTCAGCGCCGACCAAACCCAGCTCAAGGCCACGGTCTTGGCCGTGCTCGACGTGGTGCGCGACGAATCCAGCAAAGACGCCCCGGTGCGTTTGGTGTTTGAGCCCAAGACCAGCCGCATCGAACAGCAAGAACTCATCACCACCTTGCTGGCGCACACCAGCTTGGAGACGTCCTCGTCCATCAACCTGACCATGGTCGGTATCGACGGCCGCCCCGTGCCCAAATCGTTGCGCGACATGCTGGTGGAGTGGATCGAATTCCGCTCGGCCACCATCCTGCGCCGCTCGCAGCACCGCCTGAGCAAGGTGCTCGACCGCATCCACATCTTGGAAGGCCGCCAGTTGGTCTTGCTCAACATCGACGAGGTGATCGCCATCATCCGTCAGAGCGACGAGCCCAAGCAGGCCTTGATGGAACGCTTCCGTTTGAGCGAGCGCCAAGCCGAAGACATCTTGGACATCCGCTTGCGCCAGTTGGCGCGCTTGGAGGCCATCAAGATCGAGCAAGAGCTCAAGGCCTTGCGCGAAGAGCAAGCCCAGCTCGAAGACATCGTGGGCAACCCCACGGCCCTGCGCCGCTTGATGGTCAAAGAAATCGAAGCCGACGCCAAGGTGTTTGCCGATCCGCGCCGCACCCTGATCCAGGCCGAGAAAAAAGCCGTGGCCGAGGTCAAGGTGATCGACGAGCCGGTGACCGTGGTGGTCTCCGAAAAAGGTTGGGTGCGTGCGCGCACCGGCCACGGCCACGACCCCGCGAGCTTCGCCTTCAAGTCGGGTGACGCCCTGTATGGCACCTTCGAGTGCCGCACGGTCGACACCCTGATCGTGTTTGGTTCGCCCAAGGACAAGGTCGGTCGCGTCTACAGCGTGCCGGTGGCCAGTTTGCCCGGCGCACGCGGCGATGGTCAACCCATCACCACCTTGATTGAACTCGACAGCGGCACACAGCCTTTGCACTACTTCGCTGGCCCGGCCAACGCGGCGCTCCTCATCAGCGGCAGCGGCGGCTACGGTTTCTTGGCCACGGTGGAGGCCATGGTCTCGCGCCACAAAGGCGGCAAGGCCTTCATCACCTTGGGTGAGGGCGAAACCCTGTGTGCACCTTCTCACGCGGCGTTCGGCTCGGGCAGCGCGGTCATGACCCCAGCCACCCACGTGTGCTGCGCCTCCACCGGCGGGCGCATCCTGACCTTTGACATCACCGAACTCAAGATGATGGACAAAGGCGGTCGCGGCCTCATGCTCATCGACCTCGAAGCCAAAGACAGCCTGGCCGGTGCGGCCGCTTACACCCGCAGCGTGCGCATCGACGGCATCGGTCGCGGCGGCAAAGAGCGCGACGAAACCTTGGAAATCCGCAGCCTGAACAACGCCAAGTCCGCCCGCGCCAAAAAGGGCAAAGTGGCCGACCTCGGCTTCAAGCCCAACCGCGTCACCCGCGTGGAGTGATGGTTTTTTGAGCACGCCCCGCCAGCCCTTGATGGCCTTGGCTTGGCGAGCTTGTTCATGCACTTACCCACAGGGTTGGGCACGGTCTGTGGGGGTAAGTGGGACGCTCAACCCAAAGCCCAGCGCGCCGCGCTCACGTACAGCGGAATGCCCACCATCAGGTTGAAGGGGAAAGTCAGGCCCAAAGACATGCCGAAGTACAGCGAGGGCCGTGCTTCGGGGATGGCGTAGCGCAAGACCGCGGGCACCGCGATGTAGGACGCGCTGGCGGCCAAGACCATGAGCAAAGCCGCGTTGCCCATTTGGATGCCAAACAGCACCGCCAAGCCCAAGGCCATGGCGGCATGCACCAAGGGGGCGAGCACGGCATAGGCCAACAACCACCGTGAGGTGTGTTTGAGCTCGCCCATGTTGCGCGCGGCCATCAGACCCATGTCCAGCAGGAAAAAGGCCAACATGCCTTTGAACAGGTCCACCGAGAACGGCGCCATCACCGCTTGGCCCGAAGCCCCCGTGAGCAGGCCAATGAGCATGGCGCCCAACAGCAAGAGTTGGGTGCCGTCGGTGAAGGATTCGTGCAAGATCTTGCCCATGCCCACTTGGTGCACCGGTGTACCGGGCAAGGCTTGTGCGTTTTCTTGGCGGCGCACCGAATTGGCCATGACCACGGCCATGATGATGGCCGGCGACTCCATCAGCGCCATGGCCGCGGCCATGTGGCCGCCATAGGCAATGCCTTGGTTTTCCAAGAACTGAATCGTGGTGATGAAGGTCACCGCACTGACCGAGCCATAAGTGGCGCACAGCGCGGCAGCGTCATAGCCATTGAGCCAACGGCGCAGGAGCGGCAAGCTCATGGCCGGCACGACGATGGCCAGCGCCACGGCCAGGCTCAAGGTGGTGGCGACTTCGGCCGTGATGCCCGAGGCGGCCAAGGCAAAGCCACCTTTGAGGCCCAAAGCCATCAGCAGGTACATGGACAAAAAGCGGGAAATCGGGGCGGGGATTTCAAGGTTGGACTTCACCAAGCCGGCAAACACACCAAACACAAAAAACAAAATCGCGGGGTCGAGCAGGTTGGACATGCAGCGGTCAAACGGTTGAAATTGAGCGCGATGCTAAGGGCGAATGATCATTGAGTAAAATCAATAATTTTGATATTCAATATAGATTAAAAATTATGAATGTGACTTTTCGCCAGTTGCGGCTCTTGGTGGCGCTCGACGAGCACCAGAGCATCACCGCGGCCGCACAGGCGTGTCACGTCACGCAGCCCACGGTGTCCATGCAACTGCAGGCCCTGAGCGATTCGGTGGGCCTGCCTTTGTACGAGCAGGTGGGCAAGCGCCTGTTCTTGACCGAAGCTGGACACACCTTGGTGCGCACGGCGCGCAGCCTGCAAGACGAGTGGGGTGCGTTTGAGCAGACCATCGACGCCATGAAAGGCCTCAAGCGTGGTCGCTTGCGCTTGGCGGTGGTGAGCACGGCCAAGTATTTTGTGCCCGGCGTCTTGGGACGGTTTTGCGAACAGCACCCCGAGGTCGACATCGCCTTGGAATTGCTCAACCGCGATGCGGTGGTGGCGCGTTTGCGGGAGAACCTGGACGACCTCTACATCATGTCCATGCCACCGAGCGACATGGCCTTGGAGCGGCATGCGTTCTTGGCCAACCCCTTGGTGGTCATCGCCGCGACCGATCACCCTTTGGTGGGTCGCCGACGCTTGAGGCTGTCGGCCTTGGCCGGGGAGCGCTTCATCATGCGCGAAGCCGGATCGGGCACACGTTTGGCGTGCGATGCGCACTTCAAGGCGCACGGCTTTGAGCCGCAGGTGCGCTTGGCGCTGGGCAGCAACGAGGCCATCAAAGAGCTGGTGGCCGAGGGCATGGGCTTGGCGGTGATGTCACGGCATGCCTTGGCACACCACCCTGAGCCCGATCGCGTGGCGGAGCTCGATGTGCAAGGGTTTCCCGTGCCCTCGAGTTGGTGGACGCTGTACCCGCAGGGCAAGCGTTTATCGCCCTTGGCACAAGCATTTTTGAACCACTTGGGCGCAGACGCCGCGCCCTGAACGCTCAAGCGACTTCGGCGATCATCTCGATTTCCACGCAAGCGCCCATCGGGATTTGGGCCACGCCAAAGGCGCTGCGGGCATGCGCGCCGAGCTGAGGGCCGAACACTTGGCCAAGCAATTCGCTGCAACCGTTGGTCACCAGGTGTTGTTCGGTGAAGTCGCCGGTGGAGTTCACCAAGCTCATGACCTTGACGATGCGCTTGACTTGGTTGAGGTCGCCGATGGCGGCGTGCAGGGTGCCGAGCAAGTCGATGGCGACGGTGCGCGCGGCCAACTGGCCGTCGGTGGTGCCCATGTCTTTGCCGAGTTGGCCGACCCAAACTTTGCCCTCGCGTTTGGCGATGTGACCCGACAAAAACACCAACGCGCCGGTTCTGACGAAGGGCACGTAGGCGGCAGCCGGGATGGCCACGGGGGGCAAGCTGATGTTCAGGGATTTGAGGGTGTCGTAAACGTTCATGTTGGGCTCCTGTGGGAAGAGGGCATTGTAGTGAGGCGCACGAATTCTTCGGGGGGTGCCACCGTCACGCCCACGCGCAGCGTGTGCTGCGCACCGCCTTGGATGACGCCGCGCATGGGTGATACGTCGGCGAAGTCACGGCCCAGGCCCAGCGTCACGTAGTCTTCGCCCGGGCTGCCCCAGCCCCAGCGGTGGTTGGTGGGGTCGAAGTCGATCCAAAGGCCAGTCGCATCGGTCTGCCACTCGGGCACACAAGCGCTGGGCAAGTACGCCGACACCCACGCGTGCGACGCGTCGGCCCCAATCAAACGCGGGCGCCCCGGCGGTGGCTGGGTCAGCAAATAGCCGCTGACGTAGCGCGCGGGCAGCCCGAGGCTTCGCAAGCAACCGATCATGATGTGGGCGAAGTCTTGGCACACGCCTTTGCCTTGCGCCAGCGCGTGCAGCGCGGGCGTGTTGACTTCGGTGCTCTGGCTTTCGTAGCGCAGCTCGGTGTGGATGCGCGCCATCAAGGCGCACACCGCGTCTACCCAGCCCCGAGCCGGGCTCATGGCTGGGCGGGCAAAGGCGATGAAGGCGTCGTCGCGCGGCACGTGCGGCGAGGCGAACAGGTATTCGCTGGCCGCATCAAAGGGCGCGTGGGCGCGGTAGCGCAAGTGCTCGCGCACGGCTTCCCAGCGCGGGATCAAGGCCTCGCTGGGCAGCGCGCGGGGTGCGTGTGTGCTCACCACGCTGTCGGCTTGCACCAGCAACTCGTCGTGTGGCGATTGGTGCGAAAAAAACGTGCGCACATTGCCAAAGTGGTCGTGGTCGCTGTGCTGACTGCGGGGTTCAGGCGTGATGCACAGGCGGTGCTTGTGCACGCTTTGGCCGGCGTGGTCCCGCGGCGTGAGGTGCACCACGTGCTGAGCCAGGTCCACGCTGTCTTCGTAACGGTAATGGGTGGTGTGGCGGATCTGCAGTTCCATGCGCTTCAGACCCCCAGGCTGTGGTTGCGCCGCTCGGCGTGGCTGAAGTGCAAACGCGTGATGTGGTTGGACAGGGCGGTGGCGCTGTCTTCGCATTGCTGCAGCAGCGCTTGCAGGCGCGGGTAGTGGGCGCGGCCTTGGGCGTCGGTGTCGGCGCGGCACAGCTCGGCGAGCGACCAGGTGTCGGGGTCGGGCAGGTCGTTGACCAATGACCTGTCGTTGGGTGAGACCGTGGATGAGAGCTTGGCCAAGCGCGAGCGCAAGGTGTGCACCACCCAAGCCAAGGCGCGCGGGTTGTCGCGGTCCATCACCAGCAGGTGGGTCAAGGCAACCATGTCGCGGCGCTGTTGGTACTGGGCGTGGAAGGTGATGGTGCTGTCGAACAAGGCCACCATGGCGTCAAAGCCCGATTCGTCGTTCAGGCTGTGGTGCTTCAAACCCAAGAGCAAGGCTTGGGCGAGCGTGGCCAAACGCTCGATGTGTCGACCAATCGAGAGCAAGCGCCAACCGTCGTCGCGCATCATGCGGTCGGTTTGGGCGCCCGTGATGGCCGCGAGCCGTTCACTGGTTTGGCGCAGCGCGTTCAAGGCGTTGGCGCTGTTGTCGGCGTCGGCGGTGAAGGCCGAACAGGCTTGAGCAAAGTCGTTGTGGGCGCGCTCGATCAAGACCCAGTGTTCTTGCGAAATGCGCTCGCGCACTTGGGCTGCGGCCGATTGCAAGGCCCCCAAGTTGAAACCCACGCTGAAGGACCGGCTGGCCATCGCACCGCCTTGGGTCGGCGCCAGGCCGGCCAACAGGCTGCGCACGAACACCCGCGCCGACTGGGTGGCCTCGGGCACATCGGCCAGCACCAAGGCGTTTTCTTCGGCCATGTTCGAGAGCCAGCGCAGCAAGGCCGGGGTGCTCAGTTCGGCGTCGCTCATGCGGTTCAAGATGAGCTGGGCCAAGCGCACCGTGTTTTCGGTGCGCTCGGTGTAGCGGCCCAGCCAATACAGGTTCTCGGCCGAGCGGCTGGTCACGGGGCGCGGTGATCGCGCCAGGTCCAGCGTGGACGGCGCGGTGTTGAGCAAGCTCGTGGTGTCCACCACCCCTTGGGTGATGACCCAAGCGTCGGCGCTGCTGCCGCCGCGTTGCATCGAGGCGATGAGTTCGCCGCGCGGCGCCAAGCGCACCAAGCCGCCGGGCAACACGCGCCACGATCCTGGACCGTCGCTGAGCACGAACACGCGCAACAGCGCCGAGCGTGGCGTGAGTTGCCCGTGTGCCCAGGTGGGGCTTTGCGACAGCGGCATCCACGCCTGCACCGTGTGTTCATCCGGTTGGCGTGCCATGCGACCGGCCCATTCGTCGAGCTCGCGCGGGCTCAGGCTTTGGCCCATTTGGGTGTCAAAACCCGCGCGCGGGTAGGTGGCGCGCACCACGTTGCGGCCCAAATCGGGCAAGACCTCGCGCAGGGCCGCGCCTTCGCCGCACCACCAGGTGTCCAGCGAGGGGATGCGCAGCGACTCGCCCAGCAGGTGTTCGCTGATGCCCGGCAAAAAACCCAGCAGGGCGCTGGATTCCAGCGGGGCCGAGCCCGGCGCGTTGGCCAGCAGCAAATGGCCCGCGCGCAGCACCTGCAGCAAGCCCGGCACGCCCAAGGTCGAATCGGCGCGCAGCTCCAGCGGGTCGAGCCACTCGTCGTCCATGCGTTTGATGAGCGCGTGCACCGGCTCCAAGCCCTTGAGGGTTTTGAGGTAGAGGTGTTGGTCACGCACCGTCAGGTCTTTGCCTTCGACCAAGCTCAGGCCCAAGTAACGCGCCAAATACGCGTGTTCAAAGTAACTCTCGTTGTAGGGCCCGGGCGTGAGCAAAGCGATGCGCGCCTGAGGGCCTTGTGGTGCGCTGCGTTTGATGCCGTCCATCAAAGCTCGGTAGCTCGCGGCCAAGCGCTGCACCTTCAAGCCGGCAAAGGCCTGTGGGAATTGGCGCGAGACGGCGATGCGGTTTTCCAGCAAATAGCCCAAGCCCGAAGGGGCTTGCGTGCGTTGGCTCACCACCCACCAGCGGCCATCGGGGCCGTGTGCCAAGTCAAACGCGGTGATGTGCAGCCACGTGCCATCGATGGGTTGCAAGCCGTGCATGGCGCGCAAATAACCGGGGTGTCCTTGCACCAAGGCGGTGGGCAGCAGGGCGCGGCGCAACAAGTCGCCGGGGCCATACAGGTCGGCCATGACGGCGTTGAGCAAGCGCGTGCGTTGCAACACGCCGGCCTCGATGTGCGCCCAATCGCTGGGGCCCACGATCATCGGGAAAAGGTCCAAGGACCACGGGCGTTGCGACCCGCCCGCGTTGGCGTAGACGTTGTAGGTGATGCCGTTGTCGCGCACCTGGCGCTGCAGCAGTTCGTGTCGGCACGAGACTTCGGCCGCGGCCTGGGCGCCGTCGATGTCGCTGAGTTCAAAGAAGCGCTGCCAATGCGCGCTCAGCGGCGCATCACCGGGGTCGGCTTGGGCGCGCAACTCATCCCAGTGTCCGGGGTCGGCCGAAGGGGCAACCACGTGCGCCCAATTCAGGGCGCTGGTGGGATCGGGGGCTGGGGCGGAGGGCTGGTCTTGGCTCACGGCATCAGAGTATGCCCGGCTTGGCTTGGGGCAGTTTGCGCAATGCCATGGCAATGGGGCAACAGCGCCGTGTGTTCGGCGTTCGAAGCCGCGGGCGTGTGGTGCGCCTGCCGAGCTGGTGGCGCATCGGCGGCATAAGGTGCGGTGTGGTCGACCGGGTTGGCCATGGGCGGTTCTTTCGGCGAAGGAGCATCGGGTGGCGAACGCAATCCCTCAGCACCAAGCAAGTCCTGAGCCAGTGGCTTGGCTGGCGTGGGCCTGGCCATTGTCGGCCGTGGGCGGGGTGTGGTGTCAATTGCAAGCTTACAGCTTGCATTCCCTGACGGCGTATGGCTGGGCCGCGGCGCTGGGCCTGGTGCTGGCCGTGGCGTGCACCCAAAGGGTGCGCCGTGCACCACGATCGACGGCAGCCGCGGTGCTGCTCATGGCCGCCTTGGCGCTCAGCGCTTGGGGCTTCACCGGCGTGCGCGCGGTGGTGCACGACCGCGATCGGCTCGACCCGGCGTGGGAAGGTCGCGACGTGGCGGTGCAAGCGAGGGTGCTGGGCTTGCCGGTGCGCAGCGCGCAGTCGATGCGGCTGATGTTGGCGTTGGAGTCGACGCCTGCGGGCGTGCGCTTGCCCTCACGGGTGCAGGTTCATTGGTATGCGTATGGGGCTCAGGCCTGGCCAGAGGTTCGATCGGGCGAGCGCTGGGCCT
This sequence comes from Hydrogenophaga sp., assembly GCA_036825935.1. Taxonomy (GTDB): domain Bacteria; phylum Pseudomonadota; class Gammaproteobacteria; order Burkholderiales; family Burkholderiaceae_C; genus Hydrogenophaga. The sequence continues at coordinate 19,796 of DAISXI010000008.1, forward strand.
TTACCCTGCGCTTGCGGCAGGTGCACGGAGCCTCCAACCCGAACGGTTTTGATCGTGAACTGTGGCTGTGGCAACAAGGCGTGGGTGCCCTCGGTTATGTGCGCAGCGGCTCGCGCGACCCCGTGCCCGTGCGCCTGTCCGCGGCCTCGGCGTGGTCGGTCGATGCGGCCCGCCAGGCCGTGGTGCTGGCGATCGAGCAGCGCTTGGGCGACACCCCGGCCGCGGGCGTGATCAAAGCCTTGGTGGTGGGCGAACAAGCCGCGATTGAACGCGAGGACGCAGCCGTTTTCCGCACCACCGGCGTGGCCCACCTGATGAGCATCTCGGGCCTGCACGTGACCATGTTTGCTTGGCTGGCGATGCGGGTCTTGCACCTCGTCTGGCGGCGCTGGGCGGGGGTGTGGCCGAGCGTGCTGCTGGCTTGGCCCACCCCCACAGTGGCGGCTGGGGGCGGGGTGGCTTTGGCCACTGCTTATGCGGTGTTCTCGGGTTGGGCGGTGCCGGCGCAGCGCACGGTCCTGATGCTGGCGGTGGTCGTGGCTTTGCGCTGGGGTGCGCGGCGCTGGCCGTGGCCGGTGGTGTGGGCCAGTGCGATGCTGGCGGTGGTGTCTTGGGACCCCTGGGCGCTCTTGCAGGCGGGCTTTTGGTTGAGCTTTGTGGCGGTGGCGATCTTGATCGGCAGCGACGATCCCTTCCATCGGTCTTACAGGCCAGTGCGTTGGCGCGAACGGTTTTGGGCTTGGTGGCGGCAATTGTTGCGCGAGCAAAGTTTGATCACGGTGGCCCTGGTACCCATGACTTTGGTGTGGTTCGGTCAGGTGTCGTGGGTGTCGTTCTTGGCCAACTTGCTGGCCATTCCTTGGGTCACCTTGCTGGTCACGCCCCTGGCCATGTTGGGGGTGCTCGTGCCGCCGCTGTGGGACGTGGTCGGCGCGGCGGTCGCCGCGATGGTGGCCGTGTTGGGGGTGATGGCGCAATGGCCCTGGGCCGCCTCAACCTGGCCCGCGCCGCCTGCGCCTTTGGCGGTGTTGTCGGTGCTCGGCGGCGCGGTGGCGGTGATGCCTTGGCCTTGGGTGTTGCGGGGTCTGGGCCTGTTGGCGGTGGTGCCTGTGCTGTGGTTTTCACCGGCGCGTCCCGCCGTGGGTGAGTTTGAAGTGGTGGCGCTGGACGTGGGGCAGGGCAGTGCGGTCGTGGTGCGCACCGCCCGCCACACCTTGCTCTACGACACCGGCCCCCGTTACGGGCCCGAGGCCGACGCGGGGCAATGGGTGGTCTTGCCCTACGTGTGGTCCATGGGCGAGCGTTTGGACGCCGTGATCGTCAGCCACGCCGACAGCGACCACGCGGGCGGCGCGGCATCGGTCGCACAGGCCTTCCCGCAAGCTCGCTGGCGCAGCTCCTACGACAAACAGGCCGAGCGCCGCTGCGTGGCGGGGCAACATTGGCAATGGGATGGCGTGCGCTTTGAACTGGCCCACCCCTCACCCGAGGACTACGGCCCCGATGGGCGTGGGCGCTGGCCGACCAACGCCATGAGCTGTGTGCTCTTGGTGGGGGATGATCGTCGCCGTGTGTGGTTGGGGGGCGACATAGATGCCGATCGCGAAACCCGCTGGGCGCTGAGACACCCACACGTGCGGGCCGATGTGATGCTCGCCCCGCACCACGGCAGCGGCACATCGTCCAGTCCCGTCTTGCTCAACACCTTGCAGCCGCGCTGGGTCTTGGTGCAGGCCGGTTACCGCAACCGTTTTGGCCACCCCGCGGCGGTGGTCACGGCGCGCTACGACGAGCGGGGCATCGCTTGGGTGACATCGCCCCAATGTGGTGCGGCCACGTGGCGCAGCGCGCAGCCCGACCGGGTGGATTGCCACCGTTTGAGCCGTCCGCGCTACTGGCAGCTGAGGCCTCCGCGGCCTTAGGCATGCCTTCAGGTGATTGGCCCAGTAGTTGCTTGGATGGGTGCAGGAGAGTTCGATGATGCTGACCCGCTTTGATGAGATGCACGCCACGCCCGAGCAGGTGCGTGATCACTACGTTCGCTACACCGGGTGGCTGGCGCAACAACCCGAGGAGGTCATGGCCGCGCGGCGCGAAGAGGCCGAGGTGATTTTTCGGCGAGTGGGCATCACGTTTGCAGTCTATGGTGCCAAGGACGAAGACGGGGCGGGCTCTGAGCGGCTGATCCCTTTTGACCTCATCCCACGCATCATCCCCGCGCACGAGTGGAGTCGCATGGAAGCGGGCTTGGTGCAACGCGTCACGGCGCTCAACCGCTTCATTCACGACGTGTATCACGACCAAGACATCATCCGCGCCGGTGCGGTGCCGGCCGATCAAGTCTTGCGCAACGCGCAGTTCCGCCCCGAGATGATGGGCGTGGACGTGCCGCACGGCGTGTACTCGCACATCTCGGGCGTGGACGTGGTACGCGCGTCCAACGCGCAAGGCGAGGGCGAGTACTTCGTGCTCGAAGACAACCTGCGCGTGCCCAGCGGCGTGAGCTACATGCTCGAAGACCGCAAGATGATGATGCGACTCTTCCCCGAACTCTTCAGCCAAAACCGCGTTGCGCCCGTGGCGCATTACCCCGACCTCTTGTTGGAAACCTTGCGCGGCGTGAGCCCAGCGCACACGGTGGAGCCCACGGTGGTGGTGCTCACGCCGGGCATGTACAACAGCGCGTATTTTGAGCATGCTTTTTTGGCTCAGCAAATGGGCGTGGAGCTGGTCGAGGGGCAAGACCTGTTCGTCAAAGACAACTACGTCTACATGCGCACCACGCACGGGCCTCAACGCGTGGACGTGATTTACCGCCGCGTGGACGACGACTTTTTGGACCCATTGGCGTTTCGCCCCGACTCCACGCTGGGTTGCGCCGGATTGCTGGGCGTGTACCGCAGCGGCAACGTGACGATTTGCAACGCCGTGGGCACGGGGGTGGCCGACGACAAATCGATCTACCCCTTGGTGCCCAAGATGATCGAGTTTTATTTGGGCGAGAAACCCATTTTGAGCAACGTGCCGACCTTCATGGGCCGCGACCCCGACGACCTCAAGTACATCTTGGCCCACCTCAAAGACCTGGTGGTCAAAGAGGTGCACGGCGCTGGGGGCTACGGCATGTTGGTGGGCCCGGCGTCCACCAGCGCCGAGATCGAGCAGTTCCGTCAAGCGCTCTTGGCCAACCCCGAGGGCTACATCGCGCAGCCCACCTTGTCGCTTTCGACCTGCCCGACCTATGTGGAAAGCGGCGTGGCGCCGCGCCACATCGACTTGCGCCCCTTTGTGCTGAGCGGCCAACAGGTCAAGCTCGTGCCCGGTGGTTTGACGCGCGTGGCGCTCAAAGCCGGCTCCTTGGTGGTCAACAGCAGCCAAGGCGGCGGGACCAAAGACACCTGGATTTTGGAGAACTGACATGCTCTCACGCACCGCCGACCACTTGTTTTGGATGTCCCGCTACACCGAACGCGCCGAGAACACCGCGCGCATGCTTGATGTGAATGTCCAAACCGCCTTGTTGCCGCAGTCCGCCGCGGCAGCACAAATGGGCTGGGAAGGCTTGTTGACCATCAGCGAACTCATGCCGCTCTACCAAGAACGCCACGGTGCGGTGGCCCCGCGTGAGGTCTTGGACTTCATGGTTCGCGACGAGCGCAACCCCTCGAGCATCGTCTCCTGTTTGCGCGCCGCGCGCGAAAACGCGCGGGCCGTGCGCGGCGTCTTGACCACCGAGGTGTGGGAGACGCAAAACCAAACCTGGTTGGAGCTGGAGCGTCAACTCCAAGGTCCATCTTTTGAGCGCGACCCGACCGCCTTGTTTGAGTGGGTCAAGTTCCGCTCGCACCTCTCGCGCGGTGTGGCCATCGGCACCATGCTGCAAGACGAGGCTTTTCACTTCTACCGCATGGGCACGTTTTTGGAGCGGGCCGACAACACCGCACGCTTGCTCGATGTCAAGTTCCATGCGGTGCCCAGCGACGTCATCGGTCAAGCGACAGTGCTGGGGGCAGAGCCTGTGCCAGACCACGACTTCTACCATTGGAGCGCTATTTTGCGCAGCGTCAGCGGCTTTGAGGTCTACCGCAAGGTGTACCGCGACGTGATCACGCCCGAGCGCGTGGCCGAGTTGCTGATCCTGCGAGCCGACATGCCGCGCAGCTTGGCCGCGAGCCTCAACGAGGTGGTCAACAACCTCAACGTGGTGGCCAACGACGCTTCGGCCGAGACCCTACGCCGCGCAGGTAAACTCAAAGCCGATTTGCAATACGCCCGCATCGACGAAATTTTGGCCAATGGCTTGCACGCTTTTCTGACGCAATTCCTCGATCGGGTCAATGCGCTCGGTGCGCGCATCAGCCGGGATTTTTTGGTGCCGTCGGTGCACTAGACATCCCTTCCATGAAACTGGCCATCACCCACACCACCACCTTTGCCTACAGCCAGCCTTTGCTCTACGCGATGCAAACGCTGCACCTGTGGCCCCAAAGTGGCGCCACACAAACCGTGTTGGATTGGGGTTTGCAAACCCCGGGTGTGCTGGATGCCTTGCCCGATGTGCTGGGCAACCGCCTGCACAGCGTGTGCGTGACCGCCAGTGCCGACCAACGCTGTCTGCACCACCACATCCAAGCGCGCGGCGTGGTCGACACCCACGACCTGGCGCAGTGGCAAGACGACCCCAAAGCCTTGCACCCCGCGGTGTTCCAGCGCGCCGGGCCCTTGACCCAGCCCGATGACGCGCTCACCGCGTGGGCGCGTGCGCAGGTGGCCACGACCGAAGTCTCGGTGGTCAACGCTTTGCAGCTGTGCCACGCGGTGGCCGATCGGGTGCGCTACCAAGCGGGTGTGACGGAGGTGCAAACCACCGCCGCGCAAGCCTTTGCCGCCGGTTTGGGCGTGTGCCAAGACCAAGCGCACGTGATGGCCGCGGCCGCGCGCAGCCTGGGTTGGTCGGCGCGCTACGTGAGCGGCTATTTTTGGGCGGCCAACGAACCCGATTTGGCCAGCCACGCCTGGGTGGACGTGTGTTTGTCGCCCGAGCACGGCCATTGGCTGAGCTTGGACGTGACCCACCGCTGCCCCACCGACGCGCGCCACGTGCGCTTGGCGGCGGGCACGGACTACGTGTCGTGTGCGCCGGTGCGCGGCGTGCGCCGCGGCGGGGGCGAGGAATTGCTCAGTGTGAGGGTGTCGATCGAGCCAGCTTGACTTGAATGAAGCTTATGATCGCGGCTGCGGCTAAAAAGGACACGGTATGAATTTTATTCACACGGATATTGGTCCGCGGCAAGCGGGTGATGTGGTGGAGGTGACCCTCTCATCGGTTGCCAACGTGCGGCTGATGGATGCCTACAACTTCAACAGTTACAAGAATGGCATGAAGCACATTTACACCGGTGGTGTGGCCCGGGAGTCACCCCTGCGGCTGACCGTGCCGTCGTTCGGGCACTGGCATGTGGCCATCGACATCAATGGCATCCAAGGATCTGCCGGACTCAAAGCGGGTGTCAAAGTGGTTTCAGCGTAAGGCCTCACCTGCTGAGCCCGTTTGTCATTTCCGACAACAGCTGAAGCCGCAGGCTGTTCCTGTCCTTGGCGTAGTTGTGGGCAATCGTTGATCCGCGCTGGTGGGTCAGCCAGTTGCTGTCAGCCATGATGGGTGCAACTTCAGCTTCCGGCAACACTTTTCCTCGGATCATGTCTGAGGCGCGCTCAGCGAGCATGATCGTTGGACCGTTCAGATCTCCCGCTGTTGCCTGAGGCATGATGGATGCATCGACAACTCGCAGGTTTTGTAGCCCAATCACCCGGCATTCAGGGTCCACCACGGCCAGTGGGTCGGAGCCCATCCGGCAGGTACCGCATGGGTGATAGGCACTTTCAACCTTGGTGCGTATGAAATCATCCAGTGCTTCATCTGTCTGCGCTTGCGGTCCTGGAGCAAGTTCCTCTCCGACATAGGGAGCCATCGGAGCCTGGGCAAAGATCTCGCGGGAAAGTCGGATACAGGTTCGCATCTCATGCCAGTCTTCATCGTGCGTCATGTAATTGAATTGCACGCGTGGCAGGCTTTGAGGATTCGCATCTCTCAGCCGCACCCAACCCCGACTTTTAGAACGTTTCGTGCCGACATGGACCTGGAACCCGTGTCCCTTGGCCAAAGACTTGCCGTCATAAGAGATTGCCAGCGGCAAAAAGTGGAACTGAACATCGGGATAGACAAGGCCAGCCCGGCTGCGAATGTGCCCGCCGGTTTCAAAATGGTTGGTGGCACCCAGACCCTTTTGGGTGGCCAGCCACTTCATTCCAATCCAAGCCTTTCCCGGTAAGGACATCCAGGGGAAGAGAGAAACGGGCTTGTGACAGGAATATTGAACGTAAAGCTCCAAGTGATCCATCAGGTTCTCGCCCACCCCAGCGCTTTCATGCACCACAGGGATACCGTGTTGGGCCAATTCCTGCGCAGGCCCAATACCCGATCGTTTCAGTATCACAGGCGACATGATTGAGCCAGCGCTGAGAATCACCTCGCGCTTGGCACCGATCGTTTCGGTCCGGCCATTGCGCACATATTCAACGCCGACAGCGGTCTTGCCCTCAAAGAGGATGCGGTTGACCACCGCCCCTGTCACCAGTCGCACCATGGGGTTCTTCAAAGCCGGCCGCAAATAGACCCGTGCGGTCGAGGCGCGTATCCCGCCCCCCACCGTCATCTCCATGGGTCCAAATCCTTCGTGCTGTACCTCGTTCATGTTGGCACTGCGGGCATAACCAGCGGCCACCGCCGCATCAACAAACGCATGGTAAAGCGGGTTGGATTCAGTCCCGCGAGTGACAGGCAAAGGGCCATCTGTGCCCCGCAAGGGCCCGCCTCCAGCCACGTTTTCCATTTTTTGAAAGTAGGGCAGAACATTGGCCCAATGCCAGCCGGTGGCACCTTTTGCTTCCCAAAGCTCATAGTCCATCGGGTTGCCGCGCACATAGCACATGCCGTTGATCGATGAGGACCCCCCCATCCCTTTGCCCCTTGGGAGGTTGATCTGACGCCCATTAAGGCCTGGTTCGGGTTCGGTTGACATGCCCCAGTTGAAGCGCTGGGTGTTCATTGGCATGGTCAGGGCTGCGGGCATGGCGACGATAATCGACCGGTCGCTTCCCCCCGCTTCAAGGACCAAAACGCTGACGCCAGCGTCCTCGCAAAGCCGCCGAGCTAGGACGGACCCGGCCGAGCCTGCTCCAACGATCACATAGTCATAGGATGGGTCTGGGAGCGTCATCTCACGTACCGCCCATCATTCGATGATGACGTAGTACTTCAGCATGGGTTCGGTCTGACGCCAAAAGCCCCGAAACCCCTTGGGCACAAAAAAGGCATCGCCTTTTCGATAAGTTTCACTGAAACCTTCGGCTTCTAAGGTCACTTCGCCTTCCAGCACGTACATGAATTCATCGGCAGCGTAGCTGTCATAAAACTCTGTGTAGGGTTGCGATCGCCATATGCCCATTCTGTATTTTGGATTCGCTCGGTCGAAATAGGCATGGTCCGCACCCATTGGCGTTCCACTGATCAACGTCGCCGTCTCTTGCCGCACATCGGCCTGTGTCATCCAGCCTTCTGGGCCATGAGGTGAGAGCTTTATTGGTAGGGTCACTTGATTTGCCTGATCTGGCGAATGGAAATTTCATCGCTTGAAGTTCAGTATGACACGGGTTTGCAGCGACTTTTCCCGGTCAGTGAAAAGTCGGTGCACGGATCATATCTGCGTCGGCATTTACACCTGCATGTGTCATACCAACATCCAATTTTTGTAAATTGGGGGTTTGAATTGCGCACAACTCAAAATTCATACCGACCACCCAATCTAGAATGCCTCAAGGAGCAGCCTTACACGTTGCTGGGTTTCACGTATTGAACTTGTCAATCAGATCGCGAGCGTTTAAATGAGCACACAACACAAAATCGTCATCGTGGGTGGTGGCGCTGGCGGCTTGGAACTCGCCACCCGACTGGGGCGTACCTATGGACGGCGTCAGCGGGCGCTCATCACGCTGGTCGATAAAAATCGTACCCACATTTGGAAGCCCAAGTTGCACGAAATCGCATCGGGCAGCATGGACTTGGGCGATCACGAAGTGGATTACATGGCGCAGGCCCATTGGAACCACTTCACCTTTCGAATCGGTGAGCTCAAAGGGCTTGACCGTTCCAACAAAACCATCGAGCTCGCGCCTTATGTGGATGAGGAGGGGCGTGCGGTCACGCCTACCCAATACATTCACTACGACACACTGGTGATTTGCATTGGCAGCTTGAGCAATGACTTCGGCACCCAAGGCGTCAAAGAGCATGCCTTGAAGTTGGAAACGCAGCATGACGCCAAGTCGTTTCACTCCAGGATGGTCAACGCCTGTATCCGAGCGCACAACCAGACGGGTGTCATCCACAAACGGCAATTGCATGTGGCCATCATCGGCGCGGGCGCTACGGGGGTGGAGTTGGCGGCAGAACTTCACCGAACCACGCGCGAGGTGGTGGCGTTCGGGCTGGACCGCATTGATGTGGACAAGGACATCAAAGTCAGCCTGATTGAGGCGGCCGATCGTATTTTGCCGGCCTTGGTGCCACGCTTGTCGCAAGCCACTGAGCAACTTCTATCGCGTCTGGGCGTTCAGGTGCTCACCAACTCCAAAGTGATGGAGGTCATGCCCACGGGCATTCGTCTGGCCGATGGCCGCGAGATCGAGTCCGAACTGGTGGTGTGGGCCGCAGGCGTGAAAGCGCCAGATTTCTTGAAAGACTTCAGCGGCCTGGAAACCAACCGAATCAACCAGCTGGTGGTCCATGACACGCTGCAAACCACGCGTGACCCCGATATTTTTGCCTTGGGTGATTGCGCGGCTTGCCCCTGTTCAGACGCCGATGGCGGCCGGGCTGGCATTGTGCCGCCGCGCGCGCAAGCAGCGCATCAGCAGGCCACGCACATGTGGCAGCAAATTCAACGCCGCTTGGCCAACCAGCCTCTCAAGCCCTACCGCTACAGAGATTTTGGCTCGCTGGTCTCTCTGGGCAAGTTCAGCACGGTGGGCAACATGATGGGTGGCTTGATCGGCAAGAGTCTGATGATCGAAGGCTATTTCGCCAAGCTCATGTACCTGTCTTTGTACAAACTGCACGAACTTGCGATTCACGGCACCCTCAAAACCACGCTATTTACCCTGTCGCGCATGATCACCAAACAAACCAATCCCACGGTGAAGCTGCATTGAGCGCACGGTGGGTTGAATGCCTGCAGATGCTGACATGAAAAAAGACAAGGCCCCGGTTTTTGACTGAGGGCCCGTCAAACCCAACCCTGCCGCCACACGCTGTCGTCTTGCAGCTCACGCCAAGCGATGACTTGGGTGGCCTTTGAAAACACCGCCTCGATCTCCACCCGTTCAATCGGGTCGGTGGGCAACTCAGGTTCGATCACCCGGCTGACCAAGAAGTGCTTTTGCTTGGCCACCGGCGTGACAGCGGTCCATTTGGTCAGCAGCAGTTTTTTGGGATTCAGCGGATTCATGACGGCTTGGATCGCGCTGATTTTTTGGGGGAGGTTCTCTTGGCGGGTCGTTGGCGCAAGGCTTCAATGTGCTCACCCAGTTCGATCACCGCCAAAGCGTAGTAGCTGCTCCAGTTGTAGCGCGTGACGACATAAAAATTTTGCGTGCCCGCGATGTGGGTGGGCGGTGCAAGTCCGTTCTCCAGCATCACCAGTGCCAAGGGCCCTGGGTGTTTCAAGGCGGCACCACTCACCAAGCCGCCTTTGGATACGAAGGTGTCCACGTCAAAGGTGGGCACGATGTCGGGTGCCAGCAACTCGCCCAGGTCTTTGGGCGAAGCCATCACCTGAACCGGGTAGTGGGTGGGCATGCCCGGCGTCCAACCGAAGGCCACGAAGTAATTGGCCACCGAGCCGATCACGTCCACAGGGTTGTTGAGGAGGTCGATGCGGCCATCGCGGTCAAAGTCCACCGCGTAGCGTCGCCAGCTGCTGGGAATGAACTGGGGCCAGCCCATGGCGCCGGCGTAGCTGCCGCGCAGGCTGCTGGGCTCGACATTTTGTTCACGGCTGAGCAGCAGCAACTCCAACAACTCTTGCTGAAAAAACGCCGTGCGCACGGGCTCGCGCGGGTGTGCGGTGGGGAAGTCAAAGGCCAAGGTGGCCAAGGCATCGAGCACCCGGTGTTGCCCTAAATGACGGCCGTACAAGGTTTCCACCCCAATCACGCCCACGATCAAAGAAGCTGGGACGCCGTACTGCTTTTCTGCCCGGACCAAGGTGTTGGCGTGTTGCTTCCAAAAAGCCAAGCCCGCCTGTGCGCGCACCGGCTCGATGAAGCGTGCGCGGTAAGCGGCCCAATTTTTTTCCGACCCAGTAGGCGCCGGCGTCACCGCTCGCACCACGGCGGCTTGACGTCGCGCCTGGGCGACTTGGCTGCGCACCCAATCGCGCGGCAAATCGGTGCGCGCGGCCGTGGCGTCGGCCCAAGCCATGGCGTCCTCACGTTGGCCGTAATCGGCGCTGGTGCCACGTGGGGGCAGGGCGGTACCGATGGCGGTGATGTTGGCGATAGGGGCGGAGTTGGGAGCAAGGGCCGGGGGCAGGACCTGCACGACGGTGGCTGCTGGCGTGGTGGTCACTTCTGGTGCGGTGGTCGCGACTGTCGCGGCGCTCACTTCGGGCTGATGGGCGGGCGCACACGCCGACAAGGCCCATGCAAGGCACAACGGCCATGCCCACCATTCAAACGGAGATGGGGCACGGTGAAGCTGAGGGTGCAGTGGGTCGGGGGCCAGGGCGTTCATGTCTTCGCTTGAGTGTATCGAATGGCCCGTCAGACCGCGAGGCGGGCCGTGGGGCACGCATGTTAAGCTGAACAGAATTACTCCACAGCTGACGCATGAGCCACGCCACTGCTTACTTTTCGCACCCGCTTTGTTGGCAACACGACATGGGCCAAGGTCACCCTGAGAGTGCCCACCGCTTGGCGGCCATCGAGGACCGGCTGCTCATCAGCGGCTTGGAGTTGGCCTTGGAGCGTCGTGAAGCCACAACCGCCTCGATCGCCGATTTGGAGTTGGCCCACGACCGTTTGCACTTGGCTTCTTTGCGCGGCTTAACCGACACCTTGCGCGAAGACATCCAAGCCGGTGGGCCAGCGCTGGTGCAAATCGACGCCGACACCGCCTTGAACGTGCACACCTGGGACGCTGCGCTGGTGGCCGCAGGGGCGGCCATCGACGCCACCGACGCGGTGATGGCCGGTGAAGTGGCCAACGCCTTTTGCGCGGTGCGTCCACCAGGGCACCACGCCATGCGCAACAAAGCCATGGGTTTTTGTTTCATCAACAACGTTGCGGTGGCCGCCAAGTACGCACTGCAGCGCCATGGCTTGTCGCGCGTGGCCATCATTGACTTTGATGTGCACCATGGCAATGGCACCGAAGACATCGTGTTGGGCGACGAGCGCATTTTGATGTGCAGCTTCTACCAGCACCCCTTCTACCCCGAGGGCGAACACGCACATGCACCGAATTTGGTGAACCTGCCGGTGCTGGCCTACACCAAAGGCTTGGCCATCCGGGAGTTGGTCGATGGGGTGTGGATGCCGCGCTTGCAGGCGCACCGGCCAGAAATGGTCTTCATCAGCGCGGGCTTTGACGGCCACCGCGAAGACGACATGGGCCAGCTGGGTTTGGTGGAGGACGACTACGCCTGGATGACCCGGCGCATCAAGGCCGTGGCCGACGAGCACGCACAGGGCCGCATCGTCAGCTGCTTAGAAGGCGGCTACAACCTCAGCGCTTTGGCGCGCAGCGTGGAAGCGCACCTGAGGGTTTTGGCCGACGTTTGAGTCCGGTCACTCACCCAAACGTGCTATAAACTCGTAAAAAAGCACGACCATTCTTTTTTATGGCTTTTCCCAAATAGGCCAGCCAAAGCCGTTTGGACGACAATTTTTCTGGGGCCTGAGGTCTAAACTGCCACGGTAAATGTCAAAACCATTGCTTAACCAACCCAACAGGAGTCAGTCTCTATGAAGGTCATCGTCCCCGTCAAACGTGTGGTGGATTACAACGTCAAGGTCCGCGTCAAAAGCGACCAAAGCGGTGTGGACGTCGCCAACGTCAAGATGAGCATGAACCCGTTCGATGAAATCGCGGTCGAAGAGGCGGTTCGCCTGAAAGAAAAAGGTGTGGTCACCGAAATCATCGCCGTCTCGTGCGGTGTGGCTCAGTGCCAAGAAACCTTGCGCACCGCCATGGCCATTGGTGCGGACCGAGCCATCTTGGTCGAAACCGACGCCGAACTCCAACCCTTGGCCGTGGCCAAGCTGCTCAAAGCCCTCATGGACAAAGAGCAGCCCCACTTGGTGATTCTGGGCAAACAAGCCATCGACGACGACGCCAACCAAACCGGTCAAATGTTGGCCGCCTTGGCCCAGCGTCCCCAAGCCACCTTCGCCAGCAAGGTCGAATTGGCCGATGGTCACGCCACCGTCACGCGAGAGGTCGACGGCGGCTCACAAACCGTTCGCTTGCAATTGCCCGCCATCGTCACCACCGACTTGCGCTTGAACGAGCCGCGCTACGTGACCTTGCCCAACATCATGAAGGCCAAGAAAAAGCCGCTCGAGACCGTCACGCCCGAGTCTTTGGGTGTGGACGTCACGCCCCGACTCACCACCGTGAAGGTGACCGAGCCGCCTCAGCGCGGCGCTGGCATCAAAGTGGCCGACGTGGCCAGCTTGGTGGACAAATTGAAAAACGTTGCAAAGGTGATCTGATCATGACCGTACTTGTTATTGCCGAACACGACCACGCGAGCCTCAAGCCCGCCACGCTCAACACCGTCAGCGCCGCATTGAAGTGCGGGGGTGATGTGCACGTGCTGGTGGCCGGCCACAACGCCGCCGCCGCCGCCCAGGCTGCCGCCCAAGTCGCGGGTGTGGCCCAAGTGCTGCACGCCGATGGCCCAGCCTTGGCCCACGGTTTGGCCGAAAACATCGCTGCCCAAGTGTTGGCCTTGGCCCCGGCGTACAGCCATATCCTGTTTGCCTCGACCCCCGAGGGTAAAAATGCGGCGCCCCGCTTGGCTGCGCTCTTGGACGTGGCGCAAATCTCCGATGTCACCCAGGTGGTGAGCGCCAACACGTTTGAGCGCCCCATCTACGCCGGCAACGCCATGGCCACCGTGCAAAGCCGCGATGCCCAATGCGTCATCACTGTGCGCACCACCGGTTTTGACCCCGCACCCGCCAGCGGCGGCACAGCCGCGGTCAGCGCGGTGGACGCGGTGGCCGACAGTGGCTTGAGCGCCTTCATGGGCAGCGAAATCGCCAAAAATGACCGTCCCGAATTGACCTCGGCCAAGATCATCGTCTCGGGCGGCCGTGCCTTGGGCAGTGCCGACAAGTTCACCGAGATCATGACCCCCTTGGCCGACAAGCTCGGTGCCGCGATGGGCGCCAGCCGCGCCGCCGTGGATGCGGGTTATGCGCCCAACGACTGGCAAGTGGGCCAGACCGGCAAGATCGTGGCGCCCCAGTTGTACGTGGCCTGCGGCATCAGCGGCGCGATCCAGCACTTGGCCGGCATGAAGGACAGCAAGGTCATCGTGGCGATCAACAAAGACCCCGAAGCGCCCATCTTCAGCGTGGCCGACTTTGGCCTAGAAGCCGACTTGTTTGAAGCCGTACCGGCTTTGACCCAAGCCCTCTGATCCTGAGCAGCATCCCGGAGACACCGCATGAGCTACACCGCCCCGATCAAAGACATGCTCTTCAACATGGAGCACATCGCTGGCTTGGAGCAACTCACCCAATGGCCGGTGTGGTCGGAGGCGGGGCTCGACACGGCGCAAGCCGTGCTCGAGGAGTGCGCCAAGCTCAACGAGTCGGTGATGGCCCCTTTGAATTGGGAAGGTGATAAAAACCCGTCCTTTTTCAAAGACGGCCACGTCACCACCACGCCAGGCTTCAAGGCCGCTTACCGCCAATACACCGAGGGCGGCTGGCAGGGTTTGCAACACCCCGAAGCATTTGGTGGTCAAGGCCTGCCCAAGACCATCGGCTCGGCTTGCATCGAGATGATCAACTCGGCCAACATGAGCTTTGCCCTGTGCCCGCTGCTCACCGACGGCGCGATTGAAGCGCTGTTGACGGCGGCCAGCGACGAGCTCAAAACCACTTACCTGGAAAAACTGGTCAGCGGCGAGTGGACCGGCACCATGAACCTGACCGAGCCGCAAGCCGGCTCGGATTTGGCGGCGGTGCGAACCCGGGCTGAGCCTCAGTCCGACGGCACCCACAAAATTTTCGGCACCAAGATCTACATCACCTACGGTGAGCACGACATGGCCGACAACATCGTGCATCTGGTGTTGGCCCGCGTGGTGGGTGCGCCCGAAGGCGTCAAAGGCATCAGCTTGTTCGTGGTGCCCAAGTTTTTGGTCAATGCCGATGGTTCGCTGGGTGCGCGCAACGACGTGCATTGCGTGAGCATCGAACACAAAATGGGCATCAAGGCCAGCCCCACGGCGGTGCTTCAGTACGGCGACCACGGCGGCGCGGTGGGCACCTTGGTGGGCCAAGAGAACCGCGGCCTTGAATACATGTTCATCATGATGAACGCCGCGCGTTACGCCGTGGGGGTGCAGGGCATCGCGATATCTGAGCGTGCCTACCAAAAAGCCGTGCGCTACGCCTGGGACCGTGTGCAAAGCCGCCCGGTCGATGGCAGCTTGCCCGCGGCCGGCCCCATCATCCACCACCCCGATGTCAAGCGCATGCTCATGACCATGCGCGCAGCCACCGAGGGTTGCCGCGCCATGGCGTCGGTGGCCGCGGCCGCGTTTGATGCCGCCCACCACCACCCCGATGCCGATGCGCGTGCGCAAAACCAAGCCTTCTACGAATTTTTGGTGCCGCTGGTCAAGGGCTACAGCACCGAGATGAGTTTGGAGGTCACCAGCTTGGGCGTGCAGGTCCATGGCGGCATGGGCTTTATTGAGGAAACCGGTGCGGCGCAGTACTACCGCGACGCCAAGATCCTGACCATTTATGAAGGCACCACCGCCATCCAAGCCAACGACTTGGTGGGCCGCAAAACCGCACGCGACGGCGGCGCCACCGCCAAAGCCATCGCGGCGCAAATCGCCTCAACTGAAACAAGCTTGTTGGCGTCAACCAACGCCGATGCTCAAGCCATTGGTCGGCGATTGAAGGCCGCCCGCGAAGCGTTTTTGGAGTCGGTGGACTTCATCGCCAGCCACGCACGCAGCCAGCCCAACGCGGCTTTTGCAGGCAGCGTGCCCTACCTGATGTTGGCCGGCAACCTCATGGCCGGCTGGCAACTGGGCCGATCGGCCTTGGCGGCGCTCACGCCCGATGCCCAAGCGCAAGATGCGGCCTTCATGGCCGCCAAACTCAACACCGCCCGGTTCTACGCCGACCACCTCTTGAGCCGCGCACCGGGTGTGCGCGACGCCATCGTTCACGGGTCTGCGGCGGTCAACGCCATGGCACTGGACGCTTTTTAATTCTGTTGGGAATCCCCATGACACGCGCTTTGCCCCCCGTCTTGCAGCGAGTGCCGTTCCCGGTCATCGCCGCGCCGATGTTCATCATCAGCAACCCAAAGATGGTGGTCGCGCAGTGTGTGGCCGGTGTGGTGGGCTCCATGCCCGCGCTCAACGCGCGACCCGCTTCGCAACTCGACGATTGGTTGGCCGAAATCACCGAAGGCTTGGCCGCACACGACCGCGCCCACCCGGATCGCCCAGCCGCGCCCTTCGCCATCAACCAAATCGTGCACAAGAGCAACGACCGCTTGGAGCAAGACATGACCGTGTGCGCCAAGTACCGCGTGCCCTTGGTTATCACCAGTTTGGGCGCGCGCGAGGACGTCAACCAGGCCGTGCACAGCTGGGGCGGTATCGTCATGCACGATGTCATCAACAACGTCTTTGCTCACAAGGCCATTGAAAAAGGCGCCGACGGCCTGATTACTGTGGCGGCTGGTGCCGGCGGCCACGCCAGCGTGAAAAGCCCTTTCGCTATGGTGCAAGAAATCCGCGAGTGGTTCGATGGCCCCTTGGCCCTGTCGGGCTCGATCGCCTCGGGCGGCTCGATCTTGGCGGCACAGGCCATGGGCGCAGACTTTGCCTACATCGGCTCGGCCTTCATCGCCACGCACGAAGCGCGTGCCAGCGACGATTACAAAGCCATGGTCACGCAAAGCAACTCCGACGACATCGTCTACAGCAACTTCTACACTGGCGTGCACGGCAACTACCTCAAGGGCAGCATCAAGAACGCTGGCATGGACCCCGACGCCTTGCCCAATGGCGACCCCACGCAGATGAACTTCGCCAGCGGCGAAGGCGAGCGCAGCGCCAAGGCATGGAAGGACATTTGGGGCTGTGGCCAAGGCATTGGCCCTGTTCGCGATGTGGTCAGCGTGGCCGAACGCGTGGCCCGTTGGCGCGAAGAATACGCCACCGCCAAAACCCGCTTGTGCGGCGGATAAAGCCCGACATTTGATTCACAATACAGCCCATTCATTGCAACGGCGCTGGCCGAAAGGTTGTTATGTGGTTCAACGTGCTCTTGTTCGTGGCGGGTTTGACGGCTTTGGTGGTCGGCGCTGAACTGTTGGTGCGCGGCGCCTCCAAACTGGCCCTGTCCTTTGGTATTTCCCCCCTGGTGGTCGGATTGACCATCGTGGCCTTGGGCACGAGTGCCCCAGAAATGGCCGTGTCCACCGGTGCGGTGCTGAACGGCCAAACCGACATTGCCGTGGGCAACGTCGTGGGCAGCAATATTTTTAACATCCTGTTTATTTTGGGCATCAGCGCCTTGATTGCACCGCTCGTGGTGCATGCTCAGGTGATTCGTCAAGAGTTGCCCATCATGCTGGGTGCCGCGCTTCTTTTGTTGGTCATGGGTTGGGACGGCAGCATTGTTTGGTTCGAAGCGTTGATTTTGCTGGTGTTGACGGTGGTCTACACCCTGTTCCTGATCGTGCAGTCGCGCCGAGCCACGGCGGCTGAATCGACCGAATACAACGACGAAATTGAGCCTGCAGCGCCTGGCGCATGGGACGCCAAGTTGCCCGCACAGATCGGTTTGATCTTGGTGGGCTTGGCTTTTTTGGTGGTGGGTTCTGAGTGGTTGGTGAGCTCGGCGGTGGTATTTGCCAAGTCTTTGGGCGTGAGCGATTTGGTCATCGGTTTGACCATCGTGGCCGCCGGTACCTCCATGCCCGAAGTGGCCACCTCCGTCATGGCTGCCATCAAGGGTGAGCGCGATATCGCGGTGGGCAACGTGGTGGGTAGCAATATTTTCAACATCTTGGGCTGCATCGGTCTGAGTGGTGTTGTGGCGGGCAGCACGGGGTTGATCCTCGCTCCCTCCATCTTGACTTTTGACATTTGGGTGTTGCTCGCGGTGACCTTGGCCTGCATGCCGATTTTCCTCAGTGGCCGTGAAATCGCTCGCTGGGAAGGTGGTTTCTTCTTGGCCTATTACGTGGCCTACGTCAGCTACCTGATCTTGGCCTCGCAACAGCACGCTGCGCTGCCGATGATGTCGCAAGTGATGATGGGCTTTGTGGTGCCGATCACCGTGGTGGCTTTGGTGGCTTCTCTGATTCGCCAACCTTATCCCCAATCATGAGGCCTGAGCCCGCAACGACAGCGGGCAACGACACCGAGCCAGCGTTGGCTTGGTGGTCGGCCACGGTGCCGGTGGCCATGGGCTACGTGCCCTTGGGTGCCGTCTTCGGCTTCTTGTTTGTTCAAGCCGGCGGTGAGGCTTGGCTGGCCGTGCTCACCAGCATCGTGGTGTATGCCGGTGCCGCCCAATACATGATGATTCCCATGGTGGCCGCGGGCCTGCCTTGGGGCGCGATCGCCTTGGCCACCTTGGTGGTCAACCTGCGACATGCTTTTTACGGCTTGTCTTTGCTCGACCGTTGGCCCGCTCAAGGCTGGGCGCGTTGGTACGCTGTTTTTGGCCTGACGGACGAAACCTACTCCGTGCTCACCACCTTGCCCGCGCACACACCCACGCGACATTGGGTGGCCATCACCGCCATCAACCAAGGCTGGTGGGTGCTCGGAACGGCCTTGGGTGCGTGGCTCGGGGCGCAGGCCACGGTGTCTTGGCAAGGCTTGGACTTCGCCTCGGTGACCCTGTTCGCGGTGTTGGTGGTGGAGCAGTGGCGCCGTCGCACCAGCGCGGTGCCCATGTGGTTGGCCTTGGGCGCGTACAGCGTGGCCTACCCACTCTCACCAGCCAACGCTTTGGTGTTGTCGATCGCGGCCTGTGTGATCGCAGCCGTGTTGTGGCACCCCCGGGAGACCGCCCATGGATGAGACGGCCTACGTGGTGGGGGTGATCTTGGCCATGGGCGCGGTGACCTTTGCGCTGCGCGCCTTACCGTTCGTGGCCTCGCGCTGGTTGCAGCGGCACGCGGTCGTGGCGCGCCTGGGTCACTTCTTGCCCATGGCCATCATGGTTTTGTTGCTGCTGCACGCCAGCGTGTCCATGGCCCAAAGCCACGCGCGCGGCTTCTGGGCCGAGGCGGTTGCGGTGCTGCTGGCGCTGGCCTTGCAATGGTGGGGACGCAACGCTTTGATCAGCATGGCCGTGGCCACCGTGGTTTATGTGTTGATGCGCAACGCGGCTTGACCGAATTTTTCATGTCCAACTCTCCACGACTTCAAACCGAACTGCAGCGCCTTTTTGACACCCAGCCCGACGCCGAAGGCTGCGTGCGCACCCTGGTGCTGGGCATCTCAGGCCCGGCCGATTGGCCCGCGCTCGCGGCGGTGTGGCGCGGTGTGCAAACCGAGCTGAACTGGCCCGCACCGGCCATCGCCATCAACGGTGTGGACGCATTTGAACTTTGGATGCCCCTGCAGGTGGCCGTGGCAAAGGACGAGGCCCGCCGTGGCTTGCAGCACCTGTGCGCGCGTTACCTGAGCGACGTGGCGCCCGCCCGCTGGCGCCTGTGGCCCGCGTTGGACGAAGGCCTGTGCGCGCCACCCCAAGCGCAGCCCCAGCTGCACGCCGCCACCGGCCGCTGGTCGGCCTTCGTGGCCCCCGATTTGGCGGCGGTGTTCGGCGACGACCCCTCGCTGGACTTGCCACCCGGCGACGATGCACAGGCCGATGTGATCGCCCGCATCCAGCCCATCCCCGCCAACGAGTGGCAGCGCGCCATCGCCAGCGCCGCGCCCGTCGCGCCACCTGTCACCCAAGCCGCGACCCCACCCACGGCCCACGACGACCCGCGCCGCTTCTTGCTCAGCGTGATGAACGACGCCACGGTGGACATGGCCTTGCG
>DAISXI010000009.1:0-36643 GCA_036825935.1 Hydrogenophaga sp.
AGGGCTTCGACCCAACGGTTGGCGCACAAGCACCAGCGGTCGCCGGGTTTCAGGCCCGCGAAGCGGTGTTCGGGACGAGGGGTGGTGAGGTCGTTGCCGCGGGCCTTGGAAAACGCCAAGAAGTCGGCCGTGACGCGGGCGCAGATAACGTGGGTGCCGTGGTCGTTGGCGCTGGTGTTGCAACAACCGTCGCGGAAAAACCCGGTCAGGGGGTCAAAAGAGCAAGGCACCAGGTCCTCACCCAAGACGTTTTTGGTGGCTTGTGTCATGACCCCGATTGTGTCTTGGTATCGGTGCACTGGTGCATCTCAAGGACAAATCGTCAAGCGCATCCGATACCATTTCACTGAACTGTCTCAAGGGTTGACCAGCGGTGCTTGCGTTGTCGGCGTGCTGAAGAGTTTGTGTAGATTGAGAAAAATCACCAAAATAATGATATTTTCAGGATATCTATAGATACAAGGAATTCAGCATGCTAATTACTTTGGTAGGTTTTGCCTTTTTCTTTGGCATTTTGCTCAGCCGTTTGGGCTTGCCGCCCATGGTGGGATTTTTGGTGGCGGGTTTTGCTTACAACCTGGCGGGCTTTGAGACGCCCAGTGGCCTGCAATTGGTGGCCGATTTGGGCGTGACCCTGCTCTTGTTCACCATCGGATTGAAGCTGGACCTCAAAGGATTGGCCAAGACCGAAATTTGGGGAACTTCGCTGGCCCACATCGTGGTCTCGACCGTGTTTTTCACCTCGGTGATTTGGGTGGCGCAGCAACTGATTCCTTTGCCATTGTTTGACTTGTCGCTGATGGCGATGGTGGTGTTGGGTTTTGCTTTGTCTTTTTCCAGCACCGTGTTTGCGGTCAAGGTACTGGAAGACAAGGGCGACATGTCGACCTTTTACGGCAAGGTGGCCATTGGCATTTTGGTGATGCAAGACGTCTTCGCGGTGGTGTTTTTGGCCGTGAGTGAAGGCAAGTACCCCACGGTGTGGGCACTGCTGGTGTTGTTGCTTTTGTTGCCTCTGGTGCGCAAGCTCATTTACAAACTGCTCGACTCGGCGGGCCATGGTGAATTGTTGGTGCTCAGCGGTTTGTTTTTTGCGCTGGGCGCAGGCTTTGAGTTCTTCAAAGCGGTGGGTTTGAAAGGCGATCTGGGTGCGCTGATCTTGGGCGTGGTGATCGCCAACCACCCCAAAGCCTCAGAACTGGCGAAATCGCTGTTCAGTTTTAAAGAACTGATGCTCGTGGGCTTCTTCTTGTCGGTGGGCATGCAAGGATTGCCCGATGTGCCGATGCTGCTGACGGCTTTGTTTTTGTGCCTCTTGCTGCCGTTTAAAACCTTTCTGTACTACGCCATCGTGGTGCGTTTTGGTTTGCGTTCGCGCACCTCCTTGTTCACGTCCTTGAGCTTGGCGAACTACTCCGAGTTTGGTTTGATCGTGGCCGCTTTGGGGGTCACTCAAGGTTGGCTGTCGGTGGATTGGTTGATCATCGTGGCCATTGCGGTGAGCGTGAGTTTTGCGTTTGCTTCGCCGTTCAGCATGGGCTCTGAAGGGGCCTACCAGCGTTTCAAATTGTTCTGGGACCGATTCCAAAAAGCCACCTTGCACGCCAAAGACCAAATGCTGGACACCGGGAATACCAAGGTGCTCATCATCGGCATGGGCCGTGTGGGCTCGGGTGCCTACGACGAGTTGGAAACGGTGTGGCCAGGTCAAGTACTCGGCATTGAGCACAACGCCGCCAAAGCCGATTTTGAGCGTGCTGCTGGGCGCAACGTCAAGGTGGGCGACGCCACCGACACCGATTTTTGGAACACCATCAAGGCTTCCAACAGCAAAGAGTTGATCGTCTTGGCCATGCCCAGCCACCACAGCAACGTCTACGCCGCGCAGCAAATCCGCAACGCGGGTTTGGATTGCCAGGTGGTGGCCATCGCCAAGTTTGGCGAAGAGGTGGGTGAACTCGATGAGCTGAACGTGCCTTCGTTCAACATGTATTCCGAAGCGGGTTTGGGCTTGGCCCGTCACGCCTTGGACGCCATGTCGATCAAGAAGCCGGCCTGATTGGGCCCCGATCCCAGGGGCTTTACAAACGAGACAAACGCTGCAGCGCCGACTGCAGCGTGATGTCTTGTTTGGCGAAACAAAACCGTATGACCTGCTGGTCAAACCCGTTGCCATAAAAGGCCGACAGTGGGATGGCGGCCACGCCGATTTCGCGCGTGAGCCATTGGCAGAATTCGGCATCGGGCAGGTTGCGCTCGGACACGGCCAAGTCGGCGATGCTCACGCACTGAAAGTAGGTGCCTTCGCTGGGCAACAAGCGAAAGCGGGTGGTGGCCAAGCCTTCGCGAAACAGATCGCGCTTGCGTTGGTAAAAAGCGCCCAGTTCCATGTAAGGCTTGGGGTCGGCCATGAAGGCCGCCAAAGCGTGTTGCATCGGTGTGTTCACCGTGAACACGTTGAATTGGTGCACCTTGCGAAACTCGGCCGTCAGTGCAGCGGGCGCCACCACGGTGCCGACTTTCCAGCCGGTGACGTGGTAGGTCTTGCCAAAGCTGCTGACGATGAAGGCGCGGTCGGCCAGGGCCGGGAAACGGGCGGCGCTTTGGTGTTGCTGGCCGTCAAATACCATGTGCTCGTACACCTCGTCGCTGATGAGCAGCACGTTGGTGGGCGCCAGGATGTCTTGCAGTCGGCGCATGTCGGCGTCGCTCCAGACCATGCCGCTGGGGTTGTGCGGGCTGTTGATGATGATGGCGCGGGTGCGCGGCGTGATGGCTTTCGCGATGGCCTCGAAGTTGGGGCGAAACGTGCCGGGCACCAAAGGCACGCGCACGACCACACCCCCGGCGAGTTCGATGTTGGGCACGTAGCTGTCGTAACAGGGTTCGAGCACGATGACCTCATCGCCCGGATGGACTACTGCCAACACGATGGTCAGGATGGCTTGGGTGGCACCCGCAGTGACGGTGACCTCGGTGTTGGCGTCCACCGAACGGCCATAGAGTGCGTGCATTTTGGCGGCCATGGCCTGGCGCAGGGCCGGCACACCGGGCATGGGCGGGTACTGGTTGTGGCCCGCAGCCATGGCGTCGGTGACGGCCTGCGGCAAGGCGGGGTCGCACGCGAAGTCGGGGAAGCCTTGGCCCAAGTTGACAGCGCCGGTCTCGGTGGCCAAGGCCGACATGACGGTGAAGATGGTGGTGCCCACGTGGGGCAGGCGAGAGCGCAGTTCGGTGGGGTTCATCTCAGTCTCACAGGCTGTAGTTGTCTGGGGTGCCGTTCATGGTTTTGTGAATCAACTCGGCGGTCAATCGGTCGCTGAGCAATTCGGCGAAGCGCAACACAAATTGGCGCAAATAGGTGCCGCGCTTGAAAGCCACACGGGCCAGGTTGCGCCCAAAGAGTTGACCTGCAGGCCTCGCGACCAGCGAACCCAAGGGGTCGTGGCCTTGCATTGCCATCTCTGCAATGATGCCCACCCCCATGCCCAAACCCACATAGGTTTTGATCACGTCGGAATCGATGGCTTCGAGGACGATGTTGGGGGTCAATCCGCGCTGCGCAAAAGCTTGGTCGATGCGGGTGCGACCGGTGAAGCTGGGGTGGTAGGTGATGATGGGCTCTTGGGCCAAGTCTTCCAAGGTGATGCGCTCTTGCGCCACCAAGCGGTGCCCCTGTGGCAACACCAACAAGTGTTGCCATTCGTAACAGGGCAGGGTGAGGAGGTCGGGAAAGTCGTTGAGCGACTCGGTGGCCACGCCAATGTCGGCGACATCGTCCATCAGCATGCGGGCGACCTGCTCTGGCGAGCCTTGGTGCAAGCTGATTTTCACGTCGGGCATTTCCTGACGCAGTTGGGCCACGGGTGTGGGCAAGACATAACGCGCTTGGGTGTGGGTGGTGGCGATCGACAAAGTGCCTTGGTCTTGGTGCGCAAAATGTTCGCCGATGCGTTTGAGGTTGTTGACCTCCAACATGATGGCTTCTATGCTTTTGAGCACCTGCAGACCCGGCTCGGTGACGTGTTTGATGCGCTTGCCGTGACGCGCAAAAATGTCCACGCCGAGCTCTTGTTCCAGCTCCAAGATGGCTTTGGAAACACCGGGTTGGGAGGTGTGCAGGGCTTTGGCGGTTTCCGTCAAGTTGAGCTTGCGCCGAACAGCTTCTTGGACGAATCGAAATTGGTGCAGGTTCATGACGGTCAAAAAGTGTCAACGGCGCAGGACCAGCCAGCCAAAGGCGCTGAGCGAGACCAAGGAATACAAGAGGGAAGGCACTCCAGCGGCGATCCAAGGCGTCCATTGCCTCAGGTTACCAATGAAGCCAAACATGTTGTTGAGCAAGAAAAAGCTGATGCCGATCATCACACCAATGAACACATACCCCGCCACACCGCCCGAACGCGCGTGCAGATAAGCAAAGGGAAGGGCCAACACCACCATCACCAAACAACTCAAGGGGTAAAACACCTTGCGCCAAAACTCGATTTCGTAACGTAGCGCGCTTTGCTCATTGTTGTTGAGGTGCTGGATATAGCCAAACAAATCCACGGTGCGCATGCGTTCGGGGCGCAGCAGAGCCACTGCCACCATTTCCGTGGTGATGTCGGTGGTCCAAGCCAATTGCTTGAAGTCTTTGATGATCAATGGGCTGGTGTTGCTCTTCAATTGACTGTCTTGGAACTCACGCCGTTGTACTTGCTGCAGCACCCAACCGCCGTTTTCGATGGTGCCTTGTTGTGCGCGAATGGTCGAGACCATGGCGCCGTCGTTGGTGAATTCAAAAATTTGGATCTTTTCTAATTCGCGATCGGCGTTCATGGCGCCCACGTTGATTGAAAAGTGCCGGTCGCCTTGACGCTCTTTGAGCCAGACCCCCGTGGCGCCTTGGCTGATGCGGCCTTCAAAACGGGCTTTGAGCAACTGGGCTTTTTGTCCGGTCCACGGCGCCAAGTAGTCGCCCATCGCAAACGTCATCACGACGAACACTGCGCCCAATCCCAGCAGCGTGCGCAAAGCCCGCCAGGGACCCAATCCGCTGGTACGCAAAATGGTGTACTCGGAGGTGTTGGCCATTCGAGCCAAAACCCACACTGTGCCAATCAGCACCGCCATCGGTAACAGTTCATAAATCCGGTTGGGGGTCTGCAAACCGATGTAAGCCAGCACGTGGTGAAGGCCGTAACGCAATGCTGGCTGGTCAATCGCCGCACGACCAATGTCGTTGAGCTCGTCGACCAAGTCAAAG
The DNA here is from genome assembly GCA_036825935.1 of Hydrogenophaga sp. Classification (GTDB taxonomy): domain Bacteria; phylum Pseudomonadota; class Gammaproteobacteria; order Burkholderiales; family Burkholderiaceae_C; genus Hydrogenophaga. Next base: position 5,249 of record DAISXI010000009.1, read on the forward strand.
AACAAGAACAGGGCCAAGAACGCCAGCAAGACAAAGCCCACCGCACGAAAAATTTCACCGTAAAGGTACCGACGCCAAGTGCTCATGCGCTGACTCCCGCACCGCTGACATTCGATGGCTTGAACAGGTCTCGCCAACTGTGGTTGTTTTGTCGTAGCCACAGCAAGCCCAGAGCCAGCAATCCCACGGGTAGGTGGATCAGCACCAAGCCCGTGGTCATACCCAGCGAGCCACTGGCGACCCAACTCTTGGCCACGCTCACCAAGTTGTAATAAACGACAAAGGTCAGCAGGGCGGTCATGAGCTGGCCGCCTTTGGCTGCGCGCGGATTGGCGTGGGTCATGGCCACAGCCAGCAACACCAAGTTGATGGTGGTCAAAATCAAGCCAACGCGCCAACCCAACTCGGCTTTGTTGATGGGCGTGGGGTTGAGCCACAAATCCCAAGTGTGGATGGCAGAAGCAGGGGTACCAAGTGTCGTTTGGTTTTTGGCCTGGTTGATTTGGACGCCATAGGTTTCAAAGTTGCTCAAGGTGAGCGATTGACCCACATTGTTGATGTCCAAGCGTTGGCCTTGGTCGAGCATCAAAAATTGCTGGTCATCCGACCATTCCACCCTGCCGGTGCGTGCCGTGGTGATGCTTTCACGACCCTCAGAGCTGATGGCGTAGACAAAGATGTTTTTGCCGGTGCCCGCTTCGGCCCCTTTTTCGATAAAGAAAACGCGGCGTCCATCGCTGGACTCACGGAATTGTCCGGGTGTCACCCGGTCGAGATCGCCCCGGCGCTCAAAGCGGTCTTTGAACACTGCAATTTGCTGGTTGGTCCACGGCCACGCCAGCAGTTGCAGCGACGCGGCCACGAGCAAGATGGGCCAAGTGAACTTCAAGACCGGTTTGAGCAAATGGCTCAAAGACAGGCCGCTGGACAGCCAGATGGACATTTCACTGTCGCGGTACATGCGCGCGATGGTCGAGACCACTGAGATGAACAAGGCCAAAGCCAGCAGGATCGGCATGCGCCCCAAGATCGTGTAGCCCAAGACCAGCAGAATCTCTTGTGGGTTGACTTTGCCGGACGAGGCTTGGCCCAGCGTGCGGATCAGCAGCATGGTCAGCACAATCGTGAACAGGACCACCAAGGTGGCCCCAAAACTGCGGGCCAGCTCTTTGCGAATGGAGGAATGGAATAACATCGTGAATCAACGGTAAAACACGATTATGAACTTCCAAACCAAAACCCTCGATTGGGCGCAAGCCGCCTCCCTGTCTGTCGACGCTTTGCTGGTCTTGGTGCCTGAAAAAGCCGCAGTGCCGGCTTCGGCCAAAGATCCCTTGAGCCAGATGGCTCGGCAAGCTTTGGCGGCAGGGGATTTGTCTGCTGGAGCAAAAACCCTATCGACCTACCGATTGGCGGGGGTCAGGGCACCCCGGGTGGTGTTTGTATTCGTGAGCGATGGCTCTGCCACCCAGCTGCGCCAGACCGTGACCAGCGCCATGGCGGCCATCAAGCAACCAGGCGTCAAGCATGTGGGCGTGGTCTTGAGCCTCATGCGCAAGGCGGAGCTGGCTGCTCTGCAACCGATCATGATGGCCTTGAGCGACGCCACCTACAGCTACACCGACACCAAACCATCGGCCAAGCCCCGCGAACTCAACAAGGTTACCTTGGGGCTGAGCCAAGCGCCCGCAGCCAAGCTGGCTTTTGAGCAAGCCTTGGCCACGGTGCGAGGGGTGGAATTGGCCAAAGAATGGGCCAACCGCCCCGGCAACCACGCCACACCCACCCGCTTGGCCGAAGCGGCCAAGGCGCTCGGACGCCCCGCTGGGTTTTCCACCGAGGTCTTGGGCCCCAAAGAAGTGGCCAAATTGGGCATGGGCGCGTTCATGGCGGTGGCCCAAGGCTCGGCCGAACCCCTGCGTTTCATCGTTCTGCGCTACAACGGTGCGGCCCGCACGCAAGCCCCAGTGGTGTTGGTGGGCAAAGGCATCACCTTTGACACGGGTGGTATCTCCATCAAACCCGCGGGCGAGATGGACGAGATGAAGTTCGACATGGGCGGCGCGGCCAGCGTGTTGGGTGTGTTCGAAGCCTTGGCCCACTCCAGACCCAAAATCAATGTGGTGGGCTTGATTCCCAGCTGCGAAAACATGCCCGATGGCCTGGCCGTCAAGCCGGGTGATGTGGTCACCAGCATGAGTGGTCAAACGATCGAGGTGCTCAACACCGATGCCGAAGGCCGCCTGATTTTGTGTGACGCCCTGACCTACGCCAAGCGATTCAAGCCGCACAGCGTGATCGACGTGGCCACCTTGACGGGCGCGTGTGTGATCGCCTTGGGCGCGGTGCGCAGTGGTTTGTTCTCTGGAGATGACGCCTTGGCGCAGGCCCTGAGCCAAGCCGGTGAACGTTCGCACGATCTGTGCTGGCGCATGCCCTTGGACGACGCTTACGCTGAAGGCCTAAAGTCCAACTTTGCCGACATGGGCAACATCGCTGGGCGTGCTGCAGGCTCCATCACCGCGGCGAAGTTTTTGCAAAAATTCACCACCGACATGCGTTGGGCACATCTGGATATCGCCGGCACGGCTTGGCGCAGCGGCGCGGCCAAGGGCTCCACGGGTCGCCCCGTGCCGCTCCTGCACCAGTACCTGTTGGATGTCGCCAGCGGCCAAGCCAAACTGGTTTGAGCCTCGCCAGCATGGGGCAGGTGGTTTTTCACACGGGCGTGGCCGACAAGGTCGACTACGTCGCACGCTTGGTGCGCAAGGGCAGTCGTCAAGGCGCTCGCATGGTGGTGGTCTGTGATGATCCCGCGGCGGTCTCGACGGCCCTTTGGGCTGGCGCGCCGGTGGACTTTGTCGTGCATGCCACGGCGCAGTCCGATGCCGCGACCTTGTTGGCTTCAAGCGTGATCTTGATGAGATCGGCCTCGGTGGCTGGCCGCGACCTTTACCAAGACGTGTTGGTCAATGCCTGTGAGGCTTGGCCCGAAACGCACGCCCAATATTTGCGGGTGATCGAACTGGTCGGACAAGCCCCAAGCGATGTGACCGCGGGTCGCGAACGTTGGAAAAAGTATGTATCGGCTGGCGCTCAGCCCGACAAGCTGGGGTGAACCCTAGGTTGTGGGGCCCAAATGACCCCCTATGGGGGGGCTTGGAACATAAAAAGCAGCCGCTTTGAGGGGCTGGGCGCTGAAAGAGTTCCAAATTTCGGGTATCTTTCGTCTGGTGGAGCGACTACTGACAGACTCCGCGTAACAACTCACCCTTCCATTAGAGGATTCTCATGAACCTGAACATCAAATTGGCCGTCATCGCCGCTGCCGTGGCTTTGGCCGCTTGTGGCAAAAAAGAAGAAACCGCCAGCACCGAACAAGTGATCAAAATTGGTCACGTCGGTCCCACCAGCGGTGGTATCGCCCACTTGGGTAAAGACAACGAAAACGGCGCCAAGATGGCCATTGAAGAACTCAATGCCGCCAAGCTGATGATCGACGGCAAGCCCGTCAAATTCGAGTTGTTGGCCGAAGACGACGCCGCCGATCCCAAGCAGGGCACGGCCGCCGCCACCAAGTTGGTCGACGCCAAAGTCAACGGCGTGATCGGTCACCTGAACTCCGGCACCACCATCCCTGCTTCGCAAATCTACAACGACGCTGGCATCCCCCAAATCTCGCCTTCCGCGACCAACCCCAAGTACACCCGTCAGGGTTACGCTGGCGCGTTCCGCATGGTGGCCGATGACGTTCACCTTGGTGGCACTTTGGGTAAGTACGCCGTTGAAACCTTGAAAGCCAAGAAAATTGCAGTCATCGACGACCGCACGGCTTACGGCCAAGGTGTTGCGGACGAATTCGAAAAAGGCGCTAAGGCTGCGGGTGCTGAGCTCGTGGGTCGTGAATTCACCAACGACAAAGCCACCGATTTCAATGCGATCTTGACCACACTGAAGGCCAAGAAACCTGACGTCGTGTTCTTCGGTGGCATGGACGCCGTGGCCGGCCCCATGATTCGCCAGATGAAGCAACTCGGCATCAACGCCAAGTTCATGGGCGGCGATGGCATTTGCTCGAGCGAATTGCCCAAGCTGGCTGGCGATGGCATGAAAGACGAGCAAGTGTATTGCGCTGAAGCCGGTGGTGTCGAAGGCGAGCAAAAAGCCGGCATGGAAAAATTCCGCGCCGATTTCAAAGCCAAGTACGGTGCTGACGTCCAGGTTTATGCACCCTACGTTTACGACGCTGTGCACGTGATGGCCAAGGCCATGGTCAATGCCAATTCGGCCGATCCAGCCAAGTACCTGCCTGCACTCAAGGCGATGGAACATAAAGGCGTGACTGGCAACATCGCTTTTGACGAAAAAGGCGACATCAAGAACGGCGCTTTGACGCTGATGACCTACAAGGGCGGTGAGCGCACCACCTTGTCCGTGATTCGCTGATCCTTCGCGATCTTCGCTGCTAAAAAGTCACCCTTCGGGGTGGCTTTTTTTTGGTGCTTTTTGGGGTTTTGCTTGTAAGCTGGCGTGCCTAGAATGCAGGCAACCGCATGCCACCTTTAAGTGGCTCACACCGAAAGATGACCGTGCCCAAAACCGTTCCCCCCACCGCGCCCAGCGAATCGCTTCGCGTCATCAAGAAGTACCCCAACCGGCGCTTGTACGACACCCAAACCTCCACTTACATCACCTTGACCGAGGTGAAGACCCTGGTGATGTCCGCCGCGAGCTTTGTCGTTCGCGACGCCAAAACCAACGAAGACCTCACGCGCAGCATCTTGTTACAAATCATTTTGGAAGAAGAGACGGCGGGTGCTCCCATGTTCACCGAACAGGTCTTGGCCAACATCATTCGCTTCTACGGTCACACCATGCAAGACTTCATGGGCTCTTACCTCGAGAAGAACGTGCAGATTTTCATGGACATACAAGACAAGCTCTCGCAGAAAACCAATGGTCTGACGCCTGAGATGTGGCAGCAGTTCATGGTCTCGCAGTCGCCCGTCATGCAGGGCATGGTCGGCAGCTACATGGACCAGTCCAGTGCGGCTTTTGTGAAGATGCAAGAGCAGATGAACAAAAACAGCGAAGCCATGTTGGCGGCTTTGGGCCTCAAACGCTGAAGGCTGGCCTTGGGTCTGAGACAATGCGCTCATGACCGAAACCACCGTTATCCAGCAGCCCCCCAAAGTGGGCTTTGTCAGCCTGGGCTGCCCCAAGGCTTTGACCGACTCCGAACTCATCCTCACGCAGCTCAGCGCCGAGGGTTACCAAACCTCCAAAACCTTTGCCGGTGCCGATCTGGTGATCGTCAACACCTGCGGTTTCATTGACGACGCCGTCAAAGAAAGCTTGGACACCATCGGTGAGGCCTTGGCCGAAAACGGCAAGGTCATCGTGACCGGTTGTTTGGGCGCGCGAGCCGGCGAGGGCGGGGACAACCTGGTGCGACAGATGCACCCCAGTGTCTTGGCCGTCACCGGACCGCACGCCACCGACGAGGTCATGGCCGCGGTGCACCTGCACCTGCCCAAACCCCACGACCCGTTTGTGGACCTGATACCGCCCCAAGGCATCAAGCTAACACCGCGCCATTACGCCTACCTCAAGATCAGCGAAGGCTGCAACCACCGCTGCACCTTCTGCATCATCCCTTCCATGCGCGGTGACTTGGTCAGCCGACCCATTGGCGATGTCCTGGGTGAGGCACGCAAGCTGTTTGAAGCGGGCGTCAAGGAGCTCTTGGTGGTCAGCCAAGACACCTCGGCCTATGGCGTGGACATTCAATACCGCACCGGCTTTTGGGACGGCAAACCGGTCAAGTCCAAACTGTTTGATTTGGTGCGCAGCTTGGGCGAGTTGGGCAAGGCCTACGGCGCTTGGGTGCGCCTGCATTACGTCTATCCCTATCCGCACGTTGACGACATCATTCCCTTGATGAACGAAGGCTTGTGCTTGCCCTACCTCGATGTGCCGCTGCAGCACAGCCACCCCGATGTGCTCAAGCGCATGAAGCGCCCGGCCAGCGGTGAGAAAAACTTGGAGCGCATCGCGCGTTGGCGCGAGATGTGTCCTGAATTGGTGGTGCGCAGCACCTTCATCGCGGGCTTCCCTGGCGAGACCGAAGCCGAGTTTCAGCACCTCTTGGATTTTGTGGCCGAGGCGGGCATTGACCGAGCCGGTTGCTTTGCGTATTCGCCCGTGCAGGGAGCCGCAGCCAACGAGCTGGCCAACCCCGTGCCGCAAGCGCTGCGCGAAGAGCGTCAAGCGCGCTTCATGGCCGTCGCTGAGTCTGTCTCGACCGAGCGTTTGAAACGCCGCATCGGCGCGACCATGCAGGTCTTGGTCGACCACGCGCCGGGTTTGGGCAAAAAAGGTGGGGTGGGTCGCTCCTACGCCGATGCGCCGGAGATCGATGGCGTGGTGCGTTTGTTGCCACCCCAAAAGATCAGCAAAATCTTGAAGGTGGGTGAGTTCACTTCGGCGCGCATTGTCGGCACCGAAGGCCACGATTTGGTGGCGCAGCCCATTTGACACGTTCGCGTGTTACTGTGGGACTGTGCACCACAATAAAATAAAGGCCTGCACATCGTGCAAGCCTTTATGATTGGTGCCCAGGAGAGGACTCGAACCTCCACGCCTCTCAGCGCTAGTACCTGAAACTAGTGCGTCTACCAATTCCGCCACCTGGGCATTTCAGGAAAAACAAAATTTTAGCAGATAAAGTGATTCAAAACAGCAGCCTGATGGCAGAAATTGAAGGTACCGTCTCGGGTCACCGCGATGGACATGGCTTTGTGGTGTGTGATGACGGGCAAGCCGACATCTACTTGCCCTCCAATGAGATGCGAGCGGTTTTGCACAAAGACCGCGTCAAGGTCCGCATCGTTCGCCAAGACCGCAAGGGCCGACCCGAAGGTCGCGTCACCGAAATTGTGGAGAGGTCTAACAGCCCCATCATCGGCCGCTTGCTGCAAGAAAGTGGCATTTGGCTGGTGGCCCCTGAAGACAAACGTTACGGCCAAGATGTGCTGGTGCCCAAGTCGGGCATTGGTGCCGCCAAAGCGGGCCAAGTGGTGGTGGTTGAGTTGACAGAGCCACCGGCCTTGTATGGCCAACCGGTCGGCCGAGTCAAAGAAGTGCTTGGAGAAATCGACGACCCGGGCATGGAAATTGAGATCGCTGTGCGCAAGTACAGTGTGCCACACGTGTTCTCTGATGCGGCTTTGGCCCAAGCACGCACCTTACCCGACCATGTGCGCAGCAGCGACCACCACCAACGCGTGGACTTGCGCGACGTTCCATTGGTCACCATCGACGGCGAAGACGCCCGTGACTTTGACGATGCGGTGTATTGCGAACCGACCAAGGTCGGTCGTGGCAAAGGCTACCGTTTGCTCGTGGCCATTGCCGATGTCAGTCACTACGTTCAGACCGGCTCGGCCATTGATGTGGACGCTTACGATCGCGCCACCTCGGTGTATTTCCCGCGCCGCGTGATCCCCATGCTGCCGGAAAAACTTTCCAATGGTTTGTGTTCGCTCAACCCCGGCGTTGAGCGCCTTTGCATGGTCTGCGACATGCTGGTCACCGCCAAAGGCGATGTCCACGCCTACCAGTTTTACCCGGCGGTGATGTTCAGCCATGCGCGCTTGACCTACACCGAGGTCGCGGCGATTTTGTCCAACACCCGTGGTCCCGAAGCGCAGCACCGAAAAGGCGTAGTGCCGCACCTGCTGCACTTGCACGAGGTCTACCGAGCCTTGTTGGCTGCGCGTCAGGTGCGCGGAGCCGTGGATTTTGAAACCACCGAAACCCAAATCGTGTGTGATGAGGCCGGGCGTATCGAGAAAATCGTGCCCCGCACTCGCAACGAAGCGCACAAACTGATCGAAGAAGCCATGCTCGCGGCCAACGTGTGTTCCGCCGACTTTATCGGTCAAGGCAAACACGTGGGCTTGTTCCGCGTGCACGAAGGCCCCACGCCCGAAAAGCTCGAGACCTTGCGCAACTACCTCAAGGCCATGGGTGTGATGCAAGGCATCAGCGACAAGCCGCATCCGCGCGAATTCCAAACCATTGCCGCCGCCACCAAAGACCGTCCCGAAGCGCAACAAATCCACTCGATGTTGTTGCGCTCCATGCAGCAAGCCATTTACACGCCCGAGAACAATGGGCACTTTGGTTTGGCGTTTGAGGCTTACACCCATTTCACCAGCCCCATCCGGCGTTACCCCGACTTGTTGGTGCACCGTGTGATCAAAGCCATTTTGCTCAGCCAGCGCTACCAGTTGCCGGCGTTGCCCACGCCCGGCGAGGCCCATGCCAAGCTGAGCAAGCGTTTGGCCAGTCGCGTCAAGCCGCCGACCGGTAAGCCAGTGAAAAAGCCCTCGGTCGATAGCTTGGCTTGGCAAGCTGCTGGCCTGCACTGCAGCGCCAATGAGCGGCGCGCCGATGAAGCGAGTCGTGATGTTGAAGCTTGGCTCAAGTGCAAGTACATGCGTGAGCATTTGGGAGAACAGTTCAGCGGCGTGGTGACCTCGGCCACCAGTTTCGGTTTGTTCGTCACGCTCGACGCGATGTACGTCGAGGGTTTGGTGCACATCACCGAGCTCGGCGGTGAGTATTTCCGTTTTGATGAGGTGCGCCAAGAGTTGCGCGGTGAGCGCACGGGCATCCGTTATGCCTTGGGCTCACGCGTGGATGTGCAGGTCAGCCGGGTCGATTTGGACGGGCGACGCATCGATTTTCGCTTGGTCACCGATGGAGAGTTGGCACCACCCCGAAAGGCGGGCACCAAGTCGTCACCGAGCAAAGACGAGCCAACGGCTGCAGACGCTTCGCGTTCGCGCAAACCGCGTGCTGCGACCTCGGGCAAACCCAGCAAGTCCAGCAAAGCCAAGGGTACGGACCGGCCGGCCAAACCCTCAGGTGCCAAGGTCAAAAAACCGCGCCGTTGACGGCCGGGCGACACCACCTTCGTAGGACAATACGCGACCTCAAAGACTCGGAATTGACCATGCGGATCGTTTTTTTTGTGTTGGACACGGTGTTTTTTATTTTGGTGGCTGCGGCCTTGCTTCGCGTGTGGATGAACCAGCTGCAAATCAAACTCACGCAGCAGCCCGGCTTGTTCGCCATGGCCGTCACCGATTGGCTGGTCAAGCCCGTGAGAAGGATTCTGCCGCGCCGGGTGCTCCAATCCCAAGCCGATTGGGGCAGCTGGATGGCCGCCGTGCTGCTGTGTCTGGCCTATGGCGGCTTGTGGTTGATGATCAGCCTCGGTTCGGGTGCCTCGGTGTCCTCGCCCATCACGTTGTGGTTGGCCATCTTGGCCATGGCCTTGAAATTTTTGCTGCGCACGGCTTTGCAAGGTTTGATGTTCATGATCTTGGCCTACGCGGTGCTGTCCTGGACCCGATCAGACTCGCCGGTGCTCGGCACCTTGGACCGATTGTGCGGCCCCTTTTTGCGCCCCATTCGCCGTTGGGTGCCGCTGATCGGTGGCGTTGATCTGTCGGTGCTGGTGCTGGTGCTACTGCTGCAAATTGGCCTGATGCTGATCGGCTGAGACACCAGCTTGACCTGTTAAGGAGCTTTGTGCCAGCGCTGTGCGCTGAAGGCTTGTGCATCGATTCCTGTGTCGCGTTGCACGAGTTGGTCGGCCAGTACCCGGGCGCTACCACTGGCCAAGCTCCAACCGCGCAGGCCATGGCCGATGTTGAGCCACACGCCAGGCAGGGCGGTGGCACCCAAGACGGGTAGGCCATCGGGTAGGACGGGGGTTTGTCCTGACCAAGTCTGCACGCTGCTCATGTGGGCGGCCCCCGGAAACCAATCAAACAAAGCGGCGTAGAGCTGTTTGAGCACACCTTTGTGTTGAGCAGCGCTTGCGCTGCCGAGCGCTTGGCCGCCTGTGATGCGAACGCGTTGGCCCAACCGTGTGATGCCGATGTTGTGCAAACTGTCCACCACGCCGGAACGCGGGGCGTCCATGGGGTCGCGCAGGTTGGCGCTGAGCGAGTGCGAGCGCAGCTGGTTCAGCGGAAGCTGGATGTTCAACGGTTTGAGCAAGCCCAAACTGGCCACGCCCGAGCACAGCACCACCGTGTCAAACGTCAACGACGTGAGGCTGGTGTTTTTCTGTGCCTGCACATCCAACTCAACGCCTGTATCGGTGGGGCGGATGGCGCGCACGGTGTGCCCAAATGAAAATTCGGCACCGCGTTCTTGCACGACCTGTTTGAGTGCCCCGGTGAATTGGCGGCAATTGCCCACACCGTCCCTGGGCAAGTGAATGGCGGTGTGGAGCGGGGTTTGTGGGTTCAAGGCGGGTTCTTTGCTCAAGCCAAAGGTCGCATCGCCAACTTGGTGCGGCACGTTCGATGCCTCAAGCCATTGCAGGTATGGGTCTAAGCGCTCCCGGTCGTGCGCGCTGCGCACCAACACGGTCAGACCCTCGGTGGTTTCGTATTCCAAGCCCAGATCAGCGTTCGTTCGTGCCAACTCGCGAAGGCTGAGCTGGGTCAAGGCCAAGGCAGCGCCTTGTTGGGCCGCGTGGGCTTTTTTGCCGGTGTGCATCCACCAGCGCAGCAACCAAGCCGCGTCGGTGGGGCGGGGCCATTGACCCATTCGAATGGCCGTGGGGGAAGATCCGGGATAGAGCATGTCCCAGACCATGCCGGGCGCGGCCAGCGGACTGGACCAACCTGCCGACAACAGCCCGCCGCAGGCATAGCTGGCTTCTTCGGCGGCCGTTTGGCGTTGTTCAAAAACGTGGACGTGGTGACCGTCCTGCAACAGGGCATGGGCGAGTGTGACGCCGGTCACGCCAGCACCGATGATGGCGATGTTCATGTCAGTACCCCTGCGTGGGGAGCGTGGGCAAGTGTGGTGGGTGGGTTCAACGAGCGCATCCCCCTATTGTCACTGCTATAATCGATTGGCTTGGCTGGTCTGATGCGTTTTTCTGACGCATGGACCCGCCCGGCGAAATCGCAAACCGGCCCCAACAGGTGCTGATGGTGTTGCCCCAAAGGGCAGGCCAGCAGTCAGGGTCGGCTTTAAGAACCAACCTTTTGAAAGTCAAAATCATGTCCGTTTCAATGCGCGAAATGCTGGAAGCTGGTGTCCACTTTGGTCACCAAACCCGCTTCTGGAACCCCAAGATGGCCCCGTTCATCTTCGGTCACCGCAACAAAATTCACATCGTCAACCTCGAAAAGACCTTGCCGATGTTCGAAGAGGCCGCCAAGTACGTGCGCCAACTCAGCGCCAACCGCGGCACCATCCTGATGGTCGGTACCAAGCGCCAGTCGCGCGACATCGTGGCACAAGAAGCCCGCCGTGCTGGCGTGCCTTTCGTGGACCAGCGTTGGCTCGGCGGCATGCTGACCAACTTCAAAACGGTCAAAACCTCGATCAAGCGCCTGAAAGAGATGCAAGCGCAAAAAGAAGCTGGTCTGGACGCCATGACCAAAAAAGAGCAACTGACCTTCTCCCGTGAGATGGAAAAGCTCGAAAAAGACATCGGTGGCATTCAAGACATGAACGCCTTGCCCGATGCCATCTTCGTGATCGACGTCGGTTTCCACAAGATCGCCGTCCTCGAAGCCAAAAAGCTGGGCATCCCATTGGTCGGTGTGGTCGATACCAACCACTCGCCCGAAGGCGTGGACTACATCATCCCCGGTAACGACGACTCGGCCAAAGCCGTGGCTTTGTACGCCCGTGGCATCGCTGATGCGATCCTCGAAGGCCGTGCCAACGCCGTCAACACCGTGGTTTCGGCTGTGGCCGAAGGTAACGACGAGTTCGTCGAAGTCGACTCTGCAGCCTAATTTGGGCACCCATCGATCAAGGGGCTCCAGTAGCCCCTTTTTCACAACTGCAGGGGCTGCAGTCCCGCATCAATTTGTGTTTTGACCCCTCGGGGGTCTTGGAGAACTGAAAATGGCAATTACAGCAAGCATGGTCGCCGATCTGCGCGCCAAAACCGATGCGCCCATGATGGAGTGCAAAAAAGCCCTGACCGAAGCCAATGGCGACATGGACAAGGCCGAAGAAATCTTGCGCGTCAAGCTGGGCAACAAAGCCGGCAAAGCCGCCAGCCGCGTGACCGCTGAAGGCGTGATCGTCAGTGCCATCGATGGCAAGAACGGTGCCTTGGTCGAAGTCAATTGCGAAACCGACTTTGTTTCTAAAAACGACCTGTTCATGGCTTTTTGTAACCACGTGGCCCAGTTGGTCGTCAAGAACAACCCAGCCAACGTGGACGCCTTGTCTGCTTTGCCTTTGTCCATGGAGAGCTTCGGCCCCACCGTGGAAGACGTACGCAAAGGCCTGATCGGCAAAATCGGTGAAAACATGACCATTCGCCGCTTCAAGCGCTACAGCGGTGGCGGCCAGTTGGCACACTACCTCCACGGCGTTCGCATCGGTGTGATGGTCGAATTTGAGGGCAGCGACGTCGCCGCCAAAGACACTGCGATGCACATCGCCGCCATGAAGCCCGTGTCGCTGTCCAGTGCCGAGGTGCCCGCTGAATTGGTCGAAAAAGAGCGATCGGTGGCGGCAGCCAAGGCCGTCGAGTCGGGTAAGCCCGCCGACATCGCCGCCAAGATGATCGAAGGTTCGGTCCAGAAATACCTCAAAGAGGTGTCTTTGTTCAACCAAACTTTCGTCAAGAACGACAAACAGACCGTTGAACAAATGCTCAAGGCCACCAGCACCACCGTCAAAGGTTTCACCATGTTCGTGGTGGGTGAGGGTATTGAGAAAAAGGTCGACGATTTCGCTGCCGAAGTGGCTGCCCAGGTGGCCGCTGCCAAAGGGGCTTGATCGGGGTCTGAACGACAACACGACAGGGGGCCGAAAGGCCCTTTGTTGTGTGTGCAGTCGATACACTTGCATCCGTGCACGGTTTTTTCAATCTCAGGGGATCACATGCCAGCCTACAAACGAATCTTGCTCAAACTCTCTGGTGAAGCCCTGATGGGCGATGATGCGTTCGGCATCAACCGCGCCACCATTGTCCGCATGGTTGAAGAGGTGGCCGAGGTCACGCGCTTGGGTGTCCAAGTGGCGGTGGTCATTGGTGGGGGCAATATTTTTCGTGGTGTGGCGGGGGGCTCGGTCGGCATGGACCGTGCCACGGCCGATTACATGGGCATGTTGGCCACGGTCATGAACGCCTTGGCCTTGGCCGATGCCATGGACAAAGCGGGTTTGACCGCACGCGTGATGTCGGCCATTGGCATCGATCAAGTGGTTGAGCCCTATGTGCGCCCCAAAGCCTTGCAGTACCTTGAAGAAGGTAAGGTGGTGATTTTTGCGGCCGGTACGGGCAACCCCTTCTTCACCACCGACACCGCCGCAGCGCTTCGCGGTGCTGAAATGGGTGCTGAGGTGGTGCTCAAGGCCACCAAGGTCGATGGTGTTTACACCGCCGACCCCAAGCTCGACCCCAGCGCCACCCGTTATAGCAGCATCAGTTTCGATGAAGCCATGGCCAAAAATTTGCAAGTCATGGACGCCACGGCTTTTGCCTTGTGTCGCGATCAAAAGCTGCCCGTCAAGGTGTTTTCGATTTTCAAACCCGGCGCCTTGCGCAGCGTTGTGATGGGTGCCGATGAAGGCACTTTGGTGCATGTCTGACCCTCATGGGTTGGTGTTTTCATTTCAGGAGTTGGTATGAGCATTGAAGAAATTCGCGCTGGTGCAGAGCACAAAATGCTGCAATCCATCGAAGTGTTCAAGAACAGTTTGAGCCGCGTGCGAACGGGTCGCCCCAACCCGGCCTTGCTGGATGTGGTTCAGGTCGACTATTACGGCTCCATGGTGCCCTTGTCTCAAGTGGCCAACCTGACCCTGCTTGACTCGCGCACCATCGGCGTGGCGCCTTGGGAAAAAGGCATGGGCGCGAAGATTGAAAAAGCGATTCGAGAGTCCGATTTGGGTTTGAACCCCTCGTCACAAGGTGACTTGATTCGTGTGCCGATGCCAGCCATGACCGAAGAGCGTCGCAAAGAGCTCACCAAGGTCGTTCGCGGCGAGGGTGAAAACGCCAAAATCATCGTGCGCAACCAACGCCGCGATGCCAACGAGGCCATCAAAAAGCTGGTCAAAGACAAGCTGGCCTCTGAGGACGATGAGCGTCGCTCGCAAGAAGACATTCAAAAATTGACCGACCGCATGATCTCAGAGGTCGACCGTTTGGTGGCCTCCAAAGAACAAGACATCTTGGCCGTTTGAGCCACCCTATGTCGACAACGCCTCCACCCGATTTGCCGCGCCACGTCGCCATCGTCATGGATGGCAACGGTCGCTGGGCCAAAAAGCGGTTTTTACCTCGGGTGGCTGGGCACAAACAGGGCGTTGAAGCTTTGCGAAAAACGGTTCGGCATTGCCTGGACCGTGGCATCGGTGTGTTGACGGTGTTTGCTTTTTCGTCGGAGAACTGGCTTCGGCCGGCCGACGAGGTGAGCGCACTGATGGAGCTGCTGGCCCTGGCCCTGACCCGGGAGGTGCCTCAGCTCCAAGCCAACGGCTTGCAATTGCATTTCCCAGGCAAAAAACAGGGCTTGTCGCCACGCATCGTGCAGGCCTTGCAGGACGCCGAAGACGCCTCGGCCAGCAACCAACGGTTGGTGCTCAACGTCTGCTTCAACTACGGTGGTCGCTGGGACATCGTGGATGCAGCGCAGCGTTTGGCCGAGCTGGGGCAGCCGATCACGGAAGAGGGCCTGAATGCCCACACCGCCTTGGCCCATGTGGGAGACCCCGATTTGGTGATTCGCACGGGTGGTGAGCGGCGCATCAGCAATTTCTTGTTGTGGCAAAGTGCGTACAGTGAGTTTTATTTCTCCGACGTGTTGTGGCCCGACTTTGGTCCCCAAGCATTGGACGAGGCCTTGAACGACTTCGCCCAACGCGAACGCCGGTTTGGTAAAACATCCGAGCAAGTCGAGCACGAGCGCCAGCCCCATGCTTAAACAACGCATCATCACCGCCGCCGTGCTCTTGGCCGTCTTTTTGCCGGCCTTGGTGCATCCATCGCCGTGGTTTTTTGCGCTCTTGACCTTGGTCCTGATCGCTGCCGCGGGTTGGGAGTGGGCGCGCATGCAAGGCGCGCTGGCTGGGCGCTGCGTCGTCTCAGGCTTGGCTGTGGCGATCGCCTTGGCGGTGCTGATGTGGCGTGGTTTGGACTTGCCGTGGCCCTTGGTTTGGTTGTTCGCCGCGGCCGCTTGGGTCCTGCTGTCGGTGTGGATGTTGGCGCGTGGCGTGAACGCTTGGCTGGAGTGGCCATCGGCGCTGCGCCACGGTTTGGGTTTGGTGCTGATCGTGTTGGCTGGCGCGGCCCTCTGGCAGGCGCGATTGCAGGGCTGGGTGTTCCTGCTGTCGATTTTGTCCTTGGTTTGGACCGCCGACGTGGCGGCCTATTTTGGGGGTAAGCGGTGGGGTCGTCGCAAATTGGCGCCAGCGGTGAGTCCCGGTAAAACCTGGGCCGGCGCTTTCTCTGGCATGGTGGGCGTCTTGTTGATGTCCTCGGCTTGGTTGCTGTGGGAGTCGATGAGCCCGCCGAGCAGCCCCAGTTTGTTTGCCCGCTTGTGGGCTTTGGGGCCCGGTCTGGCCCTGCTGGCCTTGGTGTTTTTGACCACCATGGCGGTGGTGGGTGATTTGTTGGAGTCCTTGGTCAAGCGCAGCGCGGGCATGAAAGACTCCAGCGGTTTGCTCCCAGGCCATGGCGGCGTTCTCGATCGGGTGGATGCGCTGCTGCCTGTCTTACCACTGGCCATGATGCTGGTGAGTTTGTGAGGCAATGATGAACACGACAACACTCACCGTTTTGGGGTCCACCGGTTCGATCGGTTCGAACACCTTGGACGTCGTTTCTCGGCACCCCGAGCGATTTCGCATCTTTGCCCTGACGGCATTGAGCCAAGTGGAGGCGATGCTGGACCAGTGCCGTGCATTTGCCCCTCGTTACGCGGTCATGTCCCGGCCCGATGCCGCGCAGGCCTTGGCCCAGCGCGTCAAAGCCGAGGGACTGGCCGTTGAGGTCTTGGCCGGTGAAGAGTCCCTGTGCGAGGTCAGCGCCCACGCCGATGTCCAAGTGGTGATGGCGGCCATCGTGGGGGCCGCGGGTTTGGCACCCAGTCTCGCAGCGGCTCGCGCTGGCAAACGCTTGCTGCTGGCCAACAAAGAAGCCATCGTTGTGGGTGGCTCCATGTTCATGCAGGCCGTTCGTGAGGGCGGTGGCGTGTTGCTGCCAATCGACAGCGAGCACTCGGCGGTGTTTCAGTCTTTGCCCGAAGACCCCAGCACGTGGTCCCACCGGGTAAACAAGATCATTCTCACGGCATCGGGCGGTCCGTTTCGAACACGCGACCCCAAGACCCTGTCCCAGGTCACGCCTCAAGAGGCTTGCGCCCACCCCAACTGGAGCATGGGTCGCAAGATCTCGGTCGATTCCGCCACCATGATGAACAAAGCCTTGGAGGTGATCGAGGCGCACCACTTGTTTGCCATGGCGCCCGAGCAGGTTGAGGTGGTGATTCACCCACAAAGCGTGATCCATTCCATGGTGGAGTTCCGCGACCGTTCGGTCGTGGCCCAACTGGGCACGCCCGATATGCGGGTGCCAATCGCTTACGGCCTCTCTTGGCCCGAGCGCATCGAGTCGGGCGCCCAAGGCTTGGACTTCTCCACCTTGAAAGCCCTGACCTTTGAGGCGCCCAATCCCGATCTTTTCCCGGGCTTGGGCTTGGCTTGGCAGGCTTTGGCTGGGCCCTTGGGCACGACCGCGGTGCTCAACGCGGCCAACGAAGTGGCCGTCGCCGCATTTCTGGATCGGGGCCTGCGCTTTGATCGCATCCACGCGGTCAATGAGCAAACCCTAGCGGCTGTGTTGCCCAAGGTCACGGGCGGTGTGGATGAGCTCATGGCCTTGGATGCTGACGCGCGTCGCGTGGCCGAGTCCTGCGTCTCCCAATGGTTGCGTTGACATGATCACTTTGCTGGCCTTCATTTTGGCGGTCGGTGGCTTGATCGTCATCCACGAATATGGTCACTACCGCGTGGCCGTGGCCTGCGGTGTCAAGGTGCTGCGTTTTTCCATCGGGTTTGGCAAACCCTTGCTGCGCTGGCAGCGTCACCCCGACGCCACCGAGTTTGTCTTGTGTGCTTTGCCTTTGGGTGGGTATGTGCGCATGCTCGATGAGCGCGAAGGTCCTGTACCCGCGGACCAGCAACACCTGGCCTTCAACCGGCAACGTTTGCGCAACCGTGCTTTGATCGTGGTGGCTGGGCCGATGGCCAATTTGCTGACCGCCGTGGTCCTGTATTCGGCCGTGGCTTGGATGGGGCAGGCGCAGTCGGTGGCGCAGCTGTCTTCGCCACCGGCAGCTTCCCTGGCCCAAGAAGCTGGTTTGCGCAGCGGTCAATGGGTGCAGCAAGTCGCGGTGGGTGAAGAGCCGGCTCAAGCGGTGGCGTCTTTTGGCGATTTGCGTTGGGCTTTGACCCAAGCGGCTTTGAATGGGCACGACCTGCGTTTGTGGGTGGGCAGCAGCCCCAGCGCCACGGCGCAGGAGATCTTGTTGCCTCTGGCGTCTTTGCAAGCCCGTGAGGCCGATGCTCGCTTGTTTGAGCGCATCGGTATCGAGGCTCCTTGGAGTGAGCCTGTGATCGGTTCCTTGGTGGCCGGCGGTGCCGGGGATCAAGCCGGTTTGCGTGAAGGCGATCGGGTCCTCTCGGTCAACGATTCACCGGTGCGAGACGCACAAGATTTGCGTCAGCGCATCCGACGTGTTGACGCTGGGGGTGCAACGGTCAACGCGCCTCAGCGCTGGCGTGTGGAGCGTGCAGGGGTGACCATGACCCTGTCCGTGACGCCCGAGGTGGACAACACGGTGGTGCCCCCACGCGGGCGCATCCAAGCCTACATTGGCGCACCTTCGCAGACCGTGTGGGTCAGCCACGGCTTGTGGTCGGGACTGGTCCGAGGGCTGGAGCGCACTTGGGACGTGTCCTGGATGAGCTTGCAAATGTTTGGCCGCATGCTCATCGGCGAGGCGTCGCTGAAAAACTTGAGCGGGCCGTTGACGATCGCCGATTACGCAGGCCAGTCGGCGATCTTGGGATTGAGCGCGTATTTGGTGTTTGTTGCCCTTGTCAGCGTGAGCTTGGGGGTGCTCAATTTGCTGCCTTTGCCAATGCTCGATGGCGGACACCTGATGTATTATCTTTGGGAGGCTGTCACTGGCCGTGCGGTCTCGATGGCGTGGTTAGAACGCTTGCAGCGCATGGGGGTGTTGGCCTTGTTGGCCTTGATGTCCGTGGCCTTGTTTAACGATGTAGCCCGACTCTTGGGCTGAACAAACGACCTCATGAAATTTCAAAAAAACGCCTTCGGCTGTGCTTGGCGCGCATCTTGGTTGATGGGTGCTTTGGTGGCTTTGCCGTCTTGGGCGGTTGAGCCTTTCGCCTTGAAAGACATTCGGGTTGAAGGTTTGCAGCGCATCGAGCCCGGCACTGTGTTTGCGTCCTTGCCCTTTCGCATCGGCGACACCTTCACCGATGACAAAGGCACCGCCGCCATCCGGTCCTTGTTTGGCCTGGGTTTGTTTGCCGATGTCGGCTTGCAAATCGAGGGTAATGTGCTGGTCATCACCCTACAGGAGCGCCCCAGTGTGGCCGATGTCACTTTCTCGGGCATCAAAGAGTTCGACGCCGAGGTCTTGAAGAAGGCCTTGCGCGACATCGGTTTGGCCGAAGGCCGTGCGTTCGACAAATCCTTGGCCGATCGCGCTGAACAAGAACTCAAGCGCCAATACCTCAACCGCAGCATGTACGCGGCTCAAGTGGTCACCACCGTGACCCCAGCCGAGCGCAACCGCGTCAACCTGAATTTCAGTGTGGTCGAGGGTGATGTGGCCAAAATTGAGGCCATTCGCATCGTCGGCGCTCAGGCATTTTCAGAACGGACGCTTCGAGACCTCTTCAATTTGGACACGGGAGGCTGGCTGAGTTGGTACACCAAAGCCAACCGTTACTCGCGCGCCAAGCTCAACGCAGACCTGGAAACCTTGCGCTCCTATTATTTGAGCCGAGGCTTTTTGGAGTTTCGCATCGACTCCACCCAGGTGGCCATTTCGACCAACAAAAGCGAGATGGAGCTGACCGTCAACATCACCGAAGGCAACCGGTTTGTCGTTTCTGCCGTGGAGTTGCAAGGCGACTTTTTGGGCAAGGACGACGAGTTCAAGTCGATGGTCGCGGTTCGCGTCGGACAGGCTTACAACGACGAAGACGTGTCACAAACCGTCAAGGCCTTCACCGAACATTACGCCAAATTCGGTTACGCATTCGCTCAAGTTCAAGCCACACCGCGCATCGATCGCTCAAGCAACCGCGTGGTTTTCGTGCTGCAAGCCCAACCCCAGCGCCGGGTGTATGTGCGCAAAATCAACGTGGCGGGCAACAACAAAACGCGTGACGAAGTGGTTCGTCGCGAGTTTCGCCAACTTGAAGCGGCTTGGTACGACGGAGACCGCATTCGACGCTCGCGTGACCGTGTCGACCGCTTGGGCTTTTTCACCGAAGTCTCGGTGGACACCGAACCCGTGCCCGGCACCAACGATCAAGTGGACCTGACCTTGACCGTGGTGGAGAAACCCACGGGCAATTTGTCCTTGGGCGCGGGCTACTCACAATCCGAGAAGCTCTCGTTTGTGGCCGGCATTCGCCAAGAGAACGTGTTCGGCACGGGCAACTACTTGGCCTTGGACGTCAACACCAGCGACTTCAACGAGCAAGCCGTGCTCAGCACCACCAACCCCTATTTCACGGCCGATGGCGTTTCGCGCACCTTCGATTTGTCTTACACCACCAGCAGCCCATTGAATACACAAGGTCAGGGCTATCGTTTGATCACACCACGGGCTGCGGTGCGCTTTGGCGTTCCCTTGAGTGAGAGCGACACCATCTTTTTGGGCGCGGGCGCTGAACAAACCCAAATTGAAATCAACACCACGACGGGTTTGCCCGTTGCCTACAGGGATTACACCGAAGAATTCGGTAATCGGAGCACAGCCTTGCCTTTGACCTTGGGTTGGGGGCGCGATTCTCGTGACAGCGCTTTGGTGCCCAGTGAGGGGCGTTTGCAGCGACTCAACGCCGAATGGAGTGTGGCCGGTGATGTGCGTTACCTGAAAACCAGTTACCAATTCCAACAGTACATCCCGTTGAGCAAAAAATACACCTTGGCCTTCAACACCGAATTGGGTTGGGGTCAGGGCTCCAGCGGTAAAGCGTTCCCGCTGTTCAAGAATTTTTCTGGTGGTGGTCTGGGTTCGGTCCGCGGATTTGAGCAAGGCTCGTTCGGCGGGCGATCCAACACCTTGGATGTCAACGGCCAAGAAACGAACAACTTCATCAACCTGGGTGGCGACCGCAAAGTCCAGTTCAATGCCGAATTCATCACCCCCTTCCCGGGTGCTGGCAACGACAGAACCCTTCGCTTGTTCGGGTTTTATGATTTGGGCACCGTCTTGGGCGAAGAAAATGGCGTCAGACAAGCTTTCGGATCTGACGAGTTTCGCTCGTCGGTGGGTCTGGGTTTGAGCTGGATTTCACCGGTCGGACCGTTGCGTTTTGCTTGGGCCAAGCCCATACTCAAAAAGGAAGGCGATCGCCTTCAGACTTTTCAATTTCAAATCGGGACATCGTTCTAATGAACTCCATGCTTAAACCCTTGTTGGCCGCTGGTTTGGTCTTTGCCTTGGCTTGCATGCCGGTCCAAGCCCAAGATCTGCGCGTGGGCGCTGTCAATGTGGACCGTCTGATGCGCGACTCCGAGCCCGCCAAAGCGGCCACGGCCAAACTCCAGCAAGAGTTCGCCAAGCGCGACCGAGACCTCAAAGCCGCAGGTGCCGAGTTTCAAGCGGCTGCGCAAAAGTTCGAACGCGATGCGCCCACCCTGTCGGAATCCCAGCGGCTGACTGCGCAGAGGCAATTGGCCGAACAGGAGCGCGATTTGCAGCGACGCCAGCGCACCTTGCAAGAAGACTTGGGTCTTCGCCGCAACGAAGAAACCCAGGCACTCATCGAGCGGATCAACCGCAGCATCCAGCAAGTGGCCGCCGCTGAAAAATACGACCTGATCGTTCAAGAGGCGGCTTACATCAATCCCCGACTGGACATCACCGACGCCGTCATGAAACGCATGGCTGGTAAATGAGCGGGCAGGGCGCGTGGTGATGGTGTCTTTGGCGTCGCTCGCGGCCGCTTTGGGCGGTCGCTTGGTGGGTGACGGTCAAGTGCAAGTTTCGCGCTTGGCACCGCTGGAGACAGCGGATCCTCAGGCTTTGTCGTTTGTGTCTCACGCCCGATACGCCTCGCGCATCGCCACCACACAAGCCGCCGCGCTGATCGTTTCACCCGCATTGGAAGCCGCAGCGTCTGAACGTGGTCCTTGCATCGTCACCGACGATCCCTATTTGTATTTTGCGCACCTCACCCAATGGTGGCGCGCGCAGCAACGCCAAGCCCAGACCCCAGCGATCGATGCCAGTGCCAGCATCCACCCCACGGCCCAGATCGGTCAGGGGGTGGACATGGGTCCGTTTGTGGTGGTGCAAGCCGGGGCCCAGGTGGGTGATGGCGTGGTCTTGGGGGCGCACGCCGTGGTGGGGCCCCGTGCCCGCATTGGCGCGAACAGCCGTTTGGCGCCGCACGTGACGATCGGTGAGGACTGCCGCTTGGGCGAGCGTTGCGTGGTCCACGCGGGCGTGGTGATCGGTGCCGATGGTTTCGGTTTTGCGCCACACCAAGGACAGTGGATCAAGATTGAGCAGCTCGGTGCGGTGCGCATCGGCAACGACGTGGAAATTGGCGCCAACACCTGCATCGACCGCGGTGCGCTCGACGATACGGTGATTGAGGACGGCGTCAAACTCGACAACCTGATTCAAATCGGGCACAACGTGCGCATCGGCGCCCACACGGCCATGGCCGGTTGTGTCGGTGTGGCCGGCAGCGCCACGATCGGCGCGCATTGCACGGTCGGTGGTGGGGCGGTGGTTCTGGGTCATTTGCAGCTCGCCGATCGGGTGAACATCTCGGCCGCCTCAGTGGTCACGCGCTCCATCACCCAGCCCGGTCACTACAGCGGCATCTTTCCCATCGACGACAATGCGAGTTGGGAAAAAAATGCGGCCTCGCTCAAACAGCTCAACCGCTTGCGCCAACGCCTCGCCGCTTTGGAGCGGTCTTTGTCTACCAATCAACCAACACCTTCAGAACCATGATGGACATCCACGAAATCCTCAAACAGCTGCCGCACCGCTACCCGTTTTTGCTCGTCGATCGCGTGCTCGAGGTGGAGAAGGGCAAGCGCATCAAGGCCTTGAAAAATGTCACGATCAATGAGCCGTTTTTTGTGGGGCACTTTCCCCATCGCCCTGTGATGCCAGGTGTGCTCATGCTCGAAGCCATGGCGCAGGTCGCGGCCCTGTTGGCTTTTGACACCTTGGGTGTCACACCCGATAACAAAACCATCTACTACTTCGCGGGCATCGATGGTGCGCGTTTCAAGCGCCCAGTGGAGCCTGGCGATCAATTGGTCATGGACGTCACGCTCGACCGCATGAAAGCCGGCATTTTTAAATTCAAAGGCACCACACGCGTGGGCGCTGAGATCGCTTGCGAGGCCGAGTTGATGTGCACCATGCGCACCATCGCCTGATCGGAAGGAGCGCTCTGTGTCCTTGATTCACCCCACCGCGGTGGTTGACCCACAGGCCCAACTCGATTCGTCGGTGACGGTCGGTCCTTACACCGTCATTGGCCCGCACGTCCGGGTCGACGCGGGCACGACCATCGGTGCGCATTGTGTGATCGAGGGACACACCACCATCGGGCTTGACAACCGCATTTTTCAATTCAACTCTTTGGGCGCCATTCCCCAAGACAAAAAATACGCGGGTGAACCTTGTGAGCTCGTCATCGGCGACCGCAACACCATCCGCGAGTTCTGTACCTTCAACATAGGTTCACCCACGGGTGGCGCCATCACCCGTGTCGGCCACGACAACTGGGTCATGGCCTATGTGCATTTGGCTCATGACTGTCTGGTCGGCAACCACACGATTTTCGCCAACAACTCGCAACTCGCTGGTCACGTCGAGGTCGATGATTGGGTGATTTTGGGTGGTTTCACGGTGGTGCACCAGTTCGTGCGCATCGGTGCCCACGCCATGACGGCCATGTGCTCATTGCTGTTCGCGGATGTTCCGCCCTACGTGATGTGCCAAGGCCAACCCGCAGGTGCGCGCTCGATGAACTTCGAAGGCCTGCGCCGCCGCGGTTTTGGTCCCGAGCGCATCTCGGCCGTCAAGGCCATGCACAAAGCCCTGTACCGCGATGGCCTGACCTTGGCCCAATCGTGCGAGGCGATTGAAGCCCTCAAAACCCGCATCCCAGAATCGGCGGCGGACGTGGACCAGATGCTGGCCTTCTTGAACCAATCGGCCAGCAGCCAGCGCGGCATCGTGCGCTGAGCATCGGCACCCACCGTGGACCCCCGTTTTTTTGCGCTGGTGGCCGGGGAGACCTCTGGCGACCTGTTGGCTGGGCTTTTGTTGCAAGGGTTTGCTGAGCGTTGGCCTCGGCTGCGAACCGCGGGCATTGGTGGCCAGCGCATGGCCGATCAAGGGTTTGACGCGTGGTGGCCTAGCCAGAAACTGGCCGTTCGTGGCTATTGGGAGGTGCTGAGGCACTACCGAGAAATCGTCGGTATCCGCAGCGAACTCAAGCGCCGCTTGTTGAGTGGCCCCAGGCCCGATGTGTTCATCGGTGTCGATGCGCCCGACTTCAACCTCGCCTTGGAAGCCGACCTCAAAGCTCAAGGCATCAAGACCGTGCACTTTGTCTGCCCTTCGATTTGGGCCTGGCGCCCCGAGCGTGTGCAGACCATTCGCCGCAGCGTGGACCACGTGCTGTGCATCTTCCCGTTTGAGCCCGAGCTCTTGGCCCAACACGGCATTGCCAGCACTTACGTGGGCCACCCACTGGCCAACACCATCCCATTGGTGCCCGACCGCGCCGCAGCCCGCCAGCGTTTGGGGTTCGCTACCGATGACACGGTGGTGGCGATCTTGCCGGGATCGCGGGTGTCCGAAATTCAATACGTGGCCCGCGTGTTTTTTGAGGCCGCGATCTGCGCCTTGCGTGAACGTCCAGCACTCAAATTTGCCGTGCCCGCCATTCCTGGCCTGCGCCCCGCGATTGAGGCTGCGGCGCGTCAGGCTGGTTTTGAGCGCTGGCCGCAGGCGCTGCACATCGTGGACGGTCAGTCGCACGCGGTGTTGGCGGCTTGCGATGTGACGCTGATCGCCAGCGGTACCGCAACCTTGGAGGCCGCGCTCTACAAGCGCCCGATGGTGATTGCCTACAAGATGAACGGTTTGTCCTGGCAGATCATGCGGCGCAAACAACTGCAGCCCTGGGTGGGCTTGCCCAATATTTTGTGTGGTGAGTTTGTGGTGCCGGAGTTCTTGCAAGACGCGGCCACGCCTGAGGCCTTGGCGCATGCCGTGTTGGGCTGGTTGGATGCGCCCGAACGCGCGCAAGCCTTGGCCCAGCGTTTCACCGACTTGCACACCACCTTGACCTGTGACACCGTACAGCGGGCCACCGATGCGATCCAAACCGTTCTTGCGCGCTGAGCAAGCGCCCTTGGTCTGGGATGTGCCGGGTTTGGTCGCGGGCGTGGATGAGGCCGGTCGTGGCCCATTGGCCGGTCCGGTGGTGGCCGCGGCCGTCATCCTGAACGACAAAGCCCCCATCCGGGGTTTGGCCGACTCGAAAAAACTCACGGCTTTGCGCCGCGAGCGTTTGTACGACGAAATCATGGCTCACGCCTTGTGCTGCAGCATCGCCCAAGCGTCGGTGGAAGAAATCGACGAACTCAACATCTTGCAAGCCACGCTCTTGGCCATGCGCCGAGCGGTGCAGGGCTTGCGCCTCAAACCCAACAAGGTACTGGTCGATGGCAATCGGCTGCCCCCCTTGGACGTGTTGGCCGAGGCGGTGGTCGGTGGTGATGCCTTGGTGCCCGCCATCTCGGCCGCGTCCATCTTGGCCAAGGTCACCCGAGACCGTTTGCTGGTGACCTTGCACGAGCAGCACCCGGGCTATGGTTTTGACCGCCACAAAGGCTATGGCACGGCGGAGCACCTGCGCGCTTTGAACACCTTGGGGCCTTTGCCTGAGCACCGCAAATCATTTGCTCCCGTCGCCCAAGCCTGGTTGGCCGTGAGCCACCCAACCGATCGACTGCCATGACCGCACCGAGCCCCATCACCTCCAAAGACAACCCCTTGCTCAAGCAACTGCGCTTGCTGGGCCAGGACAGCACGGCCTACCGAAAGATGGGCCGGGTCTGGTTGGAGGGGGACCACCTCTGCCGGGCCTTGCTCGATCGGGGTCAGACACCTGCGGTTGCGGTGTTCACTGAGTCGCATTGGCCACAGGCCGATGAGGGCTTGCGCTGTGCGGCGCCGCTCGTGCACACCGTGCCTGACCGTTTGATGGCCACTGTGAGTGGTTTGGAGTCGCCCGCCGGTGTCGGCTTTGTGTGGGAACTGCCCGAGGCCCCAGCGGTCTTGCCCGATGTGCCCACGGTGGTCTTGGACCGCTTGCAAGACGCCGGCAATGTGGGCTCGGTCTTGCGCAGTGCAGCGGCCTTTGGTTTTCGCCAGGTGCTGGCCTTGCGGGGCTCCGCCGCCTTGTGGTCGCCCAAGGTGGTGCGCGCAGGCATGGGCGCGCATTTTGGCCTGCGTTTGATCGAGTCTTTGTCGGTCGAAGACCTGGAAGGCCTGCAAGTGCCCTTGGTCTTGACCAGCTCACACCAAGGCGATTGGTTGCACCAAACCCAATTGCCCTGGCCCTGTGCTTGGGTCATGGGCCACGAGGGGCAGGGCGTGGGTCAGGCCTTGGCCGAGCGGGCTTCGCGCTGGGTGCGCATCGGCCAGCCCGGTGGGGAAGAGTCGCTCAACGTCGCCGCGGCCGCGGCCATCTGTCTGCACGCGAGCGCGGTGGCCAGCCAGTTATAATTCCGAGGTTTATCCGCCCCTCACACACACCTCGGTGTTGGCCCGGGCGCTTGGGCAACGATCGTGGCATTTGCAGGATCGTGACTCGGGTGTCAAGGCCGGCTTGGCTGTGTCCCTTTTTCTGGAGATTTCCGTGCTGCCCGTCCACCCGAAAGCCCTTATCGCGCTCGCCGACGGCACGGTCTTTACCGGGATTTCCATCGGCGCCCCCGGTCACACCACGGGCGAAGTCGTCTTCAACACCTCGTTGACTGGCTACCAAGAAATCCTCACCGATCCCAGCTACTGCCGACAAATCGTCACCCTCACGTACCCGCACATTGGCAACACCGGCGCCAACAGCGAAGACGTGGAGGCCGATCGCATCCACGCAGCTGGCTTGATCATCAAAGACCTGCCCCTCTTGGCGTCCAATTTCCGCAGCCAAGAGTCCCTGGACGCTTACCTCCAGCGCGAAGGCACCGTGGCCATTGCGGGCCTGGACACACGCGCCCTCACGCGCCGCCTGCGCACCCACGGCGCCCAAAACGGCTGCATCTTGGCTTTGCCCGCCGGCAAGGCCTTGACCGACGCCCACCGCGCCAAAGCCATTGCGCTGGCCCAAGCCGCGCCCAACATGGCCGGTTTGGATCTGGCCCAAGTGGTCAGCGCCACCAGCCCTTACCCATGGACCCAGACCGAGTGGCAACTCGGCTTTGGTTACGGCGAGCAAATCGCCCCACGTTTTCACGTGGTGGCCTACGACTTCGGCGTGAAGAAAAACATCTTGCGCATGCTCAGCGAGCGCGGTTGCAAGGTCACCGTGGTGCCGGCCAAAACGCCGGCGGCCGATGTGCTCAAGCTCAAGCCCAACGGCGTGTTCTTGTCCAACGGCCCAGGCGACCCAGAGCCTTGTGACTACGCGATCGCCGCGGCGCGCGAGATCATCGAGCAGGGCGTGCCCACTTTTGGCATCTGCTTGGGTCACCAAATCATGGCCTTGGCCAGCGGTGCCAAGACCTTCAAGATGAAGTTCGGTCACCACGGCGCCAACCACCCGGTGCGCGAAACCGAGACCGGTCGGGTGTCCATCACCAGCCAGAACCACGGTTTTGCGGTGGACGAGGCCTCTTTGCCCGCCAACCTCAAAGCCACCCACGTGAGCTTGTTTGATGGCACCTTGCAAGGCTTGGCGCGCACCGACAAACCCGCGTTTTGCTTCCAGGGTCACCCCGAAGCCTCGCCCGGTCCGCACGACATCGGCTATTTGTTTGACCGCTTCATGGGGCTGATGGAACAGCCGGGCGCCTCGGCATGAGCACCTACGGGGTCACCGATTTGAGCACCTACGTGATGGGGGCGATCGGCATCATTTTGTTGCCAGGGCCGAACTCTTTGTATGTGTTGTCGGTGGCCACCGGCCGTGGTGTTCGCCAAGGCTTTCGCTCCGCAGGCGGGGTGTTTGTGGGCGATGCGGTGTTGTTGCTGTTGGTGGCCTTGGGCGCGGCGGGTTTGCTGCACACCCAACCGGCCCTGTTTGCCATCGTGCAGTACGCGGGAGCGGCCTATTTGGCATGGGTGGGCTGGGGTTTGCTCAGGTCTGCGCTGGCAAAACACCCCGAGGGAGCCGAGCAGGCCAACCCTGAGCCTCCCGCCAATTTGCAACAGCCGTTTCGCCGAGCGCTGATCATCAGTTTGCTCAACCCCAAAGCGATTTTCTTTTTGCTGTCTTTTTTTGTTCAGTTCATCGATCCGGCGTACCCCAACCCGGCGGTGCCATTTTTGATCCTGGCGGCCATCTTGATGGCCTTCAGTGGGATTTACCTGTCGGTGTTGATCGTGGCTGGCGCCCAAATGGCCAGCGGCTTTCGACGCCGACAACGCCTGAGCGCGGCTTTGTCCGGCGCTGTGGGTGCTTTGTTCATCTGGTTCGGGGCCAAGCTCGCGACCGCTAGCCTGGGTTAATACACATGCCAAAACGCAACGACATTCATACCGTCCTCATCATCGGCGCAGGCCCCATCGTCATTGGGCAAGCGTGTGAATTCGACTACTCCGGCGTGCAAGCCTGCAAGGCCTTGCGCGAAGAGGGTTACCGCGTGGTGCTGATCAACAGCAACCCCGCCACCATCATGACCGACCCCGCCACGGCCGATGTCACCTACATCGAACCCATCACCTGGCAAACGGTGGAGAAAATCATCGCCAAAGAGCGTCCCTTGGTCAAAGGTGGTTTTGCGATTTTGCCCACCATGGGAGGCCAAACCGCACTCAACTGCGCCTTGGATTTGTGGCACCACGGTGTCTTGGCCAAGTTCGACGTGGAGCTGATTGGTGCCACACCCGAGGCCATCGACAAGGCCGAAGATCGCCTGAAGTTCAAAGACGCCATGACCAAGATCGGTTTGGGCTCGGCGCGCTCGGGCATCGCCCACAGCATGGATGAGGCGTGGGAGGTGCAAAAGCGCATGGGCTTCCCCACCGTTATACGTCCCAGCTTCACCTTGGGCGGCACCGGCGGCGGTATTGCTTACAACCCCGAAGAATTCGAGACCATTTGCAAGCGCGGCTTGGAGGCCTCGCCGACCAATGAGTTGCTGATCGAAGAGTCCTTGCTCGGCTGGAAAGAGTACGAGATGGAAGTGGTGCGCGACAAGGCGGACAACTGCATCATCGTGTGCTCGATTGAAAACTTGGATCCCATGGGCGTGCACACCGGTGACTCCATCACCGTGGCACCCGCACAAACCTTGACCGACAAGGAATACCAGATTTTGCGCAATGCCTCCTTGGCTGTGTTGCGCGAAATCGGCGTGGACACCGGTGGCTCGAACGTACAGTTCTCCATCAACCCCAAAGATGGCCGCATGGTCGTCATCGAGATGAACCCCCGCGTGTCGCGCTCCTCAGCCTTGGCCTCCAAGGCCACGGGCTTCCCGATTGCCAAGGTCGCAGCCAAATTGGCTGTGGGCTTTACCTTGGACGAGCTCAAGAACGACATCACCGGTGGCGCCACACCCGCGTCCTTCGAGCCCAGCATCGACTACGTGGTCACCAAGATCCCCCGTTTTGCCTTTGAAAAATTTCCAACAGCCGATAGCCGTTTGACCACCCAAATGAAATCGGTGGGCGAGGTCATGGCCATGGGCCGCACCTTCCAAGAGTCCTTCCAAAAAGCCCTGCGCGGTTTGGAAGTGGGCGTGGACGGCATGAACGAAAAAACCCAAGATCGCGAAGTGTTGGAGCGCGAATTGGGTGAACCCGGTCCCGACCGCATTTGGTATGTGGGCGACGCCTTTGCTGCGGGTTGGTCCATCGACGAGGTACACCAGTTCACCAAAATCGACAAGTGGTTCTTGGTGCAGATCGAAGAGATCGTCAAGCTCGAACTGGCCATGGAAAAGACCAGCTTGGAAGCCATCGACGCCGACACCCTGCGCGGCTTGAAGCAAAAAGGCTTTTCTGATCGCCGTTTGGCCAAACAGCTCAAGACCACCGAGCAAGCCATACGCGAGCGCCGCAAGGCCTTGAATATTCGCCCGGTTTACAAGCGCGTGGACACCTGTGCGGCCGAGTTCGCCACCGACACCGCTTACCTGTACTCGACTTACGAAGGCCAGGGCGACGGCGAGTGCGAAGCCGAACCCACGAACAACAAAAAAATCATGGTCTTGGGCGGCGGACCCAACCGCATCGGTCAGGGCATTGAGTTCGACTACTGCTGTGTGCACGCCGCCTTGGCCCTGCGCGAAGACGGCTACGAGACCATCATGGTCAACTGCAACCCCGAGACCGTCTCGACCGATTACGACACCTCCGACCGCTTGTATTTCGAGCCCCTGACGCTCGAAGACGTGCTGGAGATCGTCGACAAAGAAAAACCGGTGGGCGTCATCGTCCAGTACGGTGGTCAAACACCACTCAAGTTGGCGCTGGGTTTGGAGGCCGCGGGCGTGCCCATCATCGGCACCAGCCCCGACATGATCGACGCGGCCGAAGACCGCGAGCGGTTCCAGCAAATGCTGCAGACCTTGGGCTTGCGTCAGCCGCCCAACGCCACCGCCCGCACCGAGCCGGAGGCCTTGGAAAAAGCCGCCGCCTTGGGTTACCCCTTGGTGGTGCGCCCCAGCTACGTGCTCGGTGGCCGCGCCATGGAGATCGTGCACGAGCAACGCGACTTGGAGCGCTACATGCGCGAAGCCGTCAAGGTCAGCAACGACTCACCCGTGCTCTTGGATCGCTTTTTGAACGACGCCATCGAGTGCGACGTGGACGCGATCCGCGATCACACCGGACGTGTGTTCATCGGCGGCGTGATGGAGCACATTGAGCAAGCCGGCGTGCACAGCGGCGACTCGGCCTGTTCCTTGCCCCCTTACTACCTGAGCAAAGCCACGGTGGACGAGCTCAAACGCCAGACCGCTGCCATGGCCAAAGGCCTCAGCGTGGTGGGCTTGATGAATGTGCAGTTCGCCATCCAACAACTCGATGGCCAAGACGTGATCTTTGTGTTGGAAGTGAACCCTCGCGCTTCGCGCACCGTGCCCTTTGTGTCCAAAGCCACCGGCATCCAGTTGGCCAAAGTCGCCGCGCGTTGCATGGCCGGTCAATCGTTGGACGAGCAAGGCATCGGCGCCGAAGTCACACCGCCATATTTCAGCGTCAAAGAGGCTGTGTTCCCCTTCGTGAAATTCCCCGGCGTGGACACCATCCTCGGCCCCGAGATGAAGTCCACCGGCGAGGTCATGGGGGTGGGCAAGACCTTTGGCGAAGCCTTTGTGAAGAGCCAGCTCGGCGCGGGCACGCGCTTGCCGACCCAGGGTCGCGTGTTCATGACCGTGAAAAATGGTGACAAAGCCCGTGCGGTTGAAGTGGCCCGTGAGCTGGTCGGCATGGGCTTTGAATTGGTGGCCACCCGCGGCACCGCGGCTGCCATCGAGGCCGCTGGGGTGAAAGTGCAGACCGTCAACAAGGTCACCGAAGGCCGCCCACACATCGTTGACATGATCAAGAACAGCGACATCGCCTTGGTCATCAACACGGTGGAAGAGCGCCGCAATGCCATCGCCGACAGCCGGGCCATCCGCACCTCGGCTTTGTTGGCCCGTGTCACGACTTTCACCACCATCGCCGGTGCTGAAGCGGCCGTCGAAGGCATGAAACACATGAACCACTTGGACGTGATTTCTGTCCAAGAAATGCACGCGCAACTCAAGGCGTGAAGGAAGGAAGACCATGAGCACCATCCCGATCACCAAACGCGGCGCTGAAAAACTCAAAGAGGAGTTGCACCGCCTCA
>DAISXI010000010.1:0-30100 GCA_036825935.1 Hydrogenophaga sp.
GGACGGCCGCGGCCACCAGCTACAGCGTGCACGGCCTGGCCATGCTGCCCTTCTACATTTATTACTCGATGTTCGGCTTTCAGCGCGTGGGCGACGCCATTTGGGCGGCGGCCGATCAACGGGCGCGCGGCTTTTTGCTGGGCGCCACATCGGGCCGCACCACCTTGGGCGGCGAGGGCCTGCAGCACCAGGACGGCAGCAGCCACTTGGTGGCGGCCACCATCCCCAACTGCAAGGCCTACGACCCGGCCTTTGCGGGCGAGCTGGCGGTGATTCTGGACGCGGGCATGCGCGAGATGGTCGAGCAGCAAGCCGACGTGTTTTATTACGTGACCCTGATGAACGAGAACTACGCCCAGCCGGACTTGCCTGCCGGCGTGGAGGCCGATGTGCTGCGCGGGGGCTACCGATTTGGCGCGTATGGCCCCAGCGATGCGGCCCAGCGCGTGACCTTGCTCGGCTCAGGTGCGATCTTGACCGAAGTGGTCAAAGGCGCGCAGCAACTGGCCGCGCAAGGCGTGGGCGTGGAGGTGCTGAGCATCACCAGCTGGAGTGAGCTGGCGCGAGACGGCATGGCGCAAGAAGCCAGTGGCGCTGTGGGCGCTGGGCACCTGGCGCAACTGCTGAACGCCACCCAAGGCCCCGTGATTGCCGCCACCGATTACGTGCGCGCCGTGCCCGAGAGCGTACGCGCCTTCGTGCCCGAAGGCCGCCGCTACAGCACGCTGGGCACCGACGGCTTCGGCCGCAGCGACACGCGGGCGGCACTGCGCCGCTTCTTTGCGGTGGACGCGGACAGCATCGCGCAAGCGGCAACGCGGGCTTTGGCCGCTTAACTCGACATTCAGCGCAGTGCGCCGAGACCCCTAATGTGGTGTCAGTGCGAACCGCATCGATCAGTTGAAATGTCTGCAATCAAGTTCAGTTTCAATCTTGGTTGACGTGTGGTGTCAATAATGGCACCATAATCGCCATGGCACAAATCGAAAAAATTCTGGAGATGATGCGCCGGGAACCGGGCAATGTCAGCTTCAATGACTTCAAGAAGGTGTGTGTGTCCTACTTCGGCAAGCCAAGGCAAGACGGAAGCAGCCACGCCATTTTCAAAACACCTTGGCCAGGCGATCCACGCGTCAACATCCAGAACGCCAAAGGCAAAGCAAAGCCTTATCAAGTCAGACAAGTGCTTCAAGCGATCGAGAAATTAGGCAGTCAATCATGAACATTCAACACTACACCTACCGCGTGACATGGTCGCCAGAAGATGGCGAGCATGTGGGCTTGTGCACCGAGTTTGCTTCCCTGAGTTGGTTGGCAAAAACGCCCGAAGCTGCGCTCAAAGGAATCCAAAAGTTGGTGGGCGATGTCGTCGACGACATGCTGTCAAATGGCGAACCCGTCCCCGTGGCGCTGGCCGACAAAAGCTACAGCGGTGAGTTCCGTGTCCGCATTCCGCCGCTTGTTCACCGCAATCTGGCACTGTTGGCTGCCGAACAGGGCGTCAGCCTGAACCGCCTGGCCAGCGCCAAGTTGTCGGCCTGAACAAGCCAGGAGCTACCCGCCATGAAGTTAAAAAAATTGCACTGGTCGGTCTGACCGCCATCGTTGGCGCGGGTGCCTTGGGCTGGCAAAGTTTGGACAAGGAAACACGGGGTTTCTTGGCGGCGTTCCCCACCAACACCGACCTGCTGTTTTGGAGCACATCGCAGCGCGATGCGGCATTTCGGGCGCTGGATCGTTTGCCATTTTTGGCCAAGCACCGCGTGGTGCCTGCGGGTGACACGGCGTCTGCTTTGCCCCCCGGCGCGCCGCTGGCGCTGCCTCTGGACATCGAAGCCTACATGCAAGGGCAGCGCAGTGCGGCGCTCATGGTGCTGCACAACGGCCAGGTGCGGCTGGAGCGCTACGGGCTCGACTTTGACAGCGAAGGCCGTTGGACCAGTTTTTCTGTGGCCAAGTCGTTGACCTCGACCTTGGTGGGCATGGCCGTGCGCGATGGCCACATCAAAAGCATGGACGACAAGGTCAGCGATTACATCGCCGAAATGAAGGGCTCGGCCTACGACGATGTCAGCATTCGCCAGTTGCTCACCATGACCTCGGGTGTGGCCTGGAACGAAGACTACGACGACCCGAAATCCGACGTGGCCCAGTTCAATAACCACAAGCCCAAGGGCGGCGAGGACGCGGTGGTGAGTTACCTGCGCCAGTTGCCGCGTGCCGTGCCCGCCGGAACCCGCTGGCTTTACAGCACGGGCGAGACCAATTTGGTGGGTGTGCTGGTTGCGCGGGCCACGAAAAAAACGCTGTCGGACTACCTGTCTGAAAAAATCTGGCGGCCCGCTGGCATGGAACAACAGGCCACCTGGATTTTGAGCAAAACCGGGCAAGAGATCAGCGGCTGCTGCCTGCAAGCGGCCACGCGAGATTTCGCCCGTTTCGGGCAGTTCATCTTGAGTGGCGCGCAGATCAACGGCCAGCCCACTTTGCCCGAGGGCTGGCTGCCAGAAGCCACCACCTCGCGCACCGGCATAGGCCAGCCCGGGCGCGGCTACGGCTACCAGTGGTGGACCTACGACGACGGCAGCTTTGCCGCCCGTGGCATCTTCGGCCAGGGCATCTTCATTGACCCGGCGCGCAAGCTTGTGATTGCCTCCAATGCCAACTGGGGCAACAACGCCACCGACCCGACGGCCACCGCTGCCCGGGAGGCTTTTTACGTGGCGGTGCAGCAGGCCGTCGACGCCGAGGCCTCGACTGTGGCCCAACGCTAATCCGTCGGCGCTCTTAGGGTCACGCGCAAACCACCCTCAGACCGGTTGGCCAAGGCCAAGCCCCCGCCCAAAGCGGTCATCAGGTTCAGCGCGATCGACAAACCCAAGCCGGTGCCGCCGGTTTGTCGGTTGCGCGAGCTTTCTTGGCGCACAAACGGCTGCAACACCGCTTGCAAGTCGGACTCGGGCAAGCCCGGCCCTTCGTCATCCACGACGATGCACCAGTGCTCGGGCCGATCGGGGTCTTGGCAAACCAAGGTGACGGTGGCTCGTTGGCCGTAGGTGATGGCGTTGTGCACCACATTGCCCAACACGCGGCGCAGCGCGGCCACATCGGTGCTGACCAAACAGTCGCTGTCCGCGCCCTGCAATTGCACCGCCCAGCCCAGGTCTTCCCATTCGTTGAGCTGGGTTTGCAAGAGCTGATTCAAATGCACCGGCTGGCGCTGTGGCTGGGCGTGCCAGCTGCGGGCCAGCGCCAGTCCGTCTTGCACCAAGTCTTGCATTTCGCTCAGGTCGGCCTGCATGCGCTGGCGCAGCGGCTCGTCGCTGACCCACTCGGTTTTCAGGCGCAAGCGCGTCAGCGGTGTTTGCAAGTCGTGGGCAATCGCGGCGAGGACCTGCGTTTGCTGAGCCATGTGGCGTTGCAGCTGCTGCTGCATGTGGTTGAAGGCTTGCGCGGCTTGGCGCACTTCGGTGGGGCCGCTGTCGGGCAAAGGCTCTCGGTTGGGGTGGGCAGCCAAGTCCAAAGCGGCTTGTGTCATGCGCTTGAGCGGGCGCGTGGCGTAGATCACCGCCAGCCAAGTCAACAGCGCCAGACCCACCAGCACGGTCAGCGCCACCAGCCCCCAAGGGGTGTTGCCCCCTTGGGCGTGCATGCCTGTGGCCCCCGCCGTTGGCCAGCGCGCAGGCAATCGAGCGTAGGCGGTGGCGCCATCGGCCAAGCGCAAGGACACCCAGGTCTGCGCGCGCGACCGTTGGCCGTGGTGTGTCTCGTCGTCATCGTCGCGATCGCGGACCGACATGAGGTGCTGCACCTGGGGTTGGCGCTGCGACAGTTCCTCTTTCACATAGACCGCAAACGTGCGCAGGTACGGTGGCAGCGGTGTGGCGCTTGCCGACCAAGCCTCGGGCGGCTCAAGCCGCCAACGCGCTCGGCGCTGGCGCGCTTCGTCCACCCAGCGCTCACGCTGATCCGGGGTGAGCGTGTCCAACCAATCGGCCGAGGCCGCCAGCTCTTGTGTCACCTTGGCGTGGAACACCACTTGCCCGCGCACCATGCGCTCGTCCAAAGCCAGCCACGCGGCGGCGGCCAACACCAAGGCCAAGCCCATCAACCACACCCACAACAAGCGGGCAAACAGGCTTTGCGGCCAGAGCTTTTTCAACATCGCGCTCATTCGGCCAGCACCTCGGTGGCCAGAACATAGCCTTCGCTGCGCACGGTTTTGATCAAGCCCAAACTGCGCGCCGGCTCGCCCAAACGCACGCGCAAGCGGCTGATGAGCAGGTCGATGGATCGATCGAACGCATCGGCCGTGCGGCCTTGGGTGAGCTCGAGCAACTGGTCGCGCGTGAGCACTTTGTTGGCGTGTTGGAGCAAGACCTGCAGCAAGCGGTATTCACCGGAGGTCAGCACCAAGAGCACGCCCTCAGGGTTGCGCACCTGACGAGCCACCGCGTCCAGCGTGTAGCCCGAAAACCGCCAGCGGTTGGGGCTCTGGGTGGTTTGCAAATTCGCAGGCAAAGCGCGGGCGCGGCGCAGGATGGCGCGGATACGGGCCAACAATTCGCGCGGCACAAAGGGCTTGCCCAAGTAATCGTCTGCACCCATCTCCAGCCCAAGGATGCGGTCGGCGTCGTCGGTGCGGGCCGTGAGCATGAGGATGGGCAAGGCGCTGTGGGCGCCACCTTGAGCGCGCAGGTCGCGGCAAATCGTCAGGCCGTCTTCGCCGGGCATCATCACATCGAGCACCAGCAGGTCTACCCGCTGCGACTGCAACAGTTGGCGCATCTCGCGCCCACTGGCGGCCGTGCTGCACTGGAGCCCGTTTTGCTCGAGGTACTGTGCCGTCAACTGGCGGATTTCGGGGTCGTCATCGACCAACAAAACGTGGTCTGTGCTGGGTGTCATGGTCCCATCATACGAGCCCGGTTCGGTTTTTTTGTATCAAAACATGTCTGCAGCCTGCGCAGACACATGCGCTTGCAAAAAGCACCGCCACAGACACTTGTTTGGGCCCCCAACACCGTTCAATAGGGCCATCTGACGCCCGTCAGAGACCGCTCAAAGCGGATTCACACTTTCAAGGAATCTGAAATGAACAAACGAATGATCTGGGTTTTGTCGGCTGCGTTGCTCAGCGGCGTGAGTGTGGCGGCCATCGCCTCGAACCACGGCATGGACAAACACCACGACGGCAAATACCAAGAAGCCCGAATCACCCAACTCGAACAGTCGCTGAAGTTACAAGACAAGCAACTCGAAGCTTGGAACGCCTACAAAAAGCAAATGACCGAGATGGCCCAAACGCAGGAAAAAAACCGCGCGGCCATGCAGGGTGCCCGACAAGCCTTGATGAGTCAACTCAGCCCTGAACAGCAACAATCGTTCAAGAAGATGCATGGTGAAGGCAAGGGCCAACACAAAGGTCACGAGCGTGGCGACAAAAAGGGAAAGCGCGAAGGCTGCCAACACTGACCGCACGGGCGCTGCTGTCTTCAGCGCAACGAATCTGACTGCGTCAACTGAGCAGCGCTGCGCCCGGCCAAGGTGCCCATGACCACAGCGCTGAGCAGTCCATTGCCGGACAAATAACCACTGTCGCCCGCGCCGGAAACACCGCGGGCGGCCCCACCTCCCGCGAACAGGTTGGGCAAAGGCTGGTGGTCGTCGGCACGCAAAACACGCCCTTGGGCGTCGATTTCCAAGCCGCCTTGGGTGTGGAACAAGGCCCCCGTGACCTGAATGGCAAACCACGGCCCTTGCAATTGCTGCTCCGGCCCAAATGCGCGGCCAAATTCGTCGGTCTGATTCTGCTCGCAAAGGGCGCGGACATGCGCCAGGGTTTGGGTGAGCGCATCCTCAGGCAACTGGGTGAGTGCGGCCAATTCGCTCAACGTGTGTGCGGACTTGACGGCCATGGCGGCATGCGCCTGCCGGTAATCCTCAAAAGACAGGGCCGCTTCGTGGATGCGCGCGTCGTAGATGTTCCACACGCTGCGTCCTGGTTGCTCCAAGACCGTGCGGGCTTGCTCTGAATAGCCCTTGTGCTCGTTTGAGAAACGAACGCCCGATCGGTTGACCTGCACCCCACCTTGCATCATCAAGGCCCAAGAGATCAAGGTTTGATGGGGCCAGGCCAAAGAGCCATGGCCTTGGCAAGCCCCCAAATCGCCGGTCGCCGCGCCCAAGGCTTGTCCCCACCGCAAGGCGTCGCCTTGGTTGCCTGTGTGTCCATAAAACACGGCATCTTTCATGTAGGGCAGGTGTTGGCCAACCAACTCAGCATCACCGCCGTAGCCGCTGCAGGCCAAGACCAAGGCGCGACAGCCGATCCGCTCCCACGAACCGTCTGGGCGTTGCAGGGCCACGCCCATCACACGGTCGTGTTCGTCGACCAGCAAATGGCGAACCGTGCACTCGGTCAAGATGTCGAGGCTGGTTTTTTCGCAGGCTTGCAGCAAAGCGCCCATGAGTTCTTCACCCGTGCGCCGCGGGGTGCAGTGCATGCGCATGACCGAGTGCCCGGGGTAGAGGAATCCCTCGACCAACTCAAACGGCACCCCATGCTGGTCGGCCAACTGCTCCAACACCTGCGCCGAATGCTCGGCCAAAGAACGCACCACCACTGGGTTGGCTTGGTGGTGGTTTTTGGCTTGGATGTCGTTCGCCATGAGGTCGACGCTGTCTTCAACGCCGCGTTCGCGCTGCCAGCGCGTGCCTGCCGCGGGCACAAAACCCGAGGACATGGCGGTGCTGCCACGGGGCAGCGCGTCGCGCTCCAAGACCAACACGTCTTGGCCCGCATCGTGGGCGGCCAGCGCGGCGGATAGACCGCAAGCCCCAGCGCCGATCACCAAGACCGACACTTCGGGGTCCAAGCGGTCTTGGCTGTTGCAACGTTCAATCACGGGCTGGGCCCTGTTGTTCACGCCAATGGCCCAAGATGTGTTGAGCGGTGTCGACCCAAACCTCGGGCTTCGATTGCAAATGCGCC
The DNA here is from genome assembly GCA_036825935.1 of Hydrogenophaga sp. Lineage (GTDB taxonomy): Bacteria > Pseudomonadota > Gammaproteobacteria > Burkholderiales > Burkholderiaceae_C > Hydrogenophaga. The sequence continues at coordinate 6,995 of DAISXI010000010.1, forward strand.
AGCACACGCTCCAAACACGCCACCCGGTGGGGCTGCCCCACCAACCAAGGGTGGATGCTGATGCCCAGCATGCGGCCCGAGCCGAGGTGGGCGGCCTCGTCCAACATGAAGTCCACCGCATCGGTGACTTGCTGCACCCAAGAATCTTCCGAGTGCAGGTTGTTGCACATGAGGAATTGGTCTTCGATTTCCGTGTTCAAGGGCATCATGTGCAGGCCGCCCCGATCGGGCAACACGGCATAGGGCATGTCGTCGTTGACCCAGTCCATGCAGTAGGCAAAACCGGCGTCTGCCAGCAACTCCAGCGTGCGCCAACTTTGTTGGCGCGCAGGACTGAGCCAACCGGTGACCGATTGGCCCGTCACATCGCTCAGCAGCTGTCGGCAACGGTGGAGCCACTGGGCCTCCTCCTCGGGTGTCATGCCGTTGTGGAGCAAGGTGTCCATGTTCCAACCATGGGCCACGATCTCAGCGCCGGCTTCTTGCGCCACCCGCTTGACCAGCCATGGGTTGATCTGCGCCAACTCCGCGTTGATGGCCCACGTGGCGGGCAACTTCGCTTGCGCCAATGCTGCCATGACGCGAAACACCCCAACCCGGTTGCCATAGTCGCGCAGCGAGTAATGCCGCAGGTCAGGGTACGGCATGGTCATGCCGTTGGGCACCTTGAAAGGCACGCCCTGTTGGTCCAAGGGGTAGTGCTGCAAAGACACATTGATCCACACCGCCAAGCGCTTGCCCTGCGGCCACTGCACGGGGGCTCGCTGGCGCAGCATGTCCCACTTGAACCAGGCGTGGTCGTGCCCATAGGCCCGCTTCGGGTATTGCAGGTAATCGTCTGGAAGGCTCATGCCAACACCTCCCGCTGGGCTGGGTGCGAACGGATCGCCGCCTTGGCCGCATCGTGGTAATGCGCCAAGTAGTATTCGGCGATTTCCCGACCTGTGGCCACCCACACATCGGGGTGTCCTGTGATGTAGTCCAAGGCCTCCTCAAAGGCCTTCATGCGATGGGGGCAGGCCACTTGGTAGTTGTGGGTGGGGATGCACATCACCGTTCCCGACTGGGTGCCTTCGGCGTAGAGGCGATCGAAGTGCCGCTTGAGCATGGTGAGGTATTGGCGCGGCTCCACCTTGTTCACGGCGTACACGATGGTGTCGTTCATCTCCAATGAATAGGGCATGGAGATGAATTTGCGACCACTGCGCACATGCACCGGCGTGGGCTGATCGTCGTGAAACAAATCGCAGGTGTAGAACGCGGCCTGGTCGCCGAAGAGCTCATGCCCCGCCTCGGCAAACAAATCCATGGTGTGCTCTGAATGCGACAGGGCCGGCGCCAAATAGCCTGCGCAGAACTGGCCGGTGTGGCGATGGATCGTCTCGATCGAGTCTTTGATCATCGACTTTTCTTGCGCCTCAGACAGGCCGTAGGTGTAGCGGGTGTTGTAAATGCCGTGGCTGAAAAACTCCCATTGGCGCTCACGACACATCTCGATGATTTCGGGGTGGTGCTCGCACATGGCCGTCGACAAAGAAATCGAGCCGCGGACACCGTATTTGTCGAGCAAAGCCATTTGCCGCTCGTGCCCGACCCGGTTGCCGTAGTCGCGGATGCTGTAGGCCGGCACACTGGGGTGGGGGCTGGGCCACGGCTTGCGTTGCGGGTTGTTGGGTGGATCGAGTTCGTAAAACTCGATGTTGGGGGCTACCCAAAAAGCCACCTTGGCCCCATGGGGCCAACGGATGGCTGGGCGGTTTTCGTAGGGCCAGTAGTCGTACAAACCGGGGTTGGGTTTCATGCGAAATCCTCGAAGTCGTTCAGGCTTGGCGCTGGGGCTGACGCAGCCAGTCTTTGACTTGCTGAACTTTGAGCACGTCGGCGTACTTGAGCACCATGTCCGTCAAGTTGGCGTAGTGGTAGCTCTCGTGTTTGTCGGCCACACACTCCTCGGGCACGATGGTTCGGTAACCGTGCGACAAGCTGTCGACCGCCGAAGCGCGGACACAGCCGGATGTCGAACCACCCGTCAGGATCACGGTATCCACCCGGTGCCAGGTGAGCAAGGAAGCCAGGGGCGTTTCAAAGAACACCGAAGGCATGCGCTTGGTGTAGAACACATCGCGCTCGCGGTTGATGTCTGCTCGCTCGTCGAACTCGGCACGCTCCGAGCCGTAATGGATGTTTTGCAGTGAATCGGGGGTGTTGGTCCGAGTCCCCCAAACGCCCGCGTCTTCCCCCGAGTTCATGTAGGCCACATGGGTCCACACAACCGGCCAACCCAAACGCCGAAACTCGCGCGCCAACTCGTTGACGTGGGCAATTTGGTTCGGGTCGGTTTCGTACGCGGTCTTGAACAGATCGGTGCGCGTGTAGGCCTTCTGAAAGTCGATGTTGATCAAGGCCGCCTTGTGGCCAAAACCAAAGGCTGCGCGCTGAGGGTTGGCAATCACCTCCTCGAAAATTTGGCGTGCGGTTTTGTCCGACGTGATCATGGGCTCTCCTTTGACGTTGAATGGGTGGACGTGACAGATTCGGGGCTGTAGCGCTGACCACGCGCCAAGATGGCGGGCGTGTCGAGCAAAGCGTTGAGTTCGGTGAAATCCAACATGTGGGGCCGAAACGGGTCTGTGCTGCCGTGGTGCTTGAGGCTGGCAAAAAACGTTTGGGCCATGCGCCCAAAGGCCCTGGCCAACGCACCCGGGAAAATCACCAAGGAAAAGCCCATGGACTGCAACACCGCCGCCGATTGCAGCGGCGTGTCCCCGCCTTCCACCATGTTGACCAACACGGGCACCCGGTGGGCGAATCGGCTGAGCACTTGTAGCATCTGCTCGGTGCTTCTCAGGCCCTCAACGAACAAGACATCGGCACCCGCCTCCACGTAGCGCTCGGCGCGCACCATGGCCAGCTCCAGCCCTTCCACCGCAACGGCGTCGGTTCGCCCAATGATCAAGGTCGCTTGGCTGTGTCTTGCATCGCATGCGGCGCGGATTTTTCCCACCATTTCTTGGCAGCTCACCAAGGATTTCCCCTTCAAATGCCCGCAGCGCTTGGGAAAGTCCTGGTCTTCCAATTGGATGGCGTTGGCGCCAGCCGCCTCCAACACGCGCACCGTGCGCATCACGTTGATGGCGTTGCCAAAGCCCGTGTCGGCATCGACCAACAACCAGGCACGGGTCCGCTCGCGGATGTGGCGCAACGAGTCCGAGACTTCGGACAAGCCCAACAAGCCAATGTCTGGCCCGCCCAATCGCGAATAGGCCAAGCTCGCGCCTGAAAGGTACAAGGCCTCAAACCCCGCTTGCTCGGCAATGCCCGCGCCCAAGGCGTCGTAGACACCCGGGGCTATCAATATCTCGGTTTGCTTGAGGCGCTCGAGCAATGTGACAGTAGAAGATGCTTGCATGCAGCCCTCTTGGCTCAAGGTTGGGGTGTGGTGTGAAGGGCCATGTCGTTCCAGACCGACTGCCGACGGATCAGGCCCGAGCGAAGCTCAAAACGGTCAATGAAGCGAATGCCCTCGAAGGGTGTTTGGTCGAGCCACTCCCCACTGAGGGTGCCCGAGCAGTACACCACGGCGCGCTCATGGTCGGTGCCGCACACCTCCACGTGTTCGTAGGTTTTGCGAACAAAGCGGTACCTGTTCTTCGCCCACTCCACCAAGGCGTCCAGACTGGGTGGGCTGACGTTGCCCGGGAAAGTCATGGCGAAATCCGGCGCCAACAAGGCCTGCGCTTCGGGCAGTTGACGCCTTTCCATGAGATCCAAAAAAAGCCGAACCACTTGATCCGGTTCACGAGGGACTGCCATGAATGTCTCCTGTTTTGGTGAAAAAACTATACCATGCAGACCAAGTAAATGTATTATCAATAAACATACTGAACATGGGGTGTTTATGCAAGTTGCGGGTTTGAAGTCACAGCGCTTGTATGTGTTTTTGAAAGACGCCATCTCCCGTGGCCACCTGAGCCCGGGACAAAAGTTGCCCAGCGAAAACGAGCTCGCCGTGCAGTTCAGCGTCTCGCGCGTCACCGTCAGGCGCGCGCTCTCTGCGCTGTCGGATCAAGGTTTGGTTTCCCGCAAACCCGGCATGGGCACGGTGGTGCAAGCCCCCTCCTTGGCATCCACGGTCATCACGGCCGACGTGTCCAATTTGTTGCCCCACATCGTGCGCATGGGCAAAGACTCCCAAATCCGCATGCTGGAGTTTGCTTACCTGCCCGCCAACGCTTATGTCGCCGAGAAACTGGATTTGGTCCCCGGAGAACGGGTGCAGTACTCGGTTCGCGTGCGCTCCACCGCCGGCCAACCCTTCTCCCACCTGACCACCCACGTCCCCGATCGGGTGGCTCAGTCCTATGACGAATCGGATTTGGCCAGGACCCCTTTGTATGCTTTGCTGGAGCGCAGTGGCGTGAAGATCCACCGCGCCACCCAAACCATCACCGCCGTCTTGGCCTCTCCCACGATCGCCGAAGCGCTTGGCCTGGCGCAGGGATCGCCCCTGATTTCGCTCACCCGCGTCGTTTACGACGAAAAGGGCCGGGGCGTTGAGTTGCTGGAAGCCTTGTACCGGCCCGACCGCTACCGCATCCAGGTGGATCTGGCCCGAGACAGTGGTCGTGGCGATCATTTCTGGAAACCCATCCGCGGAAAAAGCGGGGTTAGGGTAAATCCGGGGCGCTCAAGCCGCTCCAAATGAGTTGACAGTCGGGGGCCTTTTGCTAAACTGAATTTGTTCTATCAATAAGACATTTGATGGTGAGGTCCGCTTTTCATGAATCGGCAGCTTTCTCTTTTTGACCGCATCTGGGCGGAGCATGAGATCCGCACCAATGGGTCCGGAGAAAGTTTGCTATGGGTGGACCGACATTACGTACACGAAGGCTCTTTTCACGCATTTAGTCAACTGTCTGAACGTGGCTTGGCGGTGGCGCAGCCCTCGTTGACGCTCGGCGTGGCCGACCACTACGTGCCCACGGTTCGCGATGGATCGGTTGCGTTGGACGCGTCGGTCATGGGCATGGTCGAGACACTCAACACCAACACGCAACGACACGGCATTCCCCTGATTGGCCTCAACGATGCTCGACAAGGCATCGTGCATGTGGTCGGTCCCGAACAAGGCCTGTCCCACCCGGGCATGGTGGTGGTGTGCGGCGACAGCCACACCTCGACCCACGGCGCTTTGGGCGCGATGGGGTTTGGCATTGGCGCCTCCGAGGTCGCCCATGTGCTCGCCACCCAAACCCTCTGGCAGGCCCGCCCCAAAACCATGCGCATCCGCCTCAACGGCGAATTGCCAACGGGCGTGACGGCCAAAGACATTTGCCTGCACTGGATCGCGCAATTGGGTGCTGACGGTGCGCGTGGCTACGCCATCGAATACGACGGCCCCGCCATCCAGGCTTTGTCCATGGAGGCGCGCCTGACCTTGTGCAACATGTCGATCGAAGGCGGTGCGCGCTGTGGTCTGGTCTCACCCGACGCCACCACGGTGGCGTGGCTGAGGGGTCGCCCAGGGGTGCCCTCCGGAGAAGCCTTTGAAGCAGCGGCGAATTACTGGTTGAGCTTGGCCAGCACCCCAGAGTCTCGGTTTGATCGCACCGAAACCTTGGACGCTCGGCTCATCCAACCGTCGGTGACCTGGGGTGTTTCCCCTGAAGAAGCCCTGCCCATCGGCGAGCGCGTGCCCGACCCAGCCCAAGCCACATCGCCGGCACAAGCCGCCCGAATCACCGACAGCCTGAACTTCATGGGCCTTCAAGCGGGTCAAGCCTTGATGGGTTTGCCGATCGACAAGGTGTTCATCGGGTCTTGCACCAACGCGCGTTTGAGCGACTTGCGTGAGGCCGCCAAGGTCTTGCGTGGTCGGCGCTCGCAAGTGCCTGGCTTTGTTTCGCCCGGGTCACAACAAGTCAAACGGGATGCAGAGGCCGAAGGCTTGCACCAGATTTTTCTCGATGCGGGACTCGAATGGCGCGAACCCGGTTGCTCCATGTGTGTGGGCATGAATGGGGACTTGCTTGCCCCTGGTGAACGCTGCGCCTCCACCACCAACCGCAACTTCAAGGGCCGCCAAGGCCAAGGCTCACGAACGCACCTGATGTCGCCCGCCATGGTGGCCGCCGCCGCGGTGGCAGGCCATTTGACCGATGTCCGCGTGTTGGGGGGTCTTGCATGACACAGCCCATCCAGCACCTTCAAGGCCTCGGTTGTCCGCTGCCCTTGACCAATGTGGACACCGACCAACTCATTCCAGCGCGCTTCATGAAAACACCGCGTTCGGCGGGTTACGGGCATTTTTTGTTGCACGACCTGCGTCGCGACGACTCGGGTCAGCTCAAAGCCGAATGGCCGCTCAACGCGCCTCATGAAACACACCCTGTGGTGCTGGTGAGTCGCAACAACTTCGGTGCGGGGTCCTCGCGGGAAGCCGCGGTTTACGCCTTGTTCGATCATGGGTTTCGCTGCGTGGTGGCGCCCAGCTTTGGCGACATCTTTTCCGCCAATGCGGTGAACAACGGCCTGCTGCCTGCGGTGGTCACCGAAGCCAGTGCCGAACAGTTGCTGACAGCGCTGGGGCATCGTTGCCTGCCCTGCAGCGTGGATTTGGCCGCGCAGACCCTTCGGATGGGCGAACTCATGGTGTCATTTGACATCAAGCCCCATTGGAAGCAAAAGCTGCTCAATGGCTGGGACGACATCGCCCTGACTTTGAGCATGAAAGACGAGATTGACCGTTTCCATCGGTCACGCTTGAGGCAAGTTCCTTGGTTGTCCCGTTGATCGGTGTTCCACCGGTTTGTTTGTTCTTTAAATGGAGATGATGGTATGAAAAAGCGACTTTTGACAGCAATCGGTTTCGTGGTTGCATTGGCCAGCGCCACACCAGCGCTCGCGGTGGAGCGCATCTCTGCTGTGCATGCCTTTGCACCCTCTTTGATCTACACACAAAGCTTCTTGGAGTTCGTGAAGAAAGTGAATGAAAAGGGCGCCGGCGTCGTGCAAATCGATGTCCGTGGCGGACCCGAGGTGATTGGCTTGCCTCAACAACCTGACGCGGTGCGCAACGGCGTGGTGGACATGGCCTATACCGCTGCGAGCTTCTACGGCGGCACTGTCCCCGAGCGCGATGCCCTGGTCGCGTCCAACACCAATGCCATCCATGCCCGAGGCAATGGCGGTATTGACCTGTTCAATCAGATCCACCAACAAAAAATGGGGGTCTATTACCTCGGCTGGTTCGACAGCGGGATTTCCTACAACCTCTACACCGTGAACGAACCCAAGTTGGACGCTCAGGGCAACTTGGATGTGTCCGCACTCCGCCTGCGTTCAAACCCCGTGTACGACGCCTTCTTTAAAGATGTGCTCGGCGCACAACCCGTGAGCATCCCAACGCCAGAGGTTTACGCTGGCTTGGAGCGCGGCGTGGTCAATGCCACCGGCTGGACCCAAATTGGCCTGAACGACCTGAAGTGGGACCGGTTCTTGAAGTACCGCATCGAGCCCGCCTTCTTCTCAACCGACATGGGCGTGATCGTCAACATGGCCCGCTGGAACCGCCTGAGCGCACCCGCGAAAAAAGTTTTGCAAGATGCTGCACTCGAGCATGAGCGCGCAACCGCTCAGCGCTTCATCGATTTGGGCAATAAGCAAAAGCAAGAGATGGTCGCGGCCGGTATGCGCGTGGTTTCTTTGCAAGGCCCCGCTGCTGAACGATTCTCCAAAGCCGCTCGCGAAGCCACTTGGAACCGCATGCGTGCACAAATGGAGCGCCACCCCGATGGCTTGAAGAACTACGATCGTTTGATCGGCCTTTTCAACAAGCAGTAAACCGTTCACAGAGGGGCGCCGAGAGCGCCCTTCTGTTTTAAAGGACCTTCGCATGCGAACCATCGCCCTTGTTTACGAACGCTTTTTGCAAGCCATGGCATTGCTGTCGGGACTCACCTTGGTTTGGATCATGGTGGCCGTGGTGATATCGGTGGTTCAACGCAATTTGGGCATGCAGTCTTGGGCTTGGCTCTTTCTCTCAACCGAATACGGCATGTTCTACATGACCTTGCTCGGTGCACCTTGGTTGGTTCGTCAGCGCGGCCATGTGCACATCGAAATGTTGACCGCTGCGATGCCCTCTCAGTACTTGCCGCTATTTAGCCGTTTGGTTTCATTGCTCACCTGCTTGATCTGCGCGGTGCTGGCGCTCAAAGGGGTTGAGCTCGTGGTGATGAACTTGGAGAGAGGTGACTTTGATGTCAGGGCCTACTTCTTTCCTACTTGGATCCTGAGCATGGCATTCCCCATCAGTTTTGGGTTGATGACCATTGAGTTTGGGCGAATGGTGTTCGGCAAAGAGTTGCTTCACAGCGGCGTGGCGGGGGTGAACGAATGATGGAATGGTATTGGGCTTTGGCCTTTTTGCTCGGCATGGTCGTGATCTTGATGGTCGCGGGGATGCCGATCGCTTTGACGTTTTTGGGGGCCAATATCATTGGCGCCTGGTTCTTCATGGGTGGCAACAGTGGTGTCATTCAAATTCTGAGCAACGGATTCGGTTCACTTTCAAGTTTCAGCTTGGTACCCATTCCTTTGTTTCTCTTGATGGGCGAGCTGTTTTTCCGAACTGGCCTTGGCATGCGCATGTTCAATGCCATTGACATGCTGCTCGGCAAGGTTCCAGGCCGTTTGTCCTATGTGACGGTGATTGGCGGTACCGGATTCGCCACCGTCAGCGGATCGTCGATGGGTTCAACCGCGCTCTTGGGTTCGGTCTTGGTGCCCGAGATGGTCCGTCGTGGCTACAAAAAGCACATGGCCATTGGTCCCATTTTGGGCACGGGCGGCTTGGCCATCATCATCCCGCCATCGGCCTTGTCGGTGCTCCTGGCCACCTTGGCCAAGATCGATGTCGGTGCCTTGTTGGTCGCGGGCATCATCCCTGGTTTGTTGTTGGCGGTCTTGTACCTCATCACCGTTTGGATTCAGACCCGCTTAGACCCCTCGGCCGCGCCTTCTTACGACGTGCCAGCCGTTCCATGGAGCACCAAGCTGCGCATGCTGCTCACCGATGTCGTGCCGATGGTGGCGGTGATGGCTTTCTTGGTGGCCATGCTGTTGATGGGCTGGGCCACGCCGTCCGAGTCAGCCGCCTTTGGTGCTCTGGCCGTGATTGTGTTGGGCGTGATCTACCGCTGTTTGTCTTGGGAGGCGTGGCGTCTGTCGGTGATGGGCTCGCTGAAAGTCACCTTGATGGCGTTTTTGATCGTCTTTGGCTCGGCCACTTTCAGCCAGTTGTTGGCCTTCTCCGGTGCCTCCAGTGGGCTGATCCAGTGGTCCACGAGCTTTGATCTTTCTCCCATTTATATGCTGCTGGCCATCTTCATGGTCTTGCTGGTTTTGGGTACCTTCATGGAGCAGATCTCCATCATGATGCTCACCGTGCCATTTTTCTTTCCCTTGGCCCAATCCTTGGGTTTTGATTTGATCTGGTTCGGCATCGTGGTGCTCTTGGCCTTGGAGATCAGCTTCTCCACCCCCCCACTGGGCTTGCTGTTGTTCGTGATGAAAGGCGTGGCGCCAGCAGGCACCACCATGCGTGAAATCTACTTGGCCGCCATCCCCTACATCATGTGCTCGATGTTCTTGGTGGCGCTATTGATCGTCTTCCCTGCTTTGGCTACTTGGCTGCCCAGTTACTTGGGCTGACCGTACTGCCTGTTTTTCCCATAATAAAAATTCTGCTTAATTGGCTAGATACAGCTCACGCTATGGCCACCTTTGCCGATGCCTCGACTTTTGCTCGATCCATCAACAAGATCGTGCTGGTGGCCTTTGCCAGCACCGTACCGTCCAGCGCCTTTAGGTGCCCCTCATAAAAACAGTTCCGCTTACCGTGCCGTTCGACCCAACCCTCGGCGATCACCAAACCCGGCCGTGTAGGGGCAAAGAAACTAACCTTGATTTCAAGGGTCATGGGCACGATCCCGTTTCCGTTCTTGGCAATGGCCGCGTGGGCCATCGCCGCGTCGATCCACCCTGTGATGAAGCCACCTTGCACGACTCCACCCGAGTGACACAAGGCCAGCGTGGCTTTGTATTCCAAGGTCGCTTTACCTGCTGGGTCAAGCATGACGACACGCACAAGGCCCATGGTTTTGTTGAGTGGGTCAAGTTGATGGAGTTTCTCAGCCATTGCAATCCTTTGGTGGTCAGGAGAACATTGTCTGTGATGCCCGTGTGACCTGCGTTTAAAAACAGATCCAATTTTGAATGAGAACAACTTTCTTCGTTCAAGGTCAGCCAATAGGGTACGAGCGGGGTTATTTTTTAAGGATATTCGACCGAACTCGGGTGCAAAATGTATGGACTAAAAACCTTCGACCTGACAGGAGCACCCCATGCTGGGATTGATGCAACAGCAGCCACTGCTGATTTCTTCACTGATCGAGTTTGCAGAAAAACACCACGGCGACAGCGAAATTGTTTCGCGCCGCGTGGAGGGAGATGTCCACCGTTACGCCTGGGCCGATGTGGCCCGCCGCTCACGCCAAGTGGCCAACGCACTCGATGCCCAGCAGGTGCCGCAAGGCGCGCGCATCGCCACCTTGGCCTGGAACGGTTACCGCCATTTGGAGCTGTACTTTGGTGTGAGCGGCTCTGGCCGCGTGCTGCACACCATGAACCCGCGTCTGCACCCCGAGCAGCTGGCCTGGATCGCCAACCATGCCGAAGACCGGTTGCTTTGCTTTGACATGACGTTTTTGCCCTTGGTGCAGGCACTGAAGGCCCATTGCAAAACCATCACACACTATGTGGCCTTGTGCGACGCGGACAAACTGCCCGAGGGCACTGGCATCCCGAACCTGATGAGCTACGAGGCCTGGATGGGCCAACAGCCCAGCACCTACGCTTGGCCTGCTCTAAATGAAAACACGGCCTGCAGCCTGTGCTACACCAGTGGCACCACGGGTAACCCCAAAGGCGCTTTGTACAGCCACCGCTCCACCGTGCTGCACGCTTATGCCGCCGCCTTGCCCGATTCCATGTGCATATCAGCTCGAGATTCGATCTTGCCCGTGGTGCCCATGTTCCACGTCAACGCCTGGGGCATTCCTTACAGCGCGGCCATGGCGGGGGCCAAACTGGTATTCCCCGGGCCGGCACTCGACGGCAAGTCGGTGTACGAACTGATCGAAGCTGAAGGCGTGACCTTTGCTGCGGGTGTGCCCACCGTGTGGCAGATGCTGCTGGGCCACATGAAGCCTGCGAGGCTGAAGTTCAGCCAGCTCAACCGCACGGTGATCGGAGGCTCGGCATGCCCGCCTGCCATGATCGAAGCCTTCCGGCAGGACTTCAACGTGGACGTTTTGCATGCCTGGGGCATGACCGAGCTCAGCCCCCTGGGCACGGTGTGCACCCTGAAAAACAAGCACCTGAGCTTGCCCGCCGAGCAACAGATGAAGCTGCGTATGAAGCAAGGCCGCTGCCTTTTCGGCATCGACATGAAAATCGTGGATCCGCAAGGTCAAGAGTTGCCACACGACGGCAAGGCGGCGGGTGACCTGCTGGTCAAAGGCCCGTGGGTGATCGCGTCCTACTACAAGCAAGAAGGCGGCAACCCCTTGGTGGACGGCTGGTTCCCCACAGGCGATGTGGCCACGATCGACGCCGATGGCTTTATGCAAATCACCGACCGCAGCAAGGACGTGATCAAGTCCGGCGGCGAGTGGATCAGCTCGATCGACGTGGAAAACATCGCCATGGCCCACCCGGCAGTGGCCATGGCCGCTTGCATAGGCATGCGCCACCCCAAATGGGATGAGCGGCCGATTGTTTGCGTGGTCAAGAAGCCCGGGGCCGAGCTCACGCGTGAAGCGCTGTTGGCCTTCTACGAAGGCAAGACCGCCAAATGGCAGATTCCGGACGATGTGGTCTTTGTTGAGGTCATTCCTTTGGGCGGCACCGGCAAGATGCTCAAGACCCGTTTGCGCGAGCAATTGGCCGACTACGAGCTGCCTGGCCTTTGATGCTGCCACTGGACGGCTGTTCAACCTCTAAGACCGCATCAACCCTTGCACCACGCGCCATCAGCAAACGGGGGCATTCACGCCCGATGTTGATGACTTGCTCGGCTTGAGTTTGCTGGTGACACTGGCCAAGGAAGGCATGACCATGATTTGCGTCACGCATGTGCAGAGTTGGGACAGCGTAGGGCTGGTGTGTATTACGCTGACAGCACAAAGTAAAACGTAGGCAGATTGTCAAAAACCCATGTTTTATGCAGCTTAGCGACCGATCAAAAGCATCGTGTAACAAAACGTGTAATTGCATTTACACCCATTTTCGATTCAAGCTTTGGGAATCGAACTGGACCGTTACGGCATGTGACGGTGTACGAGGTGTATTTCTGGACACCATTGAGGCCGATTCGGACTGTTGACCCCGACGCCACCTCGGCCTTACTGATGATGCAAAGGATCTTGCAGTGGCCATGCGCTTCAGGATCGGTTTAAGCTACGCTGGAGTGCCGCGTTCGATACGCCGCAACCATTTGCAGCAACGAGTTACCACTGGGGTGGCCGCTTTTCGATGAAGGCCTGCACACCCTCCAGCGCCGATTCATCCATCATGTTGCAGGCCATGGTCTGAGCGGCGTCGGTATAGGCCGCAACTATGCCCTGTTCCATCTGGCGGTAGAAGAGCGCCTTGCCCATGGCAACAGCGACCCGTGGTTTGGCCAAGATACTGACCACCAGGCGTTCAACCTCTGCATTCAGCGCCGCCTGCTCGACAACACGGTTGATCAGCCCGCGCTCCTTGGCCTCGTGGGCGCTGATGAAGTCACCCGTGAACAGCATCTCGAAAGCATCCTTGCGCCCCAAGTTGCGGGACAAAGCAACGCTGGGCGTGGAGCAGAACAAGCCGAGCTTGATGCCGCTGACCGCGAAGCGCGCATCGGTGGCCGCCACAGCCATATCGCACTGTGCCACCAGTTGGCAACCTGCTGCGGTGGCCATACCCTGAACGCGCGCCAGCACCGGTACTGGCAGCTGCTGGATCGCCAGCATCACTTGGCCGCATTGGTCGAACAGATTTTGGTAATAGGACTGTGCAGGCTTGCTGCGCATCTGTTTTAAGTCGTGGCCAGCGCAAAAAGCCTTTCCCTCGGCGGCGAGCACCACCACGCGCACCCGCTCGTCGCTGGCGATGTGTGCCAACTCGGCGCGCAACGCGGCCAACAAGGTCTCCGAGAGCGCGTTGAAGGCGGCCGGGCGGTTCAGGGTCAAAGTATGTACACCGCGGGCATCACAGTGGCTGAGCAGGACGGGGCTATCGTCGATGGTGGTCATGGCGCAAGGTCTCGCAAGTGGATTGGTCCGGTCGTGGTGCCACCGCTTCAGGCTTTGCTCGCTGCAGCCAGCGCCTGGTCAATATCCCAAAGAATGTCGTCGATATGCTCAATACCGACCGACATCCGCACCATATCGGGCAATACGCCGGCCTGAACCTGCTGGTCGGGCTCCAGCTGACGGTGGGTGGTGGAGGCCGGATGGATGATCAGCGTGCGGGTATCACCGATGTTGGCCAGGTGGCTCATCACTTGGGCAGATTCGATGAAGCGTACGCCGGCTTCCAACCCACCCTTAACGCCAAATGCCAACAGACCGGAAGCCCCCGGTGCGCCATCCACTTGGCGCATCTGCTTGCACGTCAGGTCGTAATGGGGGTGGTCTGACAGGCCAGGATAGTTGACCCAGCTGCATCGCGGGTCGTCCTTGAGAAACTGGGCCACCTTGCGCGCGTTGCTGCAATGGCGTTCCATGCGCACGTGCAGGGTCTCCGTGCCCTGCAGGATCTGCCAAGCGGCCATGGCAGAGAGGGTAGAGCCGTAGACTCGCAATACCTCCATGCGTGCCCGCATGCTGTAGGCAAAGTCGCCGAAGGTCTCATGGAACTTCACGCCGTGGTAGCCCGGAGAGGGATCGGTCATACCCGGAAACTTGCCGTTGTCCCAGGGGAATTTGCCGCCTTCGACCAGCACGCCAGCCAGCGTGGTGCCGTGGCCACCCAGATACTTCGTGGCCGAATGCACCACGATATCGGCACCCCAAGCAAGTGGATTGCACAGGAAGGGTGAGGGCACCGTGTTGTCGACGATCAGCGGAACTCCGTGGGCATGGGCCACGTCTGCCACTGCTGCGATATCGAGCACGGTCAGGCTCGGGTTGCCCAGGCTCTCGGCAAATACGGCTCGGGTGTTGGGACGCATGGCTGCTGCGAAGGCCTCAGGGCTGGTGGCATCGACAAAACTGGTCTCAATGCCGAAGCGTTGCAGGTTGACTGCCAATAGGGTCACCGTGCCGCCATACAGGGCGCCGGCAGCGACCACATGGTCGCCTTGTTGCAGTATGGTCATCAGCGCCATGGCTTCAGCCGCCATCCCGCTGGCCGAGGCCAGACCAGCCCGACCACCTTCGAGTGCCGCGACACGTTCTTCCAGTGCGGCTACGGTGGGGTTGGATAGGCGCGAATACACATTACCGAAGGTCTGCAAGTTGAACAGGCTCGCCGCATGGTCGGCACTGTCGAAAACGAAACTGGTGGTCTGGTAGATGGGCAGCGCCCGGGCGCCGGTTTCGCGGTCGGGAATCTGTCCGGCATGAATGGCGAGGGTTTCGGGCTGAAAAATGCGATCGGCCATGGGTGTGTCCTTGATCGTTTCAGACAGGCCGCTTGGCCGAAATGATGGCCGTGTTGACACCGATCCAGTGAAGGCCGCCAAAGAGCCGAGCATGTTCTATCTTCACGCAGCGGTCCATCACCGTCAGCAGGCCATGGCGGCGTGCCAGTTGGTCCGCCTGCTGGTTCTGGACGCCGATCTGCTGCCAAAGGCAACGCACTCCGATTCGCACCGCCTCCTGGGCGATTGGCAACACGTCCTCGGAGCGCCGAAACACATCGACCATATCGACCGGAAATGGGATGTCCCCGAGCGTGGCATAACAAGGCTCACCGAGGATTTCTGTTCCGCTGGCCGCATACCGCGGATTCACAGGGACGACACGGTAGCCATGGGACTGCATGTACTTGGCGGCAAAAAAGCTGGGCCGGTGCCACTCAGCGGACAGGCCAACGACGGCCAGGGTGCGGCAATCCTTCAGGATCGCTCGAAGCTCTGGGATGGTGTTCATGGCGCGGGCCTTGGCGGTGGTTGCAATACGGGCTTCGTGTCTTGCAGCAGTGGTTCGGTGCGCTGGTATATGCACGACGAAGTGACCGCCTGCATGGAGGCGACGCCAATCTGCGCCAATGCAGTCTCGACCTCGGCCCTCAGGGAATCCAGCAGCCGCTGTGCTCCACCGCGACCGACCGCCGCTAGGGCATACAAAAAAGGACGCCCCACCATCACCAGGTCTGCACCCAGCGCCTTGGCTTTCACGATGTCCTCGCCAGATCGGATACCGCTGTCGAAAATCAGCGGATAGTCGGGGCCTAGGGCCTGCCGGATGGCAGGCAACACCGCGATGGACGACGGAGAACTGTCGAGTTGACGACCTCCATGGCTGGAGATGTACACCGCATCGGCGCCAAGCGACCTGATGCTGAGCGCATCTTCGACGGACAAGACACCTTTAACAATCAGTTTGCCACGCCAGCGCTCGCGCAGTCTTTGCAGAAACGCCCAGTCCGCTCCGGATCGTGGCGCATTGCGGTCGTACCCCTTCGCATGAGCACCCGTGAAATTGGCCATCCGCGGCATGCCGCTGGCCAATGTGCCCAGCGACCAGCGCGGGTGCGTTGCAAAGTCTAAAAAATGCCTAGGGGTCATGTGAAAGGGCGTCTGGAAACCATTTCGGATGTCGCGCGGGCGCTTCCCAATGCGCGGGACGTCAACGGTGAGGATCAGCGTTTCGTAGCCCGCACCAGTCGCTCGGTCTACCAGCGCCAAAGCATCGTCCACGCTGCCGGTGACATAGAGCTGGAACCAAGCATTGCCGCCGCTGCGTTGCAACAGCTCCTCCAAGGAAGTCGACGAGGCGGTGGACACACCCAGCGGTATGGCGTTGCGCTGACACAGCTCGGCCAGGCTGTGGTCGGCGCCCGGCCATGCCAAATCACACATGCCCATTGGCGCAATGCCGAAGGGAAGATCCCACGTTTGGCCCATCAGCGACGCCTGGAGCGAGATGGTCTTCACCTCAGCCAGGCTGCGGGGCTGCAGCAGGATGTCGCCCAGGTCAGATGTGCTGCGGGCCAGACCGCGCTCCTCCCCTGCTCCGCCGTCTATGAAATCGTAAATCAGGCGTGGCAGTCGCAGCGCGGCCAGCGCGCGTGCATCCACCACACTCGGTAGGGCTCGGCTCGGCTTAAACGGTTGGGTTGAAGGGATGGATGTGCGATGCATGTCCGGCCTTTCGAACCTTCAGCCCAAGGGCGTCAGCGCGTCGACATCGAGGCTCAGCCGATGGCCCAGCGCACGCAGCGACGCCAGCGTGGCCGGTGGCAAGGGAATCCCGCTGTGAAGCCGCTCTTGGCGAAGAGCAGCCTCGCGTTCGCCAGGAATCTCGACCCGGTCAAAGCCATGGGCCGGCGGGCAGTTACGCAACTCTTGCAGGCACTCTTCGGCAGCGCGCCGGTAGGTGGCGGGTGCTCGGTAGCGCGACAGGTCCACAGCGATGCCGATCCAGTTCATGCCGTCCATGGCCTGACCCAGGATGGCTTCGCCCAACAGTTCGGCCACCAGCGCCATACCGTAACCCTTGGGGCCAGCCATTGGCAGGATGGCACCACCGTTGAAGTAGTCGTCAGGGTTGGTTGTGGGGCGGCCCTGGGCGTCAATACACAGGCCCTCGGCGAGTGGGCGCCCTGCCATCTTGGCGGCGTAGATCTTGCCCCCTGCTGCCATCCCGGTAGCGAAGTCGACGACCACCGGCCCAAGTGCCCCGCCAGGGATGCCAAAGGCGTATGGATTCGTGGGCAATATGCCGCGGGCACCGCCATAGGGAGCGACCTGGGGCCAGTCTTTGCGTGAGCCCCCACCGAGCATGATCGTCAGGCAGCCGGCTTGCGCACCCCTTTGCACAAAGGCACCGAGGCGGCCGGTGTGGTCAACATTGGCTATGCCGACTGCCGCCATGCCGTTGGCGTGGGCGACTTCGATCAGGTGGTCGGTCGCTAGGCGGAATGCTGGTATGCCAAGGTTGTTGCCCCCATCCACCAATGCCGCGCCCCCCTCGGCATGACCCATGACCGGAAGGGCCGTGCTGTCGAACTTTCCGGCAGCCGCACGCTCTGCGTACCAGTCAAGGCGGAAGATACCGTGTGAATAAACGCCCGCCAGATCGGCATCGACCAGATGGTCTGCAATCTCGGTGGCGATGGCTGGGGCGCAGCCCAAGCTGAGCATCACGCTTGTTCCGAATCGCCGCAGCCCTTCGGCTGCGACCCGGGGGTCGGATTCACGCAAGGGGCGTCTCCTTAAGAGGCTGGATCGGTCGGGCCAACTCGGCAAGTGGGATGTGGCATCGTATCTGGTGGCCGGAGCCAGCCTGCTGCCAGGGTGGCATGACATCGTCGCAGACCTTGCCCAGATGTCGGGGGCACCGGCGCTGGAAGGGACACCCCTGCGGGGGTGGGGAAGACTCGAGGATGTCCTCTGCCAGCAGGGTTGGCCGGTGATCCGGATCGGGTTCCAATACCGCGCCCAGCAGAACCTCGGTGTAAGGATGCGAGGGGCTCGCGTAGACCGATGCTGAAGGACCCACTTCACACAGCCGGCCTTGGTAGAGCACAGCGACCCGGTGCGCAAGTGCCCGTACCACCGCCAAGTCGTGAGACACAAAAAGATAGGCGGTGCCGCGTTGTGAGCGCAACTCGTCGAGCAGATCCAGCACAGCAGCCTGCACCGATACATCCAAAGCCGAGGTGACCTCGTCGCACAGCACAAGATCTGGCTCGGCAGCGAAGGCCCGCGCTATCGCCACGCGCTGCTTCTCGCCACCAGACAACTGGCTGGGTAGCCGGTCCAAATAGTGGGCTCCTAGGCGCACGCGCTCTAGAAGGACGATGCTGCGCGTGAGAATTTCGTTGCGCTGCATTCCGAAATACAGCTCCAGTGGCTGAGCCAGGATGTCGGCGATGGTGTGGCGGGGATTGAGACTGTCATCCGGGTTCTGGAAAATCAGCTGGATGCGCTGCAAGTCCTGGCGGGTGCGTGACTCGACACTGGAACCCAAGGTGGTTTTGGCGCCAAGCACGACCTGGCCGTCGGCTGCAGGCCACAAACCAGCCACCGCCTTGAGGATGGTGGACTTACCGCTGCCGGACTCGCCCACCAAAGCCACCGTTTCACCGGGAAGTATCTCCAAGTCGATGCCTTGTACCGTCAGGATCGTGGAGCGCTTTCTGCCAAGCAACTGCTCGAGCAAGCGAGGCCGGGCGTAACTCACCCCGAGGTGTTGCAAGCCCAGAACCGGTGTTCCCGAGGGCTTGGTGATGCGTAAATCGCGGGACGCGGCTGGGCCCATAGACGACGTGCGTTCGGCGAAGTGGCAGCGAACGAACTCGCCGTTTTCAAGCGACCGCAACGCGGGACGCTCGACAAGACAACGATCCTGGACCATGTTGCAACGCGGCGCAAAGCCGCAACCCGACCCCGCATCACCAGGAGCGGGCGGGCGGCCGTCCAGCGCGGCTGGAATGCGGGCATCGGACAGTCTCGGTATCGACGCCAGCAGACCGCGCGCATACGGATGGGAGGGCGTGCGGAGCACCTGACGGGTGGCACCGCGCAAGACCACCTCGCCCGCGTACAACACCACGACCCGGTCACAGACCCGAGCGATCGCGCCGAGGTCGTGACTCACGTAGACCATGGCCGTGCCTGTCCTGGCGTTGATATCGCGCAGCAATTCCAAAATATGCGCTTGGGTCGTGACGTCGAGCCCCGTGGTCGGCTCGTCTAGCAGCAGCGCTTGTGGCTCGCCTGCCAGCGCCATCGCAATCGCCACCCGTTGCTGCTGACCGCCAGAGAGCTCGTGCGGGTAGCGTCGCAGCAAGCCGGCCGGGTCGGGCAGACGCACCAGGCCCAGCAGTTCCAGAACTCGCTGCGCATGCTGCGGGGCTGGCAACGCGCTGTGAAGGCGCAATGCTTCGCTCAACTGAGCCCCGATGCGCAGGGTCGGCGTGAGCGACTGGCCAGAGTTCTGGGGAATAAGCCCAATTTTGCCTCCCCGCAATGTCTGCAGGGCCGCTCCGCCCAAGGAAAACATGTCATGACCGCAAAAAGTGGCACTGCCACCGAAAACTTTAAGGCCGGTCTTTAGGTAGCCCATGGCGGCCAGCGCCAGTGTGCTCTTGCCTGAACCACTCTCACCGACCAACCCGACCGTCTCACCTGTGCGAACCTGAAGATCGATGTTGCGCAGCACAGCGCGCTGCTGGCCAGATCGGCCGATGAAGCCGACACTGAGGTCGCGAATATCGATCAAGGGGGTGGCGTTCATATCAGATCGGGGCCTTCTGTGCTTTGTCAACGCCCAGTGTCTTGGCCAGCGCATCAGCGGCCAGGTTGATGCCAATGATCAGGGTACTGAGGAACGCGATCGGATACAGACCTGCCCATGGTGCCAAAGGCAGGAATGTGCGGGAGTCGGCCACCATCAGGCCCCAATCTGGCGTGGGCGGCGAGACGCCAAAGCCCAAGAACGAGAGGGAGCTGAATGCCAACAGCATCCACGACCAGCGCATCGCGCCTTCGACCATCAATGCATCGAGCACATTGGGAAGCAACTCGCGCCGCATGATGGTCAAGTTACCGTGCCCGCGTGCCCTTGCCGCGAGGATGAAATCGCGTGCCACGATGTTGTGCGTAGCGGCGCGAGCGATTCGAATCACTGGGATGCCATAAAAGAACGCCAAAGTGGGAATCAGCACCTCGATGCCGGTACCGAAGGTCACGATCAGCAGCAGCATCTTCAGAATCCACGGCAGCGATAGGAAGGCGTCCACCACACGCATCAGCACATCGTCGCGCCGCCCACCCACCAGGCCAAGGTAGATGCCCAGCATGCCACCCCAGGCAACTGCCAGCGGCGTGGCAATGGCCGTGACCAAGATGGCCTCACGCCCGCCCATCAGCGTGCGTGAAAAAACATCCCGGCCCAGGTGGTCAGTACCGAACCAGTGGATGGCATCGGGTGGCGTCAGCATGTTGACGGCACTGATCGCCTTGAAGTCGTGGGTTGCCAGCCAAGGGCTGGTCAGCGCGATGATCACGTGAAGCACCACCAAGGTCAGGCCTATGGCGCCCGAGGGCCGTGCAACAAGTTCGCGCAGGGTCTGCCCGACGCGCTGCAGGGCGCCAGAGTGCGGGCTTGCGGAAACGGACGCTTGGGCCATGGGAGGTTCACGCTTCACGGGTCACGGCCGTGCGCAAGCGCGGATTCGCCAGCAAGGTCAGGATGTCTGCCATTAGGTTCACACCAATGTAGACCGTCGCAATGATCAACGCAATGGTCTGCACGAGCGCCAGATCGCGATCGGAGATGGCGCTGACCATTAACCGGCCAAGTCCAGGGTAATTGAAGACGGTCTCGATCACCACCACGCCACCAAGCAACCAAGCGACCGTCAGCGCCACCACGTTGATCGCAGGCAAGAGTGCATTGGGAAGCACATGCACCAAGATCATGCGCCGGTAAGGTACCCCCTTGAGCGTGGCCATGCGAACATAGTCGCTGTCGAGCACCTCCAGCATGCTCGAACGCACCGTGCGAAGGATGTGGGCTGTCATCACCATCGACAGCACCGCGACGGGAAGAATGATCTCGGGAAAGAAACTTTTCAGCGGCGCACTCGCGGATATCGTGATAATGCCCGGCAACCAGCCCAGCCAGCCGCTAAAGATGAGGATGAGGATCGTGGCCGAAACAAATTCGGGGATGGTCATCGCACCAATTGCAATTGAAGAGACCGTCACGTCGAACAGCTTGTCGCGCCGCAACGCCGCCAGAATGCCCAGCGAAAAGGCCAACGGCAGACCCACCAGCAAAGCGCTGATCCCCAGCAAAAGAGAATTTTGCACACGGTCACCGACCATCTCGGCGATGCTTTTTGTGCGGTACGCGTTCATGCCGAAGTCGCCTTGCAATGCGCCGCCAATCCATTCTGTATAACGGGCCAACGCCGGTCGGTTCAGGCCCAATTCTTCACGGCAGTTGAGCAGCGTTTGGCCCTGAGCATCCTGCTGCAAAACAGCCGTGCAGGCGTCGCCAGGCAAGGCCTCAACAGCACCAAAGATGATCAGCGACACGATACCAACCGTCAGCAAGCCGAGCAAGATGCGACGCAACAGGAGTTTGAACATGTTTCGGTTGTGAATATGGCCAGCCGTGTTGCCAGTCAGGGTTCCCGCACCGAAGCAAAGACTTGCCTACAGTGCGGGGTACAGTGGGTTCGGTCAGTCGACTGTGATTTTGTGCCAGCGAATGCCGAAGTTCTCGACTGGGTCAAGATTTTTCACGCGTGCGGTGTGGCCAACCTGAATCACCGCATGAAAACCAACCAACGTACCACCATTCTCCCAAAGGTAATCTTGGGCTTCGATGTACTTGGCACGTCGACGATCAAAATTCAACTCTGAACGGGCTGCATCCAGTAAAGCATCGAATTTCGGGTCTTTGAAGTATGCCTCGTTCCACCGGGCACCGCCGCGGTAGGCCTCGTTCAATATTGCATCGGCTGGCCTGTCATTCCAGCGCGTCATACTGACCGGCAGCTTCATCCAAATATTATTGAAGTAGCCGTCTGTTGGAACCTGGGAAATCTTGACACGAAAGCCGGCTGGGGCCACCTGCTGTTGGAATGCCTCCGCCATCGCGGGCCATTCGGCCTGAAGCGTGGCGACTGGCAGCTCCAGGTCGATACCGTTCGGGTAACCAGCCTCGGCCAGCAGCGCCTTGGCCTTGGCGATATCTTGGGCACAGGTTTTGGTGGACCGGTACTGATCCTTGGGGCCGACGGGGGTATCGCAACCGACAACACCATTGCCACCGGCTGCCAGTGCCACCATCGCTTGCCGATCCACAGCCAACCGAATGGCGCGCCGCACACGCGGATCGTCCCACGGCTTCATGTCGGTCCGGAACACGATCCCGCGCCAGTTACCGGTAGGGATCTCCTGCACAGCGAAACCTGAACTGCGCTGCAGCAGCTGACGCTGTGGGGCCGTGATGCCTTGCTGCATGTCGATCTGTTTTCCCATCAAGGCTTGGAAACGCGCCTGAGCATCGGGGATGCCGATGATCTCCATGCGCGCCACACCCGGGGCACCGTCATAGTAGTCGGTGTTGGCCACCAGCACGGAAGTGCCTTGGGCATCGAATTTTTCCAGCTTGAACGGACCGGTGCCGATGCCAGTGGTCTTGATGGTGTCGCCCGATCCATCAGGGATGACCATCAACCGATAGTCGGTGAGCACCAACGGCATGTCTGCGTAGGGCGCCGACAAGATCAGTTTGAGTGTCATCGGATCTGGCGTTTCGATGGTCTTGACCATCGAGATCGAAGACCGCACAGGGGAGTTAACCTTTTCATCTTGGGCCCGTCGCAACGAATAGGCAGCGTCAGCCGATGTGAATGGTTTACCGTTGTGAAACTTGACGCGATCGCGCAGCTTGAATGTCCATTCGGTGGCGTTGGCGTTGGAGGACCAGCTGAGCGCCAAGTCGGGCGCCGGTTTGCCGTCCAAGCCCGGTCGCACCAGACGGCTCATGATCTTTTCGGTGACGTGAAATACCCGCCCGCGGGACATGGGATCCACATCGGAGGCAGCACCAAAGGCCACTTCGTGGGCCTGGCGGAAAGTGCCCGATGGCGCAGCTGAAACCAGCGACGAACCAGCAAGGGCGGCAATGGTCAAAAATCCTGCAAATCTGTTCATAGTCTGTCTCCTGAAATAACCTTAATAGGACGATTCCTGAATTCTTGAGACTCCTGTCGGAGACTGGCGCCATTTAGACAAGGCCAAACCAGTATGCTGTGGCAGTACTTTTCGAACAAATGACTTTTGCGGCGCGGATGAATAAAGGAATATTT
>DAISXI010000010.1:30200-35692 GCA_036825935.1 Hydrogenophaga sp.
GGCAGTACTTTTCGAACAAATGACTTTTGCGGCGCGGATGAATAAAGGAATATTTATCCATCAATCTGATAAAACAACACTGTGCGCAGGCCTTTGGGGAATCCCAACATGCATCCGGTACCCTAAGGTACGGGCTTTGGAGAGCGCAAGACTCTGACACATCGACCCCCACAACATGTCCCTTTTTCCCCGACTGATGGCCATCGGTGGCGGAGGCTTCACTCACGAGGCTGACCCCGAGATGGAGGACTTCCTACTGACCCAGTTGCCGGTGGCACGCCCGCGCATTGGTTTCATTGCCACGGCGAGCCATGACGACCCACTAAAGATCGCCCGCTTCCATCAGCGGTTTGCTGGCATTTGCGAGTCGCACACGCACCTGTCGATGGACGCGGATGCGGCACAGGCGTGGGATTGGGTGAAGCACCTTGACCTGGTGTATGTGGGCGGCGGAAATACCTTGTATCTGGTGGCGCAATGGCGCAAGCAGGGCATCGACAAAGTCATGATCGCTGCGGCGCGGCGCGGCGTGTTGATGGCCGGGGTGAGTGCCGGCGCCAACGTCTGGTTCTCGGGGTCTCTGTCCGATTCAGGCGGCCAAGGTCTTGCGCCTGCTGTTGGGATCGATCTCATGCCCGGCAGTTGCTGTGCGCACTACTCCAGCGAGCCCTATCGGCAGCCCGCTTTCGAGGCCAGCATCGCGCTGGGAACACTCCCTGAAGGCATAGCCATTGATGACGGAGCCGCCGTGCTCATGGAGGCGGGCGAAGTCGCGTCGGTTTATGCCGCACGCCCTGGTGCCGGCGCATACCGCGTGCGCCGCAGGGATGGAGCGGTCACCTCGCAGCCGCTGCGCCAGCCTATTCGGCCATAAGGGCTGCCTCGGACTCGAGCCAGTTGCACACGGCCTGAACTTCTGGCAGTGCACGGGCACCTGGCCTGCAGATCAGGTGGTAAGCCCGCGTCGGGTGAAGCACGGTCTCAAAGGGGCAAACCAGCCGCCCCGATTGAACCTCGATATCCAGAAATGGAAAGGTACCCATGATCACGCCGTGACCGTCAAGTGCCGCTTGCAGGACCAGATTTGAGTCGCGCATGGTGGTTTCCTGCATGTGCTTAGGCTCATTCAATCCAACAAGACGCGACCATGCGTTCCACTCCTCGCGGTCCCATTGATGAATGATCGGATAACGGGCCAAGTCCGCCGGGCTTAGCAGGCCACCGCGCTCCTTCATCAAGGCCGGACTGAGTGTGGGAAGGTAATAGATCTCGAAAAGACGTCGGCATTCCAAGCCCGACCAATTCCCAGTTCCCCAATCCACCCCGACCATGCTGATCAACTGCTCCGCGCTCGTGATGCGGGGGCTGTTGTGCAAGACCAGGTCGATGGAGGG
Source organism: Hydrogenophaga sp. (assembly GCA_036825935.1). Classification (GTDB taxonomy): domain Bacteria; phylum Pseudomonadota; class Gammaproteobacteria; order Burkholderiales; family Burkholderiaceae_C; genus Hydrogenophaga. The sequence goes on from DAISXI010000010.1 coordinate 31,595, forward strand.
GTGCTGACGGTAGAAGCGGCCCAAGCGCGGTATCAGCCAGCGCGAACCAAAGATCGGTCCGACCGCGAGCGTGACGGTCTTGGGTTTGGTTGTGATGTGGGTATCCACCTCGGCACGAATGTCGTCGAAGGCTCGACTCAGCACTCTCGATAGTGAGCGTCCTGCGTCCGTGAGCACCACACGTCGCGTGTGTCGTGTGAAAAGCGGGCATCCCCAGTCTGACTCGAGCTGCCGGATCTGGTTGCTCACGCTGGTTGGTGTGACGCACAGCTCCTCTGCTGCCGCCTTGAAGCTCAACAGGCGTGCGGCGGCTTCGAAGGATCGCAAAGCAGTTAGCGGCAGACGATTGCTGGATGGCATGTCAACAGTGTAGCAATGACCTCCATGGATTAAATAAATTTATTTCATGGCGAGCAAATCATCATTTGTCCGTGCTTCCCGGTACATGCAGACTCAGCTTTGATCGTCAGATTGGCGTAGATGCATTTGCCCAACAGGAGACACCCGGATGACCTCTCAAGTGAAACGCAAGTTGCGCGGCGGAAACATATTGGCCCGCGCCCTTTTAGAGAAGGGCGTGGAGCACGTGTTCACGTTGGCCGGCGGATTCTGCAATCCGGCACTCGAAGGCTTCATGGAATGCGGCATGCGCGTCATCAACTGCCCGCATGAGCAGGTGGCCGGCCACCTAGCCGACGCGCACACCCGCATCACGCGCAAGCCGGCGGTGTGCTTGGTCGGGCCCGAGGGCTTCGCCAACGCCGTGCCGGCCATGATGGAGGCTTGGGGCGAACGCTCGCCGGTGATCTTCGTGACCGGCTCCAGCACACTCAAACGCAAGGGTGCGGGCGGTTTCAAAGAAATCGACGACGTGTCGATTGCCGCACCGCTGACCAAACACAGCATAGGCATTACCGACGGTACCCGCATCAGCGAGTGTGTGGACCGCGCTTGGAAAATAGCCACCAGCGGTTACCCCGGCCCGGTTCACATCAGCCTGCCAGTGGACATTATGTTTTCGTCCTTCGACGAGGACGCTGGTCTTGAAGAGCGTCCGTATGTCCGCACCGCAACCACCCCGCCCCGCGCCTGGCCCGACCCATCTGCGCTCGATCCCGTGCTGGCGCTGATCGCGGCATCAAAGCGACCCATGATCATTGGCGGCCACGGTGTCTGGTGGTCTGGCAACGAGCAGAAAATGGAGGCGACTGCCAAGGCCCTGAACATCCCTGTGTTCAATATTCCCTACCATCAAAAGTTGCTGGGTGAGGACAACTCTGTCTACATGGGCTTGGCCGACATCCACCAGTACCAGCCTTCGCGCCAAGCGCTCGAAGCTTGCGATGTGGTGATCATGGTCGGGGGGCGGCTTGATAACCAGATGAACTTCGGCAACGCGCCGCTGTTCCCTGACACGCTGCAACTGATTTGCGTCAACGGCTCCTTTGAGGAGCTCGAAATGAACCGCTCGGCCGATCATGTGTTGCTGAGCGACCCCGGGGCGTTCTTCGACGCGCTGCTCGGCGTCCAGGCGCACGCTGCTTGGAATCTCAGCCGCAACTGGTTCGACACAAACCGCGGCTGGCGCGGCGAGTGGGTGGCCAAGACGCTGGCCGACCTAGAACTTGATACCGCTGAGGCAACAAAAACCGGTGGCAAGATGCACCCACTGCAACTGTCGCTCGATGTACAGGCCGCCATGGGTGAGAACGACTGGCTGGTGTTCGACGGTGGCAACACCCACTTCTGGGCGGAGATCGCCGTCAACCTGGCTGGCTGGGGCGGGCAAAAACTCGCTGGCATCCTGCACCCTGGCACCTTCAGCATGCTGGGCGTTGGCGTGTCGATGGCCCTGGCCGCTAAGAACACCCACCCCGAGGCCACGGTGGTGCTGATCAGCGGTGATGGCGCGTTTCTCTCTGGTGGCCTGTCGATCGAGGCGGCGTTTCAGGAGAACCTGCCGATTGTCGTGGTGATCGACAACAACGGTGGTTTGGACTGCATCTCGCAGCAGCAAGAGCGGCTGTTCGCCAACGGTAAGCATTTCGCGACCGACTTCCGTGACATTCCCTTTCACACGATGTTCCAGGGCATGGGCGGCCACGGCGAGTTGGTAGAGCGGCGCGAACAACTCGGCCCAGCCCTTCGGCGCGCGATTGCCAGTGGCAAGACCGCCTGCGTTAACGTTAAGGCCAAAGGCGTGATCAGCCCGATCGTTCTGGCCACCACCAGCAAGCGCGATAAAGCATCGATCGAATAAGAGGCGTCAGCATGGCCACACTCAGTACCCATACCCTGAACTCCGTGGATGGCACACATGCCGGCCATGTTGACGTGTCGCTGGTGCGTATCGTTCCAAACGGCGTGAACGTCACCGTGTTCTCCAAAAGCACCGACACCGGTGGCCGGCTGTCGGAGCGTATCGACTCGGCTCAGATCGATATTGATGCGGATTACGAGCTGGTGTTCCAGACCGGCGCGTATTTCGCTACACGCGGCTTGGTGCTACCGGGCCTGCGGCTCCAAAAGGAAGTGGTCGTGCGCTTTTGCATGCCCGACCCCAATGCGGCTTACCACATGCCGCTGGTGATGGCCCCAAACGGTTATAGCGTGTGGATGTCCAGCTGACCCCGGCGACGGACCCTGTCAAAAGGAAAAAGCCGCAGATGCAGCGCAAACAACACGGCAACAAGGTGCTCGTAGAGCAACCGCCTTGCAACTCGGCCTACGGGTATGTCACCAGCATCGGTGGGACAGACCACTTGGACCACAAACCGACGCTTTACCCACGGCCAACGCACAGTGGTATGGCCGAGCCGCGCACCCCTGAACAGTCATACGCCCATGTGCGCGCTGAGACCGCCGGCTGGGCTGAGGTGATCCCCGCCGTCGTTCCGAAGCTCGACCTCAATTACGTCCAACCCGGCCATAGCCATTACACCCACTGGAGATCCTTGTGTCCACATCCGGCCTAAACATGTCACGTCGCATCCGTCGTACCCCTTTCACCGACCGCGTTGAGCAGCACGGCGTGCGCGGTTTTTCCGTGGTCAACCACATGTTGCTGCCCAAGGCGTTCCAGCCAACCGTCGAGGAAGACTACTGGCACCTTCGCGAGCATGTGCAACTGTGGGACGTATCTTGCCAGCGCCAAGTGGAGATCAAGGGGCCGGACGCAGCGCGCTTGGTGCAGTGGATGACACCGCGTGACTTGCGTAAAGCCAAGATTGGCCAGTGCTTATATGTACCACTGGTCGACGACCATGGCGGTATGGTCAACGATCCTGTGCTGCTCAAACACGCCGAGGATCACTACTGGTTATCCATCGCCGACTCCGATGTTTTGTTGTGGGCCAAAGGTCTGGTGCTGGGCGCCGGTATGAACGTCACGGTGGAGGAGCCAGACGTGTCGCCGTTGTCGCTGCAGGGCCCGCGCGCCGAGGATGTGATGGCGAAGGTCTTTGGGGAGTCTGTGCGCGAGATCCGCTTCTTCAACTTCGGTTTTGTCGATTTCATGGGCACGCGCCAGTTGGTGCAACGTGGTGGATATTCCAAGCAAGGCGGATTCGAGATCTACCTCAAGGATGGCCGGCTTGGCTCCGCCCTTTGGGACACGATGTGGGAAGCCGGTAAGGCGTTCAACATGACGCCGGGCTGCCCGAATCTGATAGAGCGCATCGAAGGCGGGCTTCTCTCATACGGTAACGAATTCACGCGCGAAAACAACCCGCTGGAAGCGGGCTTGGCAAAATACTGCAAGCTCGACGGGTCGATCGACTTCATCGGTCGTGCCGCACTGCAGAAGGTTGCAACAGAAGGTCATCTGCGTGAGATGCGCGGCGTGATATTCGATGGAGGCCCCTGCCCGCCCTGTGGAAAGCCCTGGCCGGTGCTGGTTGGCCATGGCGACGGCCGGCAGATTGGCCAGATCACGTCCGCCGCTTGGTCACCACGCCTCAAAGGCAACGTAGGCCTGTCGATGATCGAGCGTGGATTCTGGGACCTGGGGCAGGAGGTGACGGTGGTCAGCGCGGATGGCATGAGGCGCACCGGCACCGTATCGGGACTCCCGTTCCATTGAGTTTTCATCTGCTCGAC
>DAISXI010000011.1:0-35201 GCA_036825935.1 Hydrogenophaga sp.
GCAGCGGGCTCCACACCCCATCGGCCGCCACCAAGGCCTCGGCCGCGATGCGCTCGCCGTTGGCCAAACCCACGTCCAGCCCGTGGGCGTGCTCGTGCCAATGCGTCACCGTTTGGCCCAAGCGCAGCTGTGCCCCTGCGGCCAGCGCGGCGCGGTGCAAGAGGCCGTGCAAATCGGCGCGGTGAATGGTGGCGTAAGGCGCACCGTATTGCGCCACCGTGCGTTCGCCCAATGTCAGCGTGCCCAAGAGGGCGCCGCTGTGGGCGTCCAAGCTCTGCAAGCGCTTGGGGAAAAACGCCACCTGCGCCAAAGCCTCGCCCAAGCCCCAAGCTTGCAAGCGGCGCGTGGCGTTGGGCCCGAGCTGCACGCCCGCCCCCACTTCGCTGAGCCCGGCGGCTTGTTCGGCCACGGTGACCGACGCGCCTTGGCGCGCGCAGGCCAAGGCCGCGGCCAGGCCGCCGATGCCCCCACCTGCAATGAACAACTCGCCCGTCATGGCGCCATTGTGCCGCTTGCGCTCACCCATGCATCAAGGCTGAACCCAATCGCAGCGGCCTTGGCTGGTGGCCAAACCGCGAAAGTCGCTGGTCCAAGCCAAAGTGGCGGTGTTGATTTGGATGCGCTCGTTGTCCATGGCGGTGAGGATCCAGGTGCCGCGCACGTCAAAGGTATAGACCTTCACACCATCGATGCTGACCGCCTTGATGCGCCGCTGGTCGTAATCAATGGCGACCGTTCGGGGCCACACGGTTTGTGCGGGCATGTAGACCGCTTCGCACAGCATCGCGGCTTGGCCGGTGCTGGGTTGGTTGGCGTGGGTGGCCGCAGGCCACTGCAAGGCTGCTGCGCACACGCCGATCATGAGCTTGGTTGTGTGGATTGTCATGGGGTTTTCTGTGGCCAGCTAGGGTGCGGTTTGGCGTGTGAACGACCATAATGTTTGTACACCAAACCCATGGCCCACGTTGGAGAACCTCCATGACCGCTGACGAACGCGACCAACTGATGCACTTTTTGGGAACCTTGCGCCAACAAAGGGGTCCGTCTAAAGACCCTGTGGCCGATGCGCTGATTCGGGACGCGCTGGCGCAGCAACCCGACGCCCTGTACCGGCTGGTGCAGCGCTGCATGGCCTTGCAACTGGCTTTGGACGCCGCCACCGCACAAGCCAATGGTTCGTTGGCGTCGGGTGAGGCCTCAGCGGCCAGCGCAACGGCCAACCACTGGGCGCGCGGGCTGTTGATGCAAGTCGGCGGGACGGCGCTGGGGGTGACCGCGGGGGTCGTGGCCGGTGGCTGGTTGCTCCAAGGCCTGTTGGACGACAGCCTCTGGGACGGAGACGACGCATGAAAATACCGCAACCGAACCACCAGTCCAAAAGCTTGGAGGACGTGGTGCTCAAATTCATCGAGCGCAACAACCGCGCCATCTGGATCGGTATTGCGTTGCTGGCGGTGGTCGTGGTGATCGCTATCAACTAGCGGCTGACGGCCAAGCCCAAGGCCACGCCACCAAACAAATCGCCTTCCACCATCGCCACCCCAGGAAACTCGGCCTGCAAGGCGGCTTGGAAGGTGCTGAGTGCCGATGAGCCGCCGGTGAGGTAGATCGCGTCCAGCGAGTCGTTGTTGATCCCGGCGGCTTGCACACATTCGCGTGCGCAAGCCACGGTGCGAGCCAACAGCTCGCGCAGTTGCAGTTGCAAGTCGCTGACGTCCAGTGGCGATTGCAATCCGTGCTCAAGCACCGACAGGTCGATGGTGGTGTCGGCGCGTGACACCGAGCAGCGGATTTTGGCCTGCTCCACTTCGTGTGCCATCAGGTGGCCGTGGCGCTCGGTCAACACACGCATCAAACGCTCGTGCAAGCGCGGGTCGCTGTAGTTGCTGCGCAGGGTTTGGGCATGGCTGATCGCGCGCGGTTGGTACTGCCAGTGGATCAGGTGCCAAGAAGCCAGATCAAAAAACACCCGGCTGGGCACTTCTCGCCCATCGGAACCCAGGTGCTTGTGGCCCAACAGGGGCATGACCTGCGACAAATTCAATTGCCGGTCGTAATCGGTACCACCGATGTGCACACCGGTGGTGGCCAAGATGTCGCTGCTGCGATCGGCACACCGCATGCGATCGGGCCCCAAACGCACCACCGTGAAGTCGGAGGTGCCGCCCCCCAAGTCCACCACCAAGACGGTGCTCTCTTGCGTCAAACGTTGTTCGTGGTCCAGTGCCGCGGCGATGGGCTCCAACTGAAAGGACACCTCGTCAAAGCCCACCGCTTGCGCCGCTTCTCGCAGCGAGGCTTGGGCTTGTGCATCGCGCACCGGGTCATCGTCCACAAAGTGCACGGGGCGCCCCATCACCACGCGCCGTGGCGTCTGGCCCAATTGCTGTGTGGCACGGTCACGCAAGGTGCCCAAAAAGGTGCTGATGATGTCTTGAAAGCTGATCTGTTCGTGGCCGATTTGGGTGGTCTCCAGCAAGAGCGGGCTACCCAATAGGCTTTTGAGTGATCGCATCAAACGGCCTTCGGTACCCTCCAAGTACTGCTTGACCGCATCGCGCCCAAAGTGGACGCCTTGGGTCTCGGCATTGAAAAAAACCGCGGTGGGTATGGCCCATGCATCCCCCTCCAAAACCATGAGCTGGGCTTGCCCCTCTGGACCGAGCCAAGCCACGGCGGAATTGGAGGTGCCGAAATCGATGCCGAGCGTGCCCGGTGGGGAAGCAATCATGGATGGGGGGGTGCGATGAAGAAGGGACCGGCGATTTTGCCACCGACCCACATCACCAACCCCGAGCGAACTAGATGTCCTCTTTGGGGAACACCGGAGGAATCGGATCAACGGTCTGGATCAAATCTCCCATGTCCGCTTCGATTTGCTCCATCGCACTCATCCAGGTGCTGAGTCGGATCGCGACGTTCTCCATTTCCGATTCGGGCACACGCAGTCCCTGCATCTCACAGAGCGACTTGACGAGGTCTTTGCTCACGATCATGGGGCGATCCTCTTGAGGTCGGGGTGTTGCTCGTGCCATGGGGTGGCCATTTGATAGGCGTGCCCCACCCGAAACACCGTTGACTCACCAAACGGCCTGGCTGCAATCTGCAACGCCAAAGGCAAGCCTTTTTCAGAGAAGCCCATGGGTATGGACATGGCCGGCACGTTGGACAAACTGAAGGGGTACAGGGAAATGCGCCGCTGAATCAACCTGGGCACCATGTCCTCTGGGCTGTCGACGCGTTCCTGAGCGTCTTCAATTTTCTTGGGTGGGGTGATGTTCGTCGGGGTCAACAAGGCATCAAAGTGGTTGAACGCATCCAAGACTTGCTGGCGCACCAACCTTCTGGCGCGCATCGCGCGGCTGTAAACCGATGCCGGGATCAAACTCGACGCCACCAAGCGGGTGCGGGTGCCTTGGTCAAACCGCTCGTAACGGTCTTTGAGGTAATTGCCCTGGAACCAAGCGGCCACATCGGCATCGGCCGTCAACATCTGCAGAGGCACCGCCCATTTTGCCCAAGGCAAGGACACCTCATGGACCTCGGCACCCAAGTCCCTGAGTTGGTCGACAGCGCGCTCGAAAGCCGTGCTGACTTCGGTGTGCACGCCATCAAATCGTGCGATTTCCTTCACGACCGCGAGCTTCATGCCCTTGAGTCCTTCGGGCACGTTGTGAAGTTCGGCTCGGTAATTGGGCACAGGGCGTGTGCTGCACAGGGGATCGTTGGGGTCGTGGCCCGCAATCACTTGGAGCACCGAGGCCAAATCCAACACCGTTCTGGCGAGTGGTCCGATGGTGTCGCTGGTGTAGGCCGCCATGACGCCCCCATGGCGGCTCACGCGGCCATGCGTCGGGCGCATGCCGCAAACGCCATTGCAAGACGCCGGACCGCGTATCGAGCCACCGGTGTCTTCCCCCAGCGAAAAGCTGCACTGCCCCGCCGCCGTGGCAATCCCAGAACCCGTGGACGTGCTGGAGGCGTTGTAGGCAATGTCCCACGGGTTTTTGGGCTGGCCATACGGGAAGTTCAATGTCCCACCCTTGCCAAATTCATGGAGGTTTTGTTTGCCCAGAAAAATGGCGCCTGCAGTCGTCAGGCGGTCAATGGCGGTGGCGGTGAAGGGCGGTTGCATCTCATGCTCGTCCAACACCCGTGTTCCCATGGTGGTTTTAAAGCCCAACGCATGCATTTGGTCTTTGACGCCAAAGGGAATGCCGTGCAATGGGCCGCGGATGTGACCCTTGAGGATGTCTTGTTCGGTTTGGCGAGCCGTTGCAATGGCCTGATCCGCCCCAACCGAAATCCACGCACACAGCGTCTTATCGGTTTGCTCGATGCGTCGAAGACTGGCCTCGACCAACTCCACGGGCGAAAGTTGTTTGGTGTGTAGAAGTTCCGCTTGTTTGGCCAAGGGGAAAAACAAAAAATCGGTCTCAACAGCCAAGGTAGGCCCCTCCGTTGACATGAAGCACCTGTCCCGTCACATAGGAGGATTGACTCGATGCCAACCATGCCACGACATCGGCCACTTCCTGAGAAGTGCCGCGACGTTTCATGAAGTTGGTGCGCGCTTTGTGATGAACGGGTGCTGTGGGAGCGCTGGAGTCGATGCGAACGGTGTCAATCAACCCGGGCGAAACACAATTCACACGGATGGATTGGGGCGCCAGTTCTTCAGCAAGTGCGCGGGTGAACCCAACAAGCCCCGCTTTGGCCGTGACGACGTGAAGGCGGTTCACGGCACCCGTGTGGGCGGTGAGGCCTCCAATATTGACGATGCTGCCTCCACCGGCTCGAACCATCAAAGGCCTTGCGGACTGGGCGCACAGGAAGGAACCATCCAAACAGATCGACAAAATCTTTCGCCACTCTTCCAGCGTCATTTCGCCCAACTCGGTTTCGGCACGTACGGCGGCGTTGTTGATCAGCACATCCAATCGCCCCCAAGTCTTTTCGATCTGGTTGAACATGTTTTGAACTTGGGCCTGATCGCACACATCGGCGACGCACAAAATGGCTTTGCGCCCAATGGCAGTGATTTCCCGAACAACCTCTTGACCTTCAGACACCGACTGTCGAACGTTCACCGCAACGTCAAAACCGTCTCGAGCCAAGGACAAAGCCATCGCCCGACCGATGTTTCGGCCTGCGCCCGTGACCAGAGCAACTTTCTGCATCAAAAAATCCTAACTTTGCTGTGAAGGGTGTTCACTGTTGCAGCAGTGACAAGTCGATGCGATCGGTTTCAAAAATAGACTGCAACTTCGATTCGACTTGCGAAGCCAGCGATTCGGACCAGCCGCCAAAGGTGCAATTGGCATGGTATTTGGCGCGCAAATCTTGATCCGACAGAGGCGCATCAACCCCGCCCCGAAAGTAAGCTTGCCGGGCTTCCAGCACATGGCCATTCTTCAAATGCACGCGAACGTGGCCGGTGAACTGCTTGGGGTAGGGGTTTTGAGGGTCAACCACGTAAGACACGCGTTGTGAAACCCTAAGCAGCTCCGCATCCTTAACCGATGCCTCGGTGTAATCGCCCAGTCCAGCGCTGCCTCTCACGATGCCCAACGCAACCCCAAATGGGATGCTGAATTTGGCCGAATAGCCGTTGGCTGGGGTTTGCTTTCTGTCCAGCGGTTCCCAGAGACGGTGCAAGATACCTTCGGCGGTTTCGCACTCGATCTTGTCAATGTCCTGAGAAGACAGTCCTTGGGCGCGCAGTTGGCTTGCACAATCGATGTAGGGATGGATCATCGTGCCGCAGGCATAGGGCTTGAAAGCGACGGTGGTCGTTCGCCACTCTTCGCCAAAACCTCGCATCATCTCATTGAAGTTGCCATCGGCCGTGCGGGCGAAAGCATAAAAGAAACCGTGGTCACCTTCGAAAACCGTTTGAGGCCCCACAAAACCTTGTTGACCCAGCCGTGCGGCTCGGTAACCCGATTGCGCGGCCCAACCTGGGTGGATGCGCTTGGTCCAAGCCCCATCGGTCAAGTACTCAATGATGCCGCTGGACATGCTGCCTGCGATACCCAGAGCGTCAACCAGTTGTTTTTCTGAAAGGTTCATCGCAGCGCCAATACCCGCCGTGGCACCGATGGCACCAAACACCGCTGTGGGGTGAAAACCGGCTTTGTGCACCTTCGTTGGGGCCACGGCACACATCCGACACATCACCTCCACGCCCACGGCGATACCTTTGAGGAGCGCCGGTCCCGAAAAGTGGTGCTTTTCAGCCGCCGCCAACAAAGCGGGGATGATGACCACGCCCGCGTGAACAGGGCCGCCTTCGTAGGTGTCGTCAAAATCCTCACCATGGGATGCAATGCCATTGATGACACAGGCACTGGACACCGATCCCTTGGTTGGGTGCCCGATCAAGGTACAAGCCCCATCGTCATCGAAGGCCTTGATCGCCGAATTCACATAGCCCTCGTTTCGGGCTGAGACACAAATACCCGTGATATCCAACAGCATGTGATGAGCGGTGGTCTTCAATGCCGCAGGAAATTGGGCCGCATCCAGACGGGCAATGGTTTTGGCCAGTTGGACGGCCACGGGCAGTGAATCCTTGCTAGAGATCATGCTTTGCTTTTCTTTGTAAGTTTGAACTCTTTGATCAAGGTGTAAGCCGTCAAACCGACAGCCAAGCAAAGCAACAACAATGAAACTTTGTCTTCGATGAAGATGCCGTGCTCACCACCTGAAATCAACATGCTGCGCCGGTAGTTCGACTCGACCATGAACCCCAGCACAATTCCCAAGACAATCGGCAAAATGGGGATGGTGAACAGGCGCATCAAATAGCCCAACACACCGAAAGCCAAGACGAGGCCCAAGTCAAACACGCTTTGGTGAACGGAATAAACGCCAGAAACGATCAAGGCTAGGATGATGGAAATCATCACGGGCTTGGATCGGTTGACCAGCCAAATACAGGGCGACAAGATCACCAAGCCCAACAACAGCATCGCGATGTTGGCCACAAAGATGCCCGCAAACAGGCCGTGTACGACCTCGGGGCTCTTTACCATCAGCAAAGGGCCTGGCTGAAGGCCATGAATCATGAAGGCCCCCAGCAAAATCGCCGCCGAGTTCGACCCCGGAATACCCAAGCTCAGCAGGGGCACCAAGGCCGTGGACGTCACGACGTTGTTCGCCGCTTCGGGGGCTGCGATGCCCTCGGGTGAGCCATTACCATATTCTTCAGGATTTTTGGACCACCGCTTGGATTCAGAGTAAGCCATGAAGGCCGCAACGGTACCGCCTGCTCCGGGGGTCACACCCTCGACCGTGCCGACCACGGACCCAATCATCTGGGGTTTAAACAAACGCTTGGACATCTTCCAATCGGGCATTTTCAGGCGGCTGATCTTTTCAGATACTTTGGCCCACGCTGGCTCCCGGATTTGGGTGAGCATTTCGGCCACAGCGAAAAGACCCACCATCGCAAAAAGGGGTTTGATGCCGGACAGCAAATCGGTGCTGCCCAGCGTGAACCGAGGTGTTCCACTGATGGGGTCGGTACCGATCATGGCCACCCCCAAACCGATGAACACAGCAATCAAACCTTTGAGCAGCGATCCGCCCGACAAACCCGCGATCACCGACAGACCCAAAATACCCAGAGAGAAATAGGCAGGCGAGGTAAACGCCAAAGCCAGTTCGGCGAGTGGTTCGGTGGCCATGACCAGCACAGCCCAACCAATCAAGCCCCCAATCAAACCAGAAATCAAGGAGATGCCCAGCGCTTCACCCGCCTTACCCTGACGGGTCATTTCGTAACCATCCAACGTGGTGGCGGCGGCAGAGTTGGTGCCGGGCGTGCGGATCAAAATGGCGGGGATCGAGCCCCCATACTCCGCACCCACATACACGCTGGCCAACAAAATAATGGCCATGGTGGGGTCCATGCCAAACGTAAAAGGCAACAACAAGGCCATCGCAATAGAGGGCGAAATTCCCGGCAATGCCCCACCCAAAATACCCCACAAAACGCCTAGAAATGCCGTTGGAACGGCCCAGCTACCGAAAATAGTCTGTACAAAAGTGTCGAACATAAGTTAGGGGATTTTTAAAAACTAAAAACCAAGGGGGCCCTTGGGGAGCTTGACACTCATGACGAAATGAAAAATCACATAAAGCGTGACCGAGGAAGTCAAAGAAAAAACAAACAGCTTGAGGTTCTTCGCATGACCCGCCAACGCTGCCGAAACCAAGATCAGCAAGAAAATGGAACTGACATATCCCAAAATGGGCAGGATCACAATCAAGGACACCAAGACCAAGACCAAAAGTACGCTGAGCCAATGCGACTCCGCTGCATCTGCTGCTTCATCAGTGGCAACAGGGCTGGCCACCTTGGCGGCAAGCCGCTCTTGATTCCAGACCACCATCGCCTTGAGCATGATCAAGACAGAAACCACCATGGCAGCCAAACCCACTGCCGCGGGGACGCCACCAGGACCAATTTCGTCAGAGAGCATGCTCTTGGGGATGACCGAGGCGACCGAATAATAGGTCGCCCCAGCCACCAAGCAGATTCCCCCCAACAGAAAATCTGCGGTGGCTGATTTCATTTAAGGACCCCGAGCTCTTTGAGGTCAACCGTCACTTCGGTCACGAATTCGCCCACGAATTTGCGCGACTCAGCACGGTTCATCAACACGGGGACCAAACCCTGCTTGGTGTAGATTTTTTTGTACTCAGGACTGTCCAAAGCCACTTTGATGGCATCGTGCAGACCTTTGGCAGCCGCGTCCGAAATGCCTTTAGGACCCGACAAACCGCGGAATTTTTTCACCACCACGTTGTAGCCCAGCTCTTTGGCCGTGGGCACGTTGGGCATGGTCGACAGGCGCTTGTCGGTCAGAGTGGCGACCACGCGGATTTTCCCAGCCTCGATTTGCGACAACAGTTCCTGTGGCTCACCGATACCGATGTCAAAAGTGCCGTTCAACACACCAATCATTTGATCGGCGCCGCCTTCATGGCTGACGATCGGGACTTTCACGCCGGCCACTCGAGACAACTTCTCCATCGCGATGCGCTCCTCGGAAGCCGGGTTGGATGCACCCCAACGCGACTTGCCTGGGTTGGCCTTTGCAAAGGTGATCACATCGGTCAAGGTTTTGTAGGGTGATTCGGTGCGCGTGTACAACAGTTGAGGATCTTGAAACACGATCACGATTGGGTCCAAAGCCTCGTAGCTGACGGCTGGCTTGGACAGCAAAGAAACCTGAATGTGGGTGGGGGTGGTGGCGTAGAACACCGAGCCATCGGCTGCCGCTCCCGCCACAAAAGCCATGGCCTTGGCACCGCTGCCACCACTGACGTTTTCGACCGTGAAGTTGGTCTTCATCTTCTCACCGGGCAGGTGCTTGACCAGCTCGCGCAAGAAAACGTCGCTACCGCCACCAGGGCTGGAGTGCGTGACCAAATTGACGCGAGGGACAGGGTACTGTTGGGCCATCGCGGAAGTACCGATCAACAGCGCAGAACACAGCAAGCCGGAAAACATGCTTTTGAATTTCATTTCGTCTCCTTAAGAGTAGATTTCGTCCGACGCTGGCAAACACAAATGAGATGGTCCGTCGGTTTTTTTATCGTATACGATCGACACCCCCCAGCACCCAAGGGGAAACCCTTGCCTATGGTTCGACTTCAAAAAATCGATGCTCGGCGCGGGTCACATGACCGGTCAACAACCGCTTCGTTTTGACCGCTTGGCCCAAGCCGATGGCCTCAACGATCGCACGGTGCTCCTCCAAAGAGGCCTTCCTACCCAGCGACATCGACAAGTTTTTCAATCGGCACAAATGCAACTGCTGAATCACCGACTGGTAAGCATCGAAAATTTTTCGATTGCCCGCAGCCTGCACGATCAACCAATGAAAACTCAAGTTGGCAAAGTAGTAACGCTCCGTGTCTTGACTCTTGGCCGCCAAGCGCATCTCGGCCAACGAGGTTTTCAACTCGGTGACGAGTTTCTTTCTGACCGAGTCGGCCAACTTGGCAGCGCACTCACCACAAAAACCATCAAGCAACGCACGAAACGTATACAGCTCAATGATTTCTTCGGGGGCCGGCTGGCGAACAAAAACACCTGCATTCCTGCGAGACACCACCAAGCCCGAAGCTTGCAATGAGCGCAAAGCTTCTCGGACCGGCACACGAGACGTGTTCAAACGCGCAGCGATGTGAGGCTCATTGATCTTCTGCCCAATCGAGAGCTCACCGCCCAAGATCATCCGGAGGATTTCCTCCCTGACCCGATCAACCAAAGAAATTTCGCTCCCCATCGGAACATCTTGATGGCTGAGTGGGGCGAAGTACAAAGTTGGGTGCATATCAACCCGAATTGGTTGGGGTGTTTGGGAAGTTCATGGGCTGATCAGCTGGAATGTCTGCGAAGTTTAATGAGAAGTACGGGCTTATTGGGGTTCGCAAAGAAGGTGGAAAACCCTATGGCGCGAACTCGGTTTATTTCGTATACGATCTTCTCGGCGTGTCCAAAAACAGCGCAACGGGCTTTTTTGGTGCATGTCCCCTCCAGAAAGATCCATGGGATTTCCTATGCCAGACATCACCCTCATCCTCAGTGGCATCGCCGTGTGCTTTCTTGGGGGAGTGCTGGGTGGTCTCAGTGGTGCGGGGACTGGACTTGTGATTGCCGGCTTTTTGGCCCCCATCGTCGGCGCCAAAGCCGTGATGCCGGCTTTGGCCATCATCATGTTGATCAACAACGGCAGCCGAATTTTTTACTTTTTCCAATCACTCAACATCAAAATGGTGCTGGCCATGGTGGTGCTGGCAACACCTGGAAGCATGCTCGGAGCCCAACTGTATGTGGACATACCGGTCAGCTTTTTTGAGGGCGCTTTGGGTTTGGTCATTTTGCTGGTGCTGGGCATCAAGACGTGGCGTCGGATGTCGGCCTCGCTCTCCATGGCTCAATGGAAACCCAAGAAAATTGGGTGGGCTTTGGGCCCTGTTTCTTTTCTGTACGGCTTCATCAACACCATCGTCCCAGGGTCTGGTGTCATGGTTCTGGCGTTCCTCAGTGCCACAGGCATGAGCACCGCTGCGGTGATCGCCAACGATGCCGCCATTGCCGCATCATTGAACTTGGTGAAAGTGCTGTTGTTCAGACAGCTCGACGCCTTACCCGACCCACTGATTTTGATCGCCATTGTGTGCGGGATCGCCAGTATTCCGGGTGTGTGGTTTGCCAAGTGGTTATCGACACGGCTCAAAGAAAAAGTCCAACATGGGATCGTTGACGGCATGATCGCCCTCAGCGCGATTCACCTGCTGTTCAGGGCTGTTGGTTGAAAGCGTGCTGGGCCGTGCTCGGCTCAGATGGCAGCCGAAAAACAGCCCGCTCATCGTCATCCAGTTGGGCCATCAGTCCCTGCTCCCACTCCAGGTAGCGTTTGGCCGACTCCAAGTTGCCATCGTGCCGGTCGTGAACAAAAAACAAAAAGTCGATGCATTGATCGTCTGGGGGCACTTGGGGCGATGTGGCAAGCGAAAGGCCAGCATCACGCCAAGCGTCAACACCGCCACGCATCTGGCCTTGCACGCTCAGACCCATGGCTTGCAGATCTTGGGCCACTCGCGGTGCCAAATCGGCTCGATCGGCGCACAAAATCAGCGGCCTATCCTTGGGAATCCGTCCCAAGTTGGCACGGTTGGCCCAAATGGCATGGGGGATGTGCATCTGTCGGTACGTCTGTGAATGGCGCAAGTCCACCAGATGTGCTTGGCCAGATTGGCACAAGTCCACGGCGTGCTCGGGCTCAACGAAGGGCAATGCGGGCGCCATGGGCGGGACTGGTGCCATCTGACGCCAATGGTCTGACAAACCCAGTGCCAAGGTATCCCTCATGATGAAGGTTTCATAACCCAGGCACTTGAGCCACATGGCGGCTACCGCCGCCCGAAGCCCTGTGTCGTCCGTCAGCACCACCGTCGCGTGGCGAACGCCCACAAACAAGTCCAGCGCTTGCACGATCTGACCGCCCCAAACATGGGTGGCACCGGGCAAATGCCCTGCGGCGTATTCGGCGGCGCTTCGAACATCCACCAAGAACAGCGCCCTGTTTTGGTCGTGCGCCAATTCGGTGAATCCATCCACACCGATGCAATGGAGTTGCTCACGATCAATCAGGGCATCGGCTTTTGCCCGACTGATCAAAAGATGGGATTCGTCCATGGTGGGAAGTTCGGCAGGCACCTGCCCCCTCAAAAGGGACATACCTGCCAAGGTCCAACCTTGAGTCCCGTTTTCCAATGCGTAAACCGGATTGCCTACACCCACACGATTCAAACCAGCGGCCCCAATCAAACCCCGCGTGCGCCCGGCGCAAGTCAACACAATGGGTGTGCTGTCGTCTTTGACAACCGCGGCCAAGCGGTGGGCCAGCTCCCCATTGGGCACGCATTGGGCCCCAGGAACGGACATTTTTGAATGCTCGTGAGGGGGCCTGCAGTCGAAGAAATAAAAAGGGGTTCCGGTCGATTGCCAATCGGCCAGCTGGGTGGGGGTAATGCGGCGGATGGTTTCTTGATGCTCAACCCATTCGCCGAGCGTTTTGCTGGGCAGGTTGACCCCTTGGTAAAGGTTCAGGCCCTGAGATCGCCAAGCGGGTATGCCGCCGTCCACGCAAGAGACGTGGGTATAGCCCATCACCGCCATCAACTCAGCGGCTCGCGTTGCCACGCCATCACCATCATCGATGAGGATCGTGGGCACCCATGTGCTGGGTACCAACCGAGAAACCCATTGCTCAAAATACGAATAAGGGCAATTGACCGCCAAAAACGGATGCCCCTCGCCAAACTGACCTTCTTCGCGCACATCCAACAAAGCGCAAATGCGCTGAACGTGAATACGCGCTTTGGCCTCGCGCGCTGAGATGACCTCAGCCATTGGGGATCAAGCAGCCAAACCCATCGCCCAAGTCCAAAGACGCGTGGCTTCCGTCTCCCCCACCACCTCAGAGGCTTGATCGATGAATTTGGCTTTGAGCTGTTCGTTCGTCATGGGGTTTTCCAGGCTACCGATCGCATGCTGAACAAAGATGTGGTGGCGTTGACCAGCGGTTGTCTCCACGGTGACATCAGCGGCGGCCTCATCCATGTTCTCGTCGACGATGGCATCCACCTTGGATCGCAACAGCAGGGTTTCTGGGGCGGTGACCACGGCATCGGAATACTCATGTTCGCCCGCACGACCAAAGATCAAACCCACGGCGCAGGAGTGGTAGATGCTGAACTTGCCCTCCAGCCCCTTTTGGGGGGTTTTCTTGCCTGTCAACTCCAACACCAGCGGATGAACCCGCACGGTGACTTTGGCAATGTCGCTGGGCTTGAGTTGGTGCTGCTGACGCAGCTGGACGCAACCATCGATGCTGGGGTGAATCACGATGCCGCAAGCAAAAGGCTTGTAGGTGTTGAGTGCGATTTCCCAAGTCTCACCCAGCTTTTCCGTGATCTGAGACCAATCGCATTTATCGGAGTACACCTGCATGAGGCCACGAGGCGCCTCAAGCGCCCGGGTGGATGACGTGAACCCGTGTTTGGCCAACAAGGCCGACATCAGTCCGGCTTTGGCGGCTGCACCGGGGTGAAAAGGTTTGGTCATCGTGCCAAACTGTTCGCGCAGTCCCACCGGCTGAGAAGCCGCAATGCCGAGCGCCATCTGTGTTTGATCGACGTCAAGTTTCAACAAGCGAGCACAAGCGGCCGCTGCACCCAACGTACCGGTAGAGCCAGTGATGTGCCATCCGCGATCGTAGTGATCGGGATACACAGCATTGCCCACCCTGCAGGAAACTTCGATGCCCAAAACCATGGCATCCATCAACTCACGGCCACTGTAACCTTTGAATTCAGCCAATGCATGGGCAGCAGAGGCCACAGGACCAGCGGGGTGAATGATGGTTTTTAGGTGGGTGTCATCAAAATCAAAGGTGTGCGAACTGATGCCATTGATCAATGCGGCATTGGCGATGTCCACTTTCTCTTTGCGGCCAAAAAGAGAGGCTTGTGGGGCGGGTTGAAGCTCCATCACACCAGCCAAAGCCGACTCCACCGTTTCATGGGTTGCCGCGCCCACCGCACAGCCCACCCAGTTGGCAAACGTGCGATGCGCTTCATGATCAACCGCATCACTCCAACCTTTAGAAGGATGATTCACCACCAGCTCAGCCAGCATGCGTGTGATCGGTGGGGCGTTGTGGTCTGCCTTGACGGTGGTGTTGCGTGCCATGTTGTGTCTCAGAACTTTCGTTACGTTGGTTTGAAAAGGCGATCAGTCCAATGAGTGAATTCAGCATTCATATAGAAAGCCGCGTTGATTCTAATCGGCCCATCCATTGATTGATCTGGTCATTGAGCTTAGCCTCTTGTTCCAAAAGGCACGGTAATGGCGAGACAAAATTAAAGGCCCTGAAGTGCGGCATCAAGGGCAAGGCGACCGAAATGGATCAAGAGATCTGGCAAATCCGCAAGAGATTTTTGATTTTCTTTCAGCTTGGATAATCAAAAAATCTATTACAAGCTCTTACCCAGACCGTCAAGGCAGCACGCGATCAATCACCAACTTCACATCCTTGGCCCCAATTGGCACCGCCACCAGCCTGCCTTCCAAATCCCCGGGTTGTGCAATGGGGTTACCAGAGGCCGAAATCCGGGCCAGCAGCACGACCTCCTTGTGGTTGGACAGCGTATTGCCCGCGTTCATGGCCATGGAGTTGTCCAAACGAAATTGCAGCGGAAATGGACCCACTGCCACGCGGGTCGCGGCCAACGGTGGGCCGCTTTCTCCTGCACGTGCGATCAAATACACCGTGCTCTGCGCGCCCACGCGGGAGCGGAGCGCCGCCGCAACGTCCACACTGCCCGACACGCTGGCCTGACTTGTCGCAGCCGCTGCTGGGCCTGCATTCGCTGACGGGGCGGCGCCGCTCAACTCAGCCAAGCGCTGGGCCTCGTTGCGCATCTTCAATATCTCTTGGGCATAGGGCATATCGGGTGTCATCAAGCGCTGGAGTCGGTCCAGCAACACCACCGACTGGGCATATTTTTCATTTTGGAAGGCGAAGATGCCGGCCAATTCCAGTGCCTTGATGTCGTTGGGATCGGACTGAAGGGCCTGGTTGACCATCTCGATCGGTTTACCTGTCAACACCATGTCGTTGGTCATCGCCAAGGCCTCGGCATACCCACTGAGCACAGAGGGTTTGGTGGGCGACAGTTCAAAGGTCTTTTGGTAGGCCTGCAGGGACTCTGGCCAGCGCCCCATCATGGCATTGGCGTTGGCCAGCGCTTCCCAAACCTCGCTATCGGCCGGGTTGGCCTGAGCACGGGCCTCGATGGACTGAATCATTTTCAAGACATCCGCCTCGCTGGGCTGCGCGGCGAGCGCTGGGTTGTTGGGTTCGCCACCCGTGGCGATCAATGCACCGGGGTTGCCCAGCCAAGCGTACAAACCAATGGCCGCAGCGGGCAAGACCGCGGCCAAGGTAAACCCAAGGCGGCGGCTGGCCACTGGGACGGCCGCTCGGTCTTCGTGTGCCAAGGCATCCTCTGCGGCGCGGGTTTCCAGCTCAAGCTTGCTGGCCAAGAATTGCTCGGGTGTCAACTGGGTGTTGGACAGCTCGTTGTTGAGGTCTTTCATCTGGTCGCGATATACGGCCAAGTTAATGTCCCTGCGGGCGGCTTGTCTGCGCTCCACAGGGCTGCTTCGCATCAGGAATGGCAACACAAACGCCAGAGCGAGGGCGATAGCGGCCGCTGCAGCGGCCCAAAACAGGGTGACGGACCAAAACACATTCATGGTTTTTCTTCTAGCAGGCGGGCCGCAGCGGCGATCTGTTCATGGGAAACCGGCGCACTTTTGAAGGTGCGGCGCGCGCGCAGGGCCATGAACCAAATCAACACACCGAAACCCAAAAACACAAACGGACCCACCCACAACAGATAGGTCAAGGGTTTGAAGGGGGGACGGAACAACACAAAGTCGCCGTAGCGCGAGGTCAGGAAATCCAGCACCTCTTGGTCGGTCTTGCCCGCCTTCATCAATTCGCGAATCTCTTGGCGCATGTCACCCGCCAACTCGGCTGGGGACTCGGACAAAGCTTCGTTTTGGCAGACCACGCAACGCAACTCGCGCGACAGCAGCATGAGGCGCGACTCAATCGCCGCATCGGCAAACAACGGCTGCGCGCTCGGTGCCGCAGCGGGGTCTGGCTGCGGGGTCGGGTTGGCCCACACAGGCAAGACCACAGAGACGGCCAGCACCACGGCCACGGACACATGCTTCATAAAACGGACCGTCATGCGCCCAACTCCTTGAGTTTGGGTACGAATTTGTTGCGCCAAACATCGACATCAATAGGACCCACGTGTTTGAGCCGCACGGTGCCCGACTGGTCAATCAGGTAGGTCTCTGGGGTACCGGTCACCCCCCAGTCGATCCCCACCCGCCCAGACAGGTCGTCGGGCACGGCCACATAGGGGTTGCCGGTTTGGATGAGCAAGCGCTCGGCATCGCGGCTCTTGTCTTTCCAGTTGAGCCCCACGATGGGCGGCGCTTTTTGGCTCTCGGCCAAGGCCATCAGCAATTGGTGTTCGACTTTGCAGGACACGCACCACGGCGCCCAGACATTGAGCAGCCACACCTGGCCCTTCATGTCGGTGGTGCTGAAGGCCTTATCGGCCTGGCCCACCACGGGCAAGGTGAACACGGGCGCGGCCTTGCCGATGAAGGGCGAAGGCACTTCGCGGGGATTGAGGAACAAACCCTTGGCGAAGAAGCCCACCAACACGCAGAAAAAAACCAGCGGAAGCCACCTTTTCATGGGTCAAGCTCCTTGGGTGTTCGCGGCCGCGGCGGGCACGCGCACCTTGGCACCAATGCGGTAGCGCTTATCCGACGCGGCCAAGAAGCCCCCCACGACCATGAAGAAAGCACCCACCCACAGCCAGTTGATGAAGGGCTTGTGGTACAGACGCACCGCCCAACTGGTGAGCTCGTTGTTCAAGGGTTCGCCCAGCGAAACGTAAAGGTCACTGGTCAAACTGGGGCGAACCGAGGCCTCGGTCATCACCGAGCCCGATCGGTTGTAAACGCGCTTGGCCGGGTAGAGCGTGAACCGATCCACCCCATTCTTGGACACCACGACGGTGCCACGGGTGGCCTCGTAATTGGGACCGGCGTAGTTTTCGGTGCCCTTGAAGGTCAAGGTGTAACCAGCGATCTGCGCTTGGTCGCCAACGTTCATGCGCACGTCGAGTTCTTGTTCGTAGTTGACCACCATGGTGATGCCCGCCACACCAATGGCCAAGCCCAAGTGGGCCAAATGCATGCCCCAAAAAGCGCGCGGCAAGGTGAACAGTTGGTTGACGCTTTTGACGCGCTCACGAAAAGCGATCAGCAACGTCAGCACGATCCAAGCCGACAGGCCCAAGCCCAGCACGGCCCAAGGCTTGTAGCCCTCCAGGGTCAGCGGCAGCAACAAGCCCGTGGCCACGGCAATCGCCAGCGCCCATTTGAGCCTTTGCACCAGGTCGGGCACCTCGTCGCCCTTCCAGCGCATCAAGGGGCCCACGCCCATCAAGAACAGCGCTGGCGTGATCAATGGCACGAACACCGCATTGAAGTAAGGCGGGCCCACCGAGAGCTTGCCCAAGCCCAAGGCATCAATGAACAGCGGGTACAGCGTGCCCAACAGCACGGCCGCGACCGAGGCCACCATCATGACGTTGTTGGCCAAGAGCATCGATTCGCGCGAAAACCAAGTGAAGGCACCACCGGCCACCATGCGCGGCGCACGCCAAGCGAACAGGGCCAACGATCCGCCCACCACCACCAGCATGAAACCCAAAATGAAAGCGCCGCGCTGCGGGTCAACGGCGAACGCGTGCACCGACGACAGCACGCCCGATCGCACCAAGAAAGTGCCCAGCAGCGAGAGCGAGAAGGTCATGAGCGCCAACAGCACGGTCCAGGCCTTGAAGGCGCCGCGTTTTTCCGCCACCGCCAAGGAGTGGATCAAAGCGGTGCCCGCCAACCAAGGCATGAAGGACGCGTTTTCCACCGGGTCCCAGAACCACCAGCCGCCCCAGCCCAGTTCGCGGTAAGCCCACCAACTGCCCAGCGCCACACCCAAGCTGAGGAACGCCCAGGCCACCGTGGCCCAAGGCCGCGACCAACGCGCCCATGCCGCGTCCAGTCGCCCCGACAACAAGGCCGCCACCGCAAAAGCAAAGGCCACTGCAAAGCCCACATAGCCCATGTAGAGCATGGGTGGGTGGATGATCATGCCCCAGTCCTGCAGCAAGGGGTTCAGGTCACTGCCATCGGCAGGGCCAGGAAACTGGCGCAAAAACGGGCTGGAGGTGATCAGCAGCATGGACAAGAAACCGACCGAGATCAGGCCCAAGACACCGAGCACGCGCGCCACCATTTCTTCGGGCAGGGTGCGCGAGAAGATGGCCACCGCGCAGGTCCAGACGGCCAAGATGAGCGACCAAAACAGCAGCGAGCCCTCGTGCGAGCCCCAGGTCGCGGTCAGTTGATAAAAGGCCGGCAAGTTGGAATAGGAATTGCGGGCCACGTTGATGACCGTGAAGTCGTTGGTCAAAAACGAATAGGCCAAGCACAGATAAGCGATCAGGACGAAAGTGAACTGACCAAAGGCCGCTGGACGCGCCAACGACATCCAAGTCAGGTTGCCACGCTGTGCCCCCACCAGCGGCAGCACCGCCTGGGTCAGGGCCAGCAACAAGGCCAAAATAAGAGCAAGGGTGCCAATTTCGGGGATCATGAACAACTTTCTATAAGGGCCGCGTGTGCGCTGAGCGCGTCAATACGACTTCAAGGTTTTGCCGGCATTCTTGGCCTGCTCCAAGGCTTGGGCGGCTTCCGGTGGCATGTAGTTTTCGTCGTGCTTGGCCAGCACCCGGTTGGCGGTGAACAGCCCGTCCGGGCCCAGCTTGCCATCGGCCACCACGCCTTTGCCCTCAGCGAACAAATCCGGCAGGATGCCGGTGTAAACGGCGGGGATCACCTGCACGGTATCCGTCACGATAAAACGGGTGGTCAGCCCATCAGGTTCGCGTTGGACACTGCCTTCTTTCACCAAACCGCCGATGCGAAAAACCCGATCATCTGGCGCTTTGCCCTGATGAACCTCGGTCGGCGAAAAAAAGAACACCAAGTTGGATTGAAAAGCGTTGAGCACCAAGGCCGCGGCACCGCCCAAGCCCAACAAGGCCACCGCGATGATGGAGAGTTTCTTGTAGCGAGACTTCATGGCTGTGTTTCCTCTGGTGACGCATCCCATTGCTGCATGCGCGCGAGTCGTTGGCGGGACAGCGCGACCGATCGACGCAACCATACGACTTCGGTCAGCACGCACATCGCGGTGACGCCAAAGGCGCTCCAGACGAAGAAGGCACGCCCACCCATGTTCCAAAAATCAGACCAGCTGGCCCATTCCATATCAAGAACCCTCACTCAAGATGTTGTTGACCCACTCGGTTTTGCGCTCGCGCTCCAAAATCAGGCGTCGCACCCTCACCAAGGTCACCGCGATGGCGTAAGCCCAGGCGGCAAAGGTCATGGTCATCATGCCTTGCAGCATGGTAGCGGCCATTTTGGGCGCGTGTGTGAAGCCCACCGAAGAACCCTGGTGCAGGGTGTTCCACCAGATCACGGAAAAATAGATGATGGGCACATTGATCACGCCAATCAAGGTCAACAAAGCCCCCGCGCGGTCGCTGCGTTTGACGTCGTCGATCGCGGACCACAGCGCCACGGTCCCGATGTAGAGGAACAGCAAAATCAAGGTCGAGGTCAGGCGCGCGTCCCAAACCCACCAAGTGCCCCACATGGGTTTGCCCCAGACCGCACCCGTCCACAGTGCCACAAAGGTGAACATGGCGCCGGTGGGCACCAAGGCGCGCATCATCAAGAACGGCAGGCGCGCATTGAACGCCAAACCGATGGCCCCCCAAAACGCCATGGCCAAGTAAATCAGCATGCCCATCCAGGCCGCGGGCACGTGAATGAAGATGATGCGGTAGGCCTCACCTTGCTGGAAGTCGGTGGGCGCCACAAAAAACCCAATGTACAAACCCACCACCGTCAGAATGGCCGCCGTCCACGCGAACCAAGGTGTGGCCTTGCCCGCCAAGTGGTAGAAGGTGAAGGGGGATGCGAAGTGAAAAAATTTCATTCCAAAGACACTCTCAAGGAAGCGGCTGCGATCCAAGGCGCAACCAACAAGGACACCAACAAAAAAGCCCCCAGCAAAGACAGGTGCGCCTCGGCACCGGTGCCCGCCATCACGCCGTCCACCGCACCCGCGCCAAAAATCAGGGCCGGGATGTACAGCGGCAAAATCAACAGGGTCAGCAACACGCCGCCGCCGCGCAAACCCAGCGTCAGCGCCGCACCGGCAGCGCCCAACAAAGACAAGATGGGCGTGCCCAAGAGCAATGAAAACACCAACACGGCAATGGCGTCATTCGTGAGGTTGAACTGTATGCCCAGCACCGGGGCGATCAGCAGCAGCGGAATGCCATAAATCAGCCAATGCGCCGTGGCCTTGCCCAGCACCAACAGCACGGTGGACGCGGGCGAGAGCACCATCTGCTCCAAGCTGCCGTCGCGGTGGTCGTCTTCAAACAAACGCGACAAAGACAGCAAAGAAGCCAAGGTCGCCGCTACCCACAAGACGCCCGGCCCAATGCGCTGCAGCAACTCGGGCTCGGGCCCCACGCCCAGCGGGAACAGGCTGGAGACCATGACAAAGAAAAACACCGCGATCAGCCAATCGCTGCGACGCCGACCCGCCAGGGTCAGGTCGCGCAACAGAACGCTCCAAAAAAACAAACCCATCTCAGTGTCTTTCTGGCGGGTTGACGGGCGGCGCGGCCGATGGGCCCACCACCAAACCCAGCACATCGACGCCTGCCAGGCTCATCACCTGGTGGGTGGTGGCCACCACCATGCCGCCGGCGCTCAGGTGTTCACGGATCAGCCCCTCCACCAAGGCGATGGCGTGCACATCCAGACCCGTGAGGGGCTCGTCCAGTATCCAGAGATGGGCCTGAGCGAGCAGCAAAGCCGTCAAAGCCACCCGGCGGCGCTGCCCGAACGACAAAGTGCGGCAAGGCAAATCGAGGCAGCGCGATAGGCCCAAGCGCTTGAGCGTGGCCACTGCTGGGCCGCGCTCAAAGGCCCGCCCGTGCAAAGCCCCATGGAAACGCAGGTTTTCGACCGGATTGAGGTCGTCTTTGATGCCGTTGGCGTGGCCCAAGTAGGCCATTTCTCGGTGGTAGCGGTCTCGGCAACGCGAGATGGGCTCGCCGCGCCAACGCACCTCACCCTCGTCTGGCCGGCCCAGACCGGTCAACAAGCGCAGCAAACTGGTTTTGCCCTGGCCGTTGCCCCCCTGCACCAGCAGCAGTTGTGCATCGCTCAGGCCAAAATTCAGACCCTTGAACAGCAGCCGCTCGCTGCGTTCGCAAGCGAGGTCGTGAACCGAAAGTGTGGGGGTCAACACAGGGTCAGTCATCAAAATGGGTGGGGTATCGGTGAGTCATGAAACAATACCCCGGGTATTGAGTCAAACGAACAAACCTGCGTGTTTCGATATCCGATGCTTTCATCGATTGTAGGTTCCATCCTGTATTAACCCTTGACCCCATCGGGCCAAGGCTGACCACCCGAGCGCCGGCTCCCGTTTTGCTAGAGATTGACCACCATGACCAACGTGCCAACACAGGGATTTCCGCGCCTGCGCAAATGGCTGATTTACTTGGCCATCACCACCGGCGTTTTGGCGCTGGTTTGGAGCCAGCTGCCGCGCAGCCCCTACTCGACCGACCTGAGCCGCATCGGGCAAGGACAAGCCGCCATGGTGCTGGCCTACGACATCCAATCCATGGGGGGCATGGCGGTCATGGGCATGATGGACGACTTGCGTGACCAATATGCCGATCGCATCGCCTTTTTGGTCGCCCCCTTGGGCGCACCGAAGGGCCAGGCTTTTGGGCGCCAGTTTGGTTTGGACAACGGCTCGGTGGTGCTGTTCTCGCCCCAAGGCGTGGCCGTGAACACGGTTCACCTGCCCGCCGACACCGCTGCATTGAAGCTGGCGCTGGATAACTTGTTGGCTCGGGCTGGCGAATAACCGAATGGGCAAACACCACAAATGGGCCGCTTTACGAACCCTTTATTGATGTAGCATCAATGGGTTAATCGCAGGGTCAACTGCGAGCATAAATTGAACTGTCAATGATATGTTTTTAATGCGTTTTTCTATTTACGAACAGCAAATGAAGTGGGCCGCCGTGTTGCTGGGCGTTGCCAGTACGGTTTGTTTGGTCCAAGGATGGCAGCTGGTCGCCATGATGTTGAGCCTGCCCTTTTGCATCATCTGGATGTATTGCGGTTGGCTGCACAACGAACGACAGTTGAAATACATCAACATGCTGTATGCCATGCTTTATGTGTATGGCATTGCACGGCATTTTGTCGTCGCGAGCTAGCTTGCGATGGGCCATCGGTGACCAGAACCAATTCCTGATGCAAAAGGTCAGGCGCTGGGGTCAAGGATCGACGTTGTACGTCATGCCATCGACCGCCAAGGCCTGGCCCGAGACCATGCGTGAGCGGTCCGAGGCGAGGAACAGGGCCAGGTCGGCGACGTCCTCGGGGTCGGACAGCCGTTTGAGGGCCGTGCCCGAGGCATAACCTTGACGAACGGCGTCGGGTGTCATGCCTTTGGCTGCTGCCTCGGCGTCGATCACCCGATCGATGCGCGGACCGTTGACCGAGCCAGGACAGATCGCATTGGCGCGAATGCCGTGAGGGCCCAGCTCCATCGCCACGGTTTTCATCAAACCAATCACACCCCATTTTGCCGCCACATAGGGCGCCCGAAAGGGCGTGCCGTACAGGCCCGAGGTCGATGAGGTGAAGATCATCACCCCTGCCCCGGCCGGCTTCATCAAACGAGCGGCGTGCTTGGCCGCCAGCATCGCACCGTCCAAGTTGACCTGCAGGCATTGGTGCCAAGCTTCCAGCGCCATGTCCTCAATTGCCGCGGTGGGTCCTTTGATGCCCGCATTCGCACACAAGACATCCAGCCCACCCCATGCCGCACGCAGCTCAGCGAACACCGCCACCATCGCCGACTCATCCGCGGCGTTGGCCACCGAGCCTTGGATGCCCGGCGGCAAGGATGCGATCTGACTGGCATCCACGTCGGTCACCCATACCCGGTAGCCGTCGGCGGCAAAGGCGCGCGCCATCACCAAACCAATGCCGTTTGCCCCTGCGGTGATGAGGACGCGGCGGCTCATGTGCCCAGACCCATGAATCGACCAATGAACCTTGGCAACTTTGTGCTAGAGGCGGTATTTGATGGGCTGCTTGAGTATTGATATCGCATGAAACGAGTATGTCATACCGATCTCACACCAAAATTCACCGGGTCGATCTGCAAGCTGCGCAATCCATCAAATCTCGGCAAGCGGCTGCTCCATGAGGCTTTCTGAGCCAATGCCCCTCAAACCTCGCGCAACCAAGGCATGGACCACCCGCGAAGGTTCAAGGGATTGCACACCGACCCCATCGTTCAAAGCCATGACCGCGGCCACGCCTACGGCCTCACCCATGGCCATGCATTGCGGCATACCGCGAACAGAGGCAAACGCTGCTGGATCAGCACAAACCAGTCGGCCAGCGAACATCAGGTTCTTCACCTGTTGTGGTACCAACGATCGGAACGGAATGGTGTAGTAATCGCCTTGGGCCACAGCGGCATCGTGGGTCATGGCCGAATCGCCACGCATCACATCATCAATCGGGTTGTCGCAACAGACGATCCCATCAGAAAACTTGGTCGCCGAGGACAGCTCTTGTGAACCGATTCGGTGCATCGCTTCCAATCGGCGGGTTTCCCGGACACCCACGGTTGGCCCCAATCCACTGAGTCTGGCTTGAGAGAAGCCTGGCACGCAGTCAACCAAAAATTGAGCCAATGCAAAGCAACGCCGCCGCCCTTCCTGAGTGGCACGAGCCACTTGCTGTGGATCGGTGCCGTTGACGCCGCGGATGTGGACTGAGTTGCAGAAAACAGTGTCTGGATGAAACGCTGGCATCAGATAAATCTTGGCCAAATCGGGGTGCAGGCGCCCGGCCGCAATGCCTGCTGCGGCATGGTCTTTGAAGTAAGGGTCATCGTTAGAAAACACCTGGTCCCACGGTGCGTTGAGCATGGAAAAAGACAAGGTCACGCCCATCATGTTTCCTTGTCCGTCCCCCAAGGTGTATGGCACTCCAGCCTTTGCTGAGATGTCACCATCCCCCGAACAGTCAATCACCATACCGGTTTTGATCGTGAACGGTCCTGATCGGTCAAAACACTCCACTGCGCTCAGTCGTTGACCCTCCATCACGGGTGCACCGGCATAGGCCCCCAAGTGCAGCTCCACCCCAACGTCCTCGAGCATTTGGAACATCAAAAAGACGGCCGCTTCGTGGTCATAAATCACCTCAGCCCCAAAGTTTTCGAGCATGCTGGGACGGATTCTTGCCATGGGGGGGTGCATCTGCCGCAGCCGCTCGGTCAAGGTCTCAAATAGCCCACCGATGGTCCTGCCCACTGGAAACCCACCACCCCAAGGCATACCAGGGCAAAAGGCCATCACACCACCGATCTTGCTGGTTCCCTCCAAAAGCCTGACCCGAGCACCGCTGCTGGCCGCAGCATGGGCGGCCGCAAAGCCAGCGCTTCCACCACCAATCACCAACACGTCTGTAGAAACGATTCTGTTCATGGGCATGATTTTCTCAATTGAAAGGTGATCACAAGCGTGTGAAGTCCAGTTTTTGATTATGTCAGCGCGCTGTTGATATGTGCCTTGATTGAACATCAACCCTGGTTGCCTGGCGTCTTCGGCATGCACATTGGCGCGATCCGATGGAGACGATTCGCGCCCCAGCGGCGACCATCACGCCATTCGCAACACAAGCACGAACGGAGTTTTTCATGTCATCCACATTCCCCAAACCACAGGTGGCCCTCGTCACCGGCGCATCGTCCGGCATGGGCAAAGAAACGGCCAAGCGGCTGCTGCAAGAGGGCTTGGTGGTTTACGTCGTAGCCAAGCGTTTGGACATCAGCAAGCGTTCTTTGAAGCGGCAACTGGCCCACGAGTCGGTGGGTTTTCAAGAACTGCTCAGCGAGGTGCGCCATAAGCTGATCGGCGTTCGCAACACTCCCTCAGCGCAGTCGCTGGCGCATCCGCTCGCGCAACACGAACTTTTGCAACTTGCCGGTGGAGGTGCGCGGCAGCGTCTCAAACACCACCGTGCGCGGCACTTTGTAGCTGGCGAGTTGCTGCTTGCACCACGCGATCAATTCGGCTTCGCTGGCGCTCGCGCCCGCCACCAACTCCACGAAGGCACAAGGCGTTTCGCCCCACTTGTCGTCGGCTTGGGCGACCACCGCCACACCGGCCACAGCCGGGTGCCGGTAGAGCGCCTCCTCCACTTCAATCGAAGAAATGTTTTCACCGCCAGAGATGATGATGTCTTTGGATCGGTCTTTGAGCTGCAGGTAACCGTCGGGGTGCATCACGGCCAAATCGCCCGAATGGAACCAGCCGCCGGCAAAGGCTTTTTGGGTGGCGGCGGCGTTGCGGAAATAGCCCTTCATGACCACATTGCCGCGAAACATCACCTCGCCCAAGGTTTGGCCATCGCGGGGCACGGGCTGTAAGGTCTCGGGGTCCAACACATCGAGCTGCTCCAAGGGCAAATAGCGCACCCCTTGGCGTGACTTCAAAGCCGCTTGCTCAGCCAAGGGCAAGTCCGACCAGGCCGCGTGCCAGTCGTTCACCACCGCGGGGCCATAGGTTTCGGTCAGGCCGTACAAATGGGTGACCTCAAAACCCGCCGCCTTCATGTCGGCCAAGACCTTTTCGGGGGGTGGTGCGGCGGCGGTGAAGAACTGCACAGGCTGCTTGAGCTCGCGCTGATCGGCTTGCGCCGTGGCCAAGATCAAAGACATCACAATCGGGGCCCCACACAGGTGCGTCACCGCATGCTGCTCCAGTGCTTGCCAAATGGGCTCTGCGCGCACCTGGCGCAAACACACGTGTGTCCCGGCCAGCACCGACATCGTCCAAGGAAAACACCAGCCGTTGCAGTGGAACATGGGCAGCGTCCACAAATACACCGCATGCTTGCCCATGGACGTGGTGAGCGCGTTGCCTTGTGCCAGCAAATACGCGCCACGGTGGTGCGACACCACCCCTTTGGGGTCACCGGTGGTGCCCGAGGTGTAGTTGATGGAGATGGCGTCCCACTCGTCGAGCGGCATCAGCCACGCAAAATCGGCGTCGCCCCGTGCCAAGAAAGCCTCGTAATCGGTGACGTCTGGCGAAGGCTCACTGGGCGCTTGCAGGTATTGGGGATCGTCGTAGCGAATGATGTGTGGTGCGACGCTGCACAGGGCCAAGGCCGCTCGCAGCAAGGGCATGAATTCGCGGTCGACGATGACCACTTTGGCTTGCGCATGATCGAGTTGGAAGGCCACCATAGCCGCGTCCAAACGCGTGTTGATCGAGTGCAGCACCGCACCACACATGGGCACACCATAGTGGCACTCCAACATCGCCGGCGTGTTCGCCAACAGGACCGACACCGTGTCGCCGCGCTGCATGCCCAGCTGTTGAAGGGCCGAGGCCAACTGGCGTGAGCGCGCGTAAAACGTCGCATACGAGTGGCGCAACTCGCCGTGGATCACCGCGGTGTGATCTGGAAAAGTGCTCGCGGCGCGCTCCAAAAAACGCAAAGGCGTGAGGGGCTGGAAATTGGCCTCGCAGCGATCGAGCCCCGTGTTGTAGAAGTGGGTCATGGTTCAGCGGTCCTGCCACTGGGCTGGGCGTTTTTGAATGAAGGCCTGGATGCCCTCTTGCGCGTCGAGGGTGAGCATGTTGTTCACCATCACGCGCGAAGCGTGTTCGTACGCTTGCGCCAACGTCATCTCGCCTTGCTCATAAAAGGCCCGCTTGCCGATGGCCAAGGTCAGGCTGGATTTGCTGGCTATTTGGCGCGCCATGGCCATGGTCGTTTCACGCAAGGACTCGGGCGCCACCGCACGGTTGATCAAGCCCATGTCAGCGGCCCGTTGCGCTGAGACCATGTCACCGCTGAGCAGCATTTCCATGGCGTGCTTGTTGGACACATTGCGCGACAAGGCCACCATCGGTGTGGAACAAAACAAGCCGATGTGAACGCCGGGGGTGCTGAACTGGGCCGAATCCGCGGCGAAGGCCAGGTCGCAGCTCGCCACCAACTGACAACCCGCCGCCGTGGCAATGCCCGCCACCTCGGCCAGCACGGGCTTTGGGCAATGCACGATGGACTGCATGACGCTGGCACACAGCTGCATGATGTGGGTGAAGTAAGCCCGACCGCCGTCCTCGGCCTCGCGGCCCGCCGTCATTTCCTTGAGGTTGTGCCCCGCGCAAAAAGCGGGGCCGTTGGCCGCCAACACCACCACGCGAACCTGGGGGTTGTCCCCCGCTTGGGCGATGGCGGCGCCCAATTGCAGCAACATGGCTTCGGACAGCGCATTGCGGTGTTGTGGGTCGTTCAAGGTCAGGCGCCACACGCCCGCTTCGTCCAGCGATTGCAGTAACAACTCTTGGGTCGACATGACGCTTCTCCTTGTGAGGCTGATCAACAGGTAAAACGGCTGGCTTAAGCCCTGGGTTTGGCCGCTGTCGTGATGCTTTTCTTTGGGTCAAAGAAGGGGCGTTCCACCACCCTGGCCCGTACCGGGCGGTGGGCATGTTCACGTCCAACTCTGTCCCTAAGGCTGTGCAATCGACCGACAAGATGGCCAAGGCAATGTTTTTCTTAAGACGTTGAGAGTACACGGCCGATGTCACTTTACCTTCGTTTTGAGTGCCTTGGATGATGGACCAAGAAGTGGCGTTGAGACCTTGCAGTGGGGCCGTCAGTCCCACTTGCTTGCGGCACACGCCCTCATCGCGGATGCGGCGCAAGGCGGCTTTACCCAAGAAATCTGCGGCCATGTCCAAGTTCATCAAGCGATCCACGTCCAACTCGAAGGGGTTGGGGTTGGGGTTGGCATCGGCATCAGAGTCATGAGACAGCATGCTGTCTTAGATGCGTCGAATGCTGGAGGTGTGCCCGGGCTTCAAACCCAAGGGCGCGCCCGCCGCCATGACATTCCTCCACAGTTCGTCACCACGGGTACCATCGCGCAAGTAGATTTCACAGCCCAACTCACTCAACCAACCCGTGCGCGAGGTTCCAGAAATTCTGTTCGGGGTCGCCAAAATCCCGCGTAATCTGCATGTGGTTATAGACCGAGAAGGCTTGTGCGCCCCATCGAACCGTGGCGTCGAAATATGGTGATTTTCGGATTTGTGCCGAACCACAAATTGTGTAACTGCGCCATGCCGTTTGCCTTTGCTTTTGGCAGCACCCGCCGCCGTGTGGTGTTGGCCAAGCCCTGTGGTGGTCAACGTGGCAAAAGTATAGGTGGGGTGTGCACCCGAAAACGGGCTGAAATAGGGGGGTGCCTAGGCCAAACAGGCCGTCCAGTCGCTTCTGGGATGTCACCTCGTTTTGGCGATCAATTGGGGCAAATTGGACCGCTGTTGTTTGACTTGGCGGGTGATGATGCAGGTCATGTAGCAGTCGATGCCAATGTCAGCCGCCAGCAAGGTGTCCATCAAACTCTGAAGCACATTGAGGGTCGGCGTGAACATTTGCGAAACATAATCAATGTCCCCACCCGTCACCCAGCATTCGGGATTCCATCGACGGTGCGAACGTGCTTTTCAAATCGATCAATGTCGATTTTTCGTTGGTGCTTGAGGGTGACGGTGAGGTTCACGTGCGTGAAGTCACCCAGTCGATCCATCACCAAATCTGCCAATTTATTTGACCGTGCTGATGAATAGCGCCACGAATACGAATATCAATGGCATCAAGACGGACTTTTCTCATGGGTGCGACTTTGTTAGTCGGATAGAAAATCAACGTTTTGGCAGCGATTATGGTGCTGGCCTTGGACTCACCGAGACCCCAAAGACGCCCCGACTGGCGGCGCCCGATGCCTGCCGATGATGGGACAATCCCTTCTAAAGGAGATGCCCCATGAACGCCCCTGCCCCCAATCTCTCCCCCGCTGTGTCGCATGGGACCGAGCGCCTGGACATGGCCGCCGCCTTTCGCTGGGCCGCGCGGCTGAACATGCACGAAGCGGTGGCCAACCATTTTTCCTTGGCGGTGAACGCCGAGGGGTCGCGCTTCCTGATCAACCCCAACGGGCGTCACTTCAGCCGCATCACCGCGTCGAGCTTGGTGGAGATCGACGCGCATGACCCGGCCACGATGCAACGGCCCGATGCGCCAGACCCCACCGCGTGGGGCTTGCACGGCAGCATCCACCGCGCCCTGCCCCATGCGCGCTGCGTGTTGCACATCCATTCCATGCACGCCACCGTGCTGGCCAGCTTGGCCGACAGCCGCCTACCCGCGATTGACCAAAACACCGCCATGTTCTTTGGCCGGCATGCGGTGGACGATCACTACGGCGGCATGGCCTTTGCCGAAGAAGGTGCGCGTTGTGCTTCCATGCTGGCCGACCCCAAGATCACCACCTTGGTGATGGGCAACCATGGTGTGCTGGTGATCGGGGCGACCGTGGCCGAGGCCTTCAACCGGCTGTACTACTTCGAGCGCGCCGCCGAGACCTACATCCGCGCCCTGCAAACCGGCCAAGCCCTGCGGGTGCTGCCCGACGCCATTGCCGAGAAAACCGCCCAAGAATGGGAGGCCTACCCCGGCTTCGCCGAAGCGCACCTGCGGGAAATCAAGGCCATCCTCGATGAGGAATCGCCTGGGTACGCGCAGTGAGGCGCTGACCGTCGGGTGTTCTCAGTGGGGCTGCGCCGTGGCGGAGAGTTGGGTCAACATCTCGTGCACCATGGACTGAAGGTCAAAGCGCTGTGACCAAGCCCAATCGCGCTGCGCGGCACTTTCGTCGATGGACCGTGGCCATGAGTCGGCAATGGCTTGTCTAAAATCGGGTGCGAAGTCGATCTCAAAGCCCGGCAACTCCGCGGCGATGGCTTGGGCAATTTGGGTGGGGTTGAAGCTGATGCCCGCCAAGTTGTAGGAGGTGCGCTCTTGGATCGCGTCGGCCGGCGCGTCCATCAAGGCCAAGGTGGCGCGGATGGCGTCGTCCATGTACATCATGGGCAAGGCGGTCTCGGGCCCGAGGAAGCTGGTGTAGCGGCGCTCTTTGAGCGCGGCGTGAAAGATCTCGACGGCGTAGTCGGTGGTGCCGCCGCCAGGCGGGGTCTTCCAACTGATCAGGCCCGGGTAACGCAGCGAACGAACGTCCACACCGTACATGCGGTGGTACCAGTTGCACCAGCCCTCCCCGGCCAACTTGGAGATGCCGTACACCGTGCTCGGCTCCATGATGGTTTTTTGGGGTGTGCCGTCGCGGGGGGTGGTGGGCCCAAAGGCCGCGATGGAGCTGGGCCAAAACACGCGGTCGAGGTGGTGGCTGCGGGCGATTTCCAGCACATTCAACAAGCCCTTCATGTTCAGGTCCCAAGCCCACATCGGGTGTTGCTCGCCCCGCGCTGAGAGCGCGGCGGCCAAGTGGTAAATCTGGGTGATGTGGTGGCGCTCGACCACGGCCGTCAAAGCGGGCATGTCGGTCACGTCCAAGGTCTCGTGCTGCAGCGTGGGCACGCGGCCTGTGGGCGAAACGTCGCTGGTGATCACGGCCTGCGGGCCCCAGCGTTGCGCCAAGGTTTCGGCCAACTCCGTGCCGATCTGGCCATTGGCGCCGATGATGAGGATGCGTGGGTGGCTCATGCGTGCGGCTCCTCAAGCAATCAAGCCCAGCTCGCGCCCAGCTTGTGTGAAGACGGCCACGGCGCGCTCCAAGTGGTGGCGCTCGTGTGCGGCGCTCATCTGGCAACGGATGCGGGCCTGCCCCTTGGGCACCACGGGAAAAAAGAAACCCACGGCATACACACCGAGCTCCAACAGCCGGGCGCTGAGCCGCTGGGCCTTGACCGCGTCGTAGACCATGATGGGCACGATGGGGTGGTTGCCCGGCTTGATCTCAAAACCCGCGGCTTGAATGGCTTGGCGGAAGTAGCGGGTGTTGTCTTCGAGCTTGTCGCGCAGCGCGGTGGAGCCCTCCAGCAAGTCGAGCACGGCGATGGACGCCCCCACGATGCTGGGCGCCACGGTGTTGGAAAACAAATACGGGCGCGAGCGCTGGCGCAGCAGCTCAATGACGTCTTTGCGCCCGGCCGTGAAGCCCCCCGAAGCCCCGCCCAAAGCCTTGCCCAAGGTGCCGGTGATGAGGTCGACCTGTCCGAACACACCCCGGTGTTCGTGCGTGCCGCGGCCGGTCTTGCCCATGAAGCCGGAGGCGTGGCATTCGTCGATGCCCAAGAGCGCGCCGTAGCGGTCGCACAGGGCGCGGATCTGGTCCAACTGCGCGACCGTGCCGTCCATGGAAAACACACCGTCGGTGAACACCAGCTTGAAGCGCGCGCCTTTGGCGTCGGCCTCTTGCAGGCAACGCTCCAGGTCGGCCATCTGGTTGTGTTGGTAGCGCCAGCGCTGGGCCTTGCACAGGCGGATGCCGTCGATGATGGAGGCGTGGTTGAGCTCGTCGCTGATGATGGCGTCGGCCTCACCCAACAGGGGCTCAAACAAACCGCCGTTGGCGTCAAAGGCGGCCGCGTAGAGGATGGCGTCTTCGGTTCCCAAGAAGCGGGCCAAGCGGGCTTCCAAGGTTTTGTGCAGGTCTTGTGTGCCGCAAATGAAGCGCACCGAACTCAGGCCATAACCGTGGGTGCGCAAGGCTTCGTGCGCGGCCTCGATCACGGCGGGGTGGCTGGAGAGCCCGAGGTAGTTGTTGGCGCACAGGTTGATGACCTGGCGGCCATCGGCCGTGGTGACCTCAGCGCCTTGGTGGCTGGTGATGATGCGTTCGCTTTTGATCAAGCCCTCGTGTTTCAAGCCCTGCAGTTCGGCTTGGACGTGGGCCAAAAAATCGGTCGGTGTGTGCATGGTGGGCAGGCCTGGCAGCTTGTGAGATGATCGGGTTCATTGGATTCGTTCACTGATATCAAATAAATTCGATATATTGAACATAAACGCAGTATCTCGAACAAATCGACGTTCGTCAAGCCCTTGGCTTGTCTTTTTTGAATGGACCGCCCCATGAACCAGCCCCGCACCCCCAGCGCAGCGCCGCCCAAAGTCGGGCAAACCTTGGCGAGCTTGCGTCAAGCCAAGGCTTTGTCGTTGGACGAGCTGTCAAGACAAGCGGGTGTCTCCAAGTCCATGCTCTCGCAAATCGAGCGCAACCAAGCCAACCCCACGGTGGCCGTGGTGTGGCGTCTGGCCAATGCGCTGGGTGTTTCGATGGCCGACTTGCTCGGCGGTGACAAACCCCCATCGCCCCCGCTCACCACCGTGGCCGCCCACGCCACACCCTCGATGCGAAGCCCCGACGGGCGGTGCGAGTTGCGCATCCTCGGGCCGATCGAATTGGCCGGTGTGTTTGAGTGGTACGAGTTGGTGATCCAGCCCCAGGGCGCCTTGGCCTCAGAAGCGCACGAGCCGGGCTCCAAGGAACACCTCACGGTGTTGGAGGGCGAAATGCAGGTCAGCACCAACGGTGTGAGCACGCGGCTCACGCCGGGCGACACGGCGCGTTATGCGGTCGATCAAGCGCACGAAATCCGCAACCCCACCAAGAAGCCGGCCAAGGGCTTGTTGGTGGTGATCCACCCCGCTTGAAGGGCGGCGCTTACAGGGTCGGGTAGTCGGTGTAACCCTTGGCGCCAGGGGTGTAGAACGTGCTGGCGTCGGGCACGTTCAGGGGCGCGCCGGCCTTGACGCGGGCGGGCAAGTCGGGGTTGGCCAAAAACGCGGTGCCGAACGCCACGGCATCCAGCAAGCCGGCTTGAATGGCGCTCTCGGCCTCTTCGCTGCTGTAGCCCATGTTGCCCACGAGCACGCCTTTGTAGTGCGCACGCGCCACCGGCATCACGTCGGCCATTTGCACCCCAAAGAAGTCCGCACGCATGACGTGCAAGTAAGCCAAGTTGAAACGGTTCAGGTGCTCGGCCAAGAATGCGGTCCAGGCCAGTGGGTCGCTGTCTTTCATGTCGTTGTAGCTGTTGAGCGGCGACAGGCGCAGGCCCACGCGATCGCTGCCAATGGCGGCGCAAACGGCGGTCAACACCTCAAACAAAAAGCGGCTGCGCTTGTCCATGGTGCCGCCATACGCATCGCTGCGCTGGTTGGCGCCGTCGCGCAAAAACTGGTCGATCAAATAACCGTTGGCGCCGTGCACCTCCACCCCGTCAAAACCTGCGGCAACCGCGTTCTTGGCGGCTTGCGCAAAGCTCTGCACGATGGCCGAGATTTCGGTCTCGGTCAGGGCGTGTGGCACGGCGTTGGGCAGCTGGCCCTCGGGCGTGAGCGCCTCGCCCGTCAAGCCGATGGCGCTGGACGAGACTACGGCTTCGCCGCCGTTCATGGCCGGGTGCGCGGCGCGGCCCGCGTGCCAAATTTGCATGAAGACCTTGCCGCCCTTGGCGTGCACCGCTTGGGTGGTGGCCTTCCAGGCTTCGATCTGAGCGGCGTTGTAGATGCCCGGCTCGTTCACAAACGCCGAGGTGTTTTCCGCAATCATCGTGCACTCGGTGATGACCAAACCGGCGCTGGCGCGTTGGCCGTAGTACTCGGCCATGAGCGCGTTGGGCATGTGCCCAGCATCGGCCCGCGCACGGGTCAAGGGGGCCATGAGCATGCGGTTGTTCAAGGTGAAAGCGCCAGCGCGAAGGGGTTCAAACAGCATGGGGTGAGGTCCAATCAAAAGACAAAGAAAACGGACACCCAAAGTGTCCGTGTGTGGTGCAGTATGTCATTGTTGGGTTGAGGGCTGGGCAGGATGGACCGACACAACCTGGTATTCCCCCAAATCCTTAAACAGCTTTCATGGCGGTCGAATCCAGCCGCAAGAATGGTCTCAAGCCTCTAAGATCTCGGCGTTTTCAACCCAGCAGCGGCCTAGCTTGGCCTGTCGCGCAGCCTGCAGCAAGGCCCGCGCCACAGCATCGGTGCGCACAGCGCGGTAACGCGCTGGAATGAGGGGCCGAGCCAACCGAAAAAACCAAAGGCCCACCGTCTCGCCGGGCCTGGTATCGGGCCGAGGCCCGCCGTCCAACAAAG
This sequence comes from Hydrogenophaga sp., assembly GCA_036825935.1. GTDB lineage: Bacteria > Pseudomonadota > Gammaproteobacteria > Burkholderiales > Burkholderiaceae_C > Hydrogenophaga. Next base: position 34,358 of record DAISXI010000011.1, read on the forward strand.
ACGGCCGCACCAACGTCAGGGAGGCAAAACCCAGTGCCGCGAGGCCCTCTTCCGTCTCGCCCTTGGTGCGCAAATACAGGTTGCCACTGCCGGCCGATGCGCCCAGCGACGAGTTCAAGGCAAAGGTCGGCGTGCCCGCCGCACGGGCCATCCGCGCCGCGGCCAGCACATGGTCGTGGTCCACTTCGCGAAACGCGGCGGGTGAGCCCGCCAGCTTCAGCGTGGTGCCCAGGCAGCACACGACCGCATCCGCCGCCCACCAATCGGCCTGGGGCAAATCTTTGAAATCCACGATGGGGTTCAGCAGCTTGGGGTGGGGCGTCAGCGTGCGCCGTGTGGGGGCCACGACCTGCACCACGATGGGGTCGGCCAAGGCTTGCGCCAGCACCTGTTGGCCAACGAGGCCGGTGGCACCGAGGATGAGCAACCGCCTCATGCACCGCCCGGCCCGTGTGACACCGCCTCCCTATGGTGGCCGTCGGGTTTGGGGGCCAGGGTTTGGTTGTGCAAGGCCATTGCCAACAAGGAACGCATGAACAAAATCCTCAACAATCATCAGGGGTTGATCTTGCCACGTCAAAGTGCTCTGTGCTGCAGGTGAAAAGTGACCCATCTCCCAGCGCATCTTTGATCTCGTAAAAAAAGATAATGGCCAATCAACATTCTTAAAAAATCTGCCCATGCGCACCACCTTCAACTACAAGCACCTGTACTACTTCTGGGTCGTGGCCAAAGAAGGCGGCATCACCCGGGCGGCCGACAAGCTGGACATGGCGGTGCAAACCGTGAGCGCCCAAGTGCGTGAACTGGAGCGGTCCCTGGGCTACGCCTTGCTCAAACCCGC
>DAISXI010000012.1:0-30497 GCA_036825935.1 Hydrogenophaga sp.
TCGCGGTTGCGTGGGGCTTGTTCGCCATCCGCGCTGTCTTCGCTGGGCGCAGCGGGCGCGTCGCTGCCTTGGGCCAGCGGGGCGGCTTCTTGGCCTTCTGGGCGGCGCGACGAGGGGCGCTCGCTGCGGTCGCCACGGCCACGGCGCTCACGGCGGCCGTCATTGTTCTCGCTCTGCTCCTGAGGTGCGGCGGCATCGTTGGGTGCGGCTAGGGCCGCGTTGTCGTTGGTCTCGCGAGGCGTGTCGCGGCGACGGCCGTTTTCACGGCCCTCACGGGGTTCACGCGGCTCGCGCTTCTCACGGCCCTCGGTGCTTCGCTCGTTGCGGCGTGGCTCGCGGCCTTCAATGGGGCGGGCTTCGCCACGGGCGCCTTCTACGCGTTCACCGCGCTCACCACGGCCTTCGCGGTTGCCGTTGCGGCCTTCGGCACGGGGCTCGCCCCGTCCGTCGCGGCCAGCGTTGCGTCCACGACCACCATCGCGGCGTCCATCAGCACGACCGTCGGGACGGGCGTCTTTGCCCTCGGGGCGCTTGCGCTCTTGGGTTTTGGGCGTGGGTGCGCTGTCCAGGCCCAGGAGGTTTTTGATCCAGCCAAAAAAGCCAGTGCTGGCGGCCACGGGGGCTTTGGACGGTGCGCGGGCAGCGGGTGCGGCCTTGGCGGCTGGCTTGGGCGTGGCCACGGGCGCGGGCGCATCGGGCAACACGCCTTTGATGACCGGCGTTTGTTTGTTGGTCGGCTCTTGTGAGCGGCGAGTGACGGTCGTCGGGTCTTCGATCTCTTCGGCCAGTTTGTAGCTGACGTCCAGGTTGTCCAAACGCGGGTCGTCGTGCTTCAAGCGCTCGAGCTTGTAGTTGGGCGTGTCCAGCGCTTTGTTGGGCACGAGCAGCACGTTGATGCGCTGCTTGAGTTCGATCTTGGTGATCTCGGTGCGCTTTTCGTTGAGCAAGAAGCTGGCGACTTCCACCGGCACTTGCACGAACACGGCGGCCGTGCTGTCCTTGAGCGACTCCTCTTGGATGACGCGCAAAATTTGCAGCGCCGAGCTCTCGGTGTCGCGGATGTGGCCCGAGCCGCCGCAACGGGGGCAGGGGATAGACGCACCCTCGCTGAGCATGGGCTTCAAGCGCTGGCGGCTCATTTCGAGCAGACCGAACTTGCTGATGGTGCTGAACTGCACCCGCGCACGGTCTTGGCGCAAGGCGTCGCGCAAGCGGTTCTCCACTTCGCGGCGGTTCTTGCTCTCTTCCATGTCGATGAAGTCGATCACGATCAGGCCGCCCAAGTCGCGCAGACGCGCTTGGCGGGCCACTTCATCGGCGGCTTCCAAGTTGGTGCGGGTGGCGGTCTCTTCGATATCGCCACCTTTGATGGCGCGTGCCGAGTTGACATCCACGGCCACCAAGGCTTCGGTTTGGTCGATCACGATGGCGCCACCGCTGGGCAGCTGCACGATGCGGCTGTAGGCGGTTTCGATCTGGTGTTCGATTTGGAAGCGGCTGAAGAGCGGGGCGTCGTCGCGGTAGCGTTTGACGCGGTGGCCATGCTCAGGCATGACGTGGCTCATGAACTGGTGGGCTTGTTCAAAGATGTCGTCGGTGTCGATCAAAATCTCGCCGATGTCGCCGTTGAAGTAGTCGCGGATGGCGCGGATCACCAAGCTCGACTCTTGGTAAATCAGGTAAGCGCCTTTGCCGCCTTGGGCCGCACCGTCGATGGCGGTCCACAGCTTGAGCAGGTAGTTCAAGTCCCACTGCAACTCAGCGGCTTCGCGGCCAATACCGGCGGTGCGGGCGATGATGCTCATGCCGTTGGGGTATTCGAGCTGGTCCAAGGCCTGCTTGAGTTCTTGGCGATCTTCGCCCTCGATGCGACGGCTCACGCCACCACCACGGGGGTTGTTGGGCATCAGCACCACGTAGCGGCCAGCCAAGCTCACGAAGGTGGTCAGGGCCGCGCCCTTGTTGCCACGCTCTTCCTTTTCCACTTGGACCAAGAGCTCTTGGCCTTCTTTGATCACGTCTTGGATGCGCGCTTGCGAGGGCGAGGTGTTGCCCTGGAAGTACTGGCGCGAGATTTCTTTGAAGGGCAAAAAGCCGTGGCGCTCTTCACCGTAGTCCACAAAGCAGGCCTCCAAAGAGGGCTCGACGCGGGTGACCACGGCTTTGTAGATGTTGCCTTTGCGCTGTTCGCGCCCTTCAATTTCGATTTCGTAGTCGAGGAGTTTTTGTCCATCGACAATGGCCAAGCGGCGCTCTTCGGCCTGCGTGGCATTGATCAGCATGCGTTTCATTTCATTTCCTTCGTTTCCAGACAGAGACTGCCAAGAACCGGCGAAGGTAAACGAACGGGGGAGGAACTGCCGGAGAGCCACTGACAAGGCTTTCGACGCACGGGGCACACAAACGGGTGCCGCGTCGAGCCGCCGGGTCAAGGCGTAGGCGCGTGATCACAAAGATCGCCGACCAGCGGTGGGTAGCACACGCTGACCGATTGGGGTATTCCGTATTCGGGTTCGCTGAACTTCACAGGTTCACCCGCAGCGGTCTCACAAGGGGCGCGGTCGGGGGCGGGACAATCCTGCGCCACGGACGGCTGCCCCACCGGGGTGCGGCGGGTGGCAACTTCGCACAGTCGCTGGGCCTGCGATGTCTTGGGCGGGCCCGCTGCGTGGACTTTGCCTTAAACTCAAGACAAATCAAACACTTAGAGCGCGCGACTGGCGAAGCACATTATAGACAGCTTGACGCCCCCGTGACCATTTTCATCGCACATTCCATGTCCAGCGCCCCCACGCCCGCCTCGGCCAGCCAGCTCACCGTCGATGAGGAATCGGCGGGGCAGCGCTTGGACAATTTCCTGATTCGCGAGCTCAAGGGCGTGCCCAAAACCCACATTTACCGCATCATTCGCTCGGGTGAGGTGCGGCGCAACAAGGGGCGGGTGCACGCCGATGACCGATTGGCCGCGGGGGACGTGCTGCGCATCCCGCCGATCCGGCTCTCGGTCCAGACCGAACTCAAAGCCCAAACACCGGCACCCGCGCGCGACTTCCCCGTGGTGTTCGAAGATGAGTACTTTTTGGTGATCAATAAGCCGGCCGGTGTGGCGGTTCATGGTGGCAGTGGCGTGAGTTTTGGGGTGATTGAACAAATGCGCCAAGCCCGTCCAGAAGCCATCGGATTGGAATTGGTTCACCGCTTGGATCGGGAAACCAGCGGTTTGCTGATCATCGCCAAAAAGAAAAGCGTTTTGAAGGCCTTGCAAGATCAGTTTCGCGAGAGAGAAACCGGAAAAACCTATTACGCGTGGGTCAAAGGCAGTTGGCCGAGTTCGCTTAAAGTGATCGATCAACCTTTGCACAAGTATTTGCTGCCCAATGGCGAACGGCGGGTGCGGGTGACCGACGAACAAGATCCCAATGGACAGCGATCGATCAGCTTGGTCAAGGTGTTGAAGCGCTGGCCAGCACCCGTTGCGCTGGCGACTTTGTCGCCACAAGGGTTTTCTTTGCTGGCCGTAACCATCAAAACCGGGCGCACCCATCAAATTCGCGTGCACTTGTCCAGCCAGGGCCACCCGATCGCCGGTGACGACAAATACGGCGACTTCGAATTGAATCGGATTTTGTCGCAAATGGGTTTAAAGAGGATGTTTTTGCACGCTTGGCAATTGCGCGTGACACACCCCAAAACCGGTGATTCGGTTCAATTAGATGCTCCATTGCCAGAAGAATTGTCGCTGGTATTGAAAAATCCGATTTTTGGTTTAGAATAAAGAAAGCGCCGGATAGATCTATTGGGCGCCTAACTTATATTTTCAATTCACAGGAACACCTCATGGCCAACTATTCCGATTTGATGGCGCAAGCCAAATCCCTCATGGTGCAAGCCGAGCAGGCCCGCAAGGCCGAATTGGCCTCGGTGATCAACGACATCAAAGAAAAAATGAAGACTTACGGCATCACCGTGGCCGATTTGGGCGGTGTGGTCGGCAAGAAGGCGGGCAAGGTGGCCAAAGTCAAATCGGTGTCTGCACCCAAGTTTCGCGGTCCCAAGGGCGAGCTGTGGGCCGGTGGTCCAGGCCGCAAGCCCGAGTGGGTGCGCGCCATTTTGGCCGCTGGTCAAGACATTGAAAAATACCGCATCTAAACCATACACACGGGTTTCAACCCCGCTCCACAAAAGGCACCCTCGGGTGCCTTTTTTTCGCGGGTCCAGAGGGATAATTCAGCCATGCACACACGCCGTTTTGATTTGATTGCCTTCGATTGGGACGGCACCTTGTTCGACTCCACCGCCATCATCACCCGTTGCATTCAAGCGGCGGTGGTGGATGTGGGGGGACAAAAGCCCACGGATGAGGCCGCCAGCTATGTCATCGGCATGGGACTGATGCAAGCACTCGCCCATGCGGCGCCCGACGTGTCGCCCGATCGCTACCCCCAGTTGGGGGAGCGTTACCGGCACCACTATTTGGCTCACCACAACGACTTGAGCCTCTTCGAGGGGGTGTTGCCCTTGTTGAGCGCCTTGCGGGCGCGCAACCACACCCTAGCCGTGGCAACCGGCAAAAGCCGCCGAGGTCTGGACGACACCTTGCAAAGCGTGGCCTTGCAAGGCATGTTTGACGGTTCGCGCACCGCCGATGAGACTGCGGGTAAGCCCGACCCGCTCATGTTGCACGAATTGATGCGCGAATTCGGCGTCGAGCCAGCTCGCACCCTGATGGTGGGAGACACCACCCACGACTTGCTCATGGCGCGCAACGCCGGTTGCCCTTGCGTGGGGGTGAGTTATGGCGCTCATGACCACATCACCTTTGACGCCTATGAGCCTTTGTATGTGGCCCATTCGGTGGGCGAATTGCACGCTTGGTTGCAAGACCATGCTTGAGTCCAACACAGATCCCGGCGAGGGCGCTTGGGTGGCGCTGTGCAACAGCGCCGATTTGGTTGACGCGGGTACCGCGGTGTCGTTTGATGTGCGTTACCAAGGACTGGCTTGCCGGGCCTTTGCGGTTCGCTACCAAGGCCAAGCGCACGCCTACCTCAACCGCTGCAGCCACGTGGCCATGGAGATGGACTGGCAACCCGATCGCTTTTTTGACCCGACGGGCCGGTGGCTGGTGTGTGCCACCCACGGCGCTGTGTACGAGCCGAACACGGGCGAGTGCCGAGGAGGCCCTTGCAAACGGGGTCTGATCGCCTTGACCTTAGAAGAGTTCGATGGCGTGGTCCATTGGCGTTCACAATACCCTTTTCAAATCCTTGAATACTGAGCCACCGCATGTCCAATGAAGAATTGTCCAACGACCAGCCCGTGAGCACCCCGGCCCCAGCCAGGCCCAGTTGGGAGCGTGAACTGTTGGAGCGCTTGCTCTTGGCCTCGGTCAAGGAGCGCCAAGCCGCCAGACGTTGGCAATGGTTTCGCGGGTTTTTTTGGTTCAGCGCCATGGTCTTGGTGGCGGCCGTGTTCTGGTGGGGTCCCAGTGTGCCCTCGGGCCCCACGACGGCGCACACCGCCGTGGTTGAAATTCGTGGAGCGATCGCGTCGGACGCTGAAGCCAACGCCGCGTCGATTGTGAGCTCCTTGCGCGCGGCCTTTGAAGAGCCTTCGGCCCAAGCCGTGGTCTTGCTGATCGACTCGCCTGGCGGCAGCCCCGTGCAGGCGGGCATCATCAACGATGAAATACGCAGGCTCAAGGCCCTGCACGATAAAAAGGTGTACGCCGTGGTGGAGGAAACCTGCGCCTCGGCGGCTTATTACATCGCCGTGGCCGCCGACGAAATTTACGCCGACAAGGCCAGTTTGGTGGGCAGCATCGGCGTGCTCATGGACGGCTTTGGGTTCACCGGCCTAATGGACAAGATCGGGGTTGAGCGGCGGCTCATGACGGCGGGCGAGAACAAGGGTTTTCTGGACCCGTTCAGTCCCAGCGATGAGAAGCAACAAGCGGTGGTGCAAGCCATGCTCGACGACATCCACCAGCAGTTCATTGCGGTGGTGCGTGAAGGGCGCGGCGAGCGGCTCAAGGAAACGCCCGACACCTTCAGCGGGCTGGTGTGGAACGGGCAACAAGCCGTGGTCTTGGGTTTGGTGGACGGCCTGTCCAATTTGGATGCGGTGGCCCGAGACCTGGTCAACGCCCCGGAGCTGATTGACTACACCCAGCGAGAAGATTGGAGCACCCGTTTGGCCAAACAAATTGGTGCCAGCATGGGCCACGGTGTGGCGGCTCGCTTGAGTCAATCGGGTTGGACTTTGCGCTGAGCGCGTGCGGTGTTGAACAAGGAAGCAAGAAGATGGGCGTGATTCGAAAAGCGGTATTTCCGGTGGGTGGTTTGGGCACGCGTTTTTTGCCCGCCACCAAAGCCATTCCCAAAGAAATGTTGCCGGTGGTGGACAAGCCGCTGATGCAGTACGCGGTGGAAGAGGCCTACGCCGCGGGCATCCGCGAAATGATTTTTGTCACTGGCCGCAACAAGCGCGCCATTGAAGACCACTTCGACACGGCCTATGAATTGGAGGCCGAGTTGGAAGCCGCGGGCAAACAGGCTTTGCTCGACGTGGTCAACGCCATCAAGCCCGACGACATGGATTGTTTTTACGTGCGCCAACCCCGCGCCTTGGGTTTGGGGCACGCTGTCTTGTGCGCCGAAAAATTGGTGGGGGATGAACCCTTTGCCGTGCTCTTGGCCGACGATTTGATGGTGGGCTTAGAAGCCCAAGGTGGTCCGTCGGTGTTGACCCAGATGGTCCACGCTTATGAGACTTCACCCGGTACGGTCTTGGCTGTGCAAGACGTGCCGCGCGCGGACACGCGTCGCTACGGTGTGGTGGACGTGCGCGGGGTGAACCAGGCCGTGGCCGAGGTGTTTGCCATGGTGGAAAAGCCCCACCCCGATCAAGCCCCCTCGACCTTGGCGGTGGCCGGTCGTTACATCTTGAGCCCGTCGGTGTTCGAGCGCATTCGCCACCAACCTCGGGGCGCGGGTGGTGAGATTCAATTGACCGATGGCATCGCGGCTTTGATTGGTATCGAAAAGGTGTACGCCATGCGTTACCGAGGCCGCCGCTACGACTGCGGCAGCAAAGAGGGTTTTTTACAAGCCACCATCGACATGGCCCTGGCCAACGCCGAGCTGGGTCCTGCGGTGCGCCAGCACATCCAAACCTTGGGCTTGTGAGGGGGCGCCTCAACGGCCCAGCATGAACACCGCTGGGCGGTCGTTGCCGATGCGCTGCGACCAAGCCGGGTTGACTTTCCACTCCCGCACGCTGGCGCTGAGGGTGTCTGAGGTGGGCAAGCCCATGTCGCAGGCCACCGCCAATCGCGTTTCGCCTTTGAGCGTTTGAATCAAGGCCCCGAGCAGGGCGGCGTTGCGGTAGGGCGTTTCAATCATCAACTGGGTTTGCCCGGATTTGAGGGCCAAGGCCTCGAGTGCTTGGATGCGATGGGTGCGCGATCCGGCATCTTGCGGCACGTAGCCCACGAATGCGAAGTCTTGGCCGTTGAGTCCACTGGCGGCCAGGGCCATCATCAGCGACACCGAGCCCTGCAAGGGCACCACCCGAATGCCCAAACGGTGCGCGGCGCGCACGATCGAGCCGCCAGGGTCGGCCACCGCGGGCATGCCCGCTTCGCTCACCAAACCCATGTCGTGTCCGGCACAGGCCGGCGCCAGCAAGGCCCGCAGTTGAGCCGCATCGTCGCCATCGGGGCTGTGATCCCCTTTTTTGTGCACTTGACGGGGCAGCTCTTGGATGTTCAGAGCTTGCAGCGTGTCGGCCAGACCGTGGATGGTTTGCACGCGCTTCAAAAACGCCCGCGTGGACTTGGCGTTTTCCGTGATCCAGTGCCGCAGCCCGGCGGCCACCCGCAAGGTGCTCTCGGGCAGGTGGTGCGCGATCGGGCTGTCGGTGTTGACGCCGAAGTCCAAGGGGGTCGGCACCAAATACAGGGTGCCCAAGCGTGGGGCGGTGCTCACAACAACTCGCAGCCAGCGGCGCGCAGCAGTTCGCAGGTGCGAATCAAGGGCAGGCCCACCAAGGCGGTGGGGTCGTCGTTGTCGATGCGCTCGAGCAAGGCAATGCCCAAGCCTTCGCTTTTGGCGCTGCCGGCACAGTCGTAAGGTGTCTCGGCGCGCAGGTACTGCTCAATGGCCTCGTCGCTCAGGTCACGAAACACCACCCGCACCGGCGCCAGCGCCACTTGTGAGAACCCCGTGGCTTGGCACACCACGGCCACCGCGGTTTGAAACACCACGGTTTGCCCGCGCATGCGTTGCAATTGAATGACCGCGCGGGCGTGGTCGCCCGGCTTGCCCAAAGGCTCGCCGTACAGGTCGGCGACTTGGTCGCTGCCGATCACCACCGCCGACGGGTGGCGCGCAGACACGGCCTGCGCCTTGGCCAAAGCCAGTCGCAGGGCCAAATCGGCGGGTTTCTCTTGGGGGTGAGGGGTCTCGTCGACCTCGGGGCGCTCGACCGTGAAGGGCAGGCGCAAGCGGCTGAGCAGTTCGCGGCGGTAAACGGAGGTGGAGCCCAAGATCAAAGGGCGGGAGGTGGCGGGCGCGTTCATGGGCCGTATTGTGTCCGTAAACCGGGGGCTGATTTACACTGCCGGCATGCAAGCGCTGACCCCCACCGACCCCACCAGCGTGTGGAACCCCAAAAGCCTCGACGTGCGCGCTTTCTCCCAGGCCGGCGCGGTGATGATCCAAGACACGCCCTTGGCCAGCTTTGACCGCTTGGCCGAAGAGGCCTTGGAAGGGGATTGGGGCCACGTGCGCTGGCGCATCCAGGGTGAGGTTCGGCCCGCCTTGGGCGAGGGCAAGCCCACACACTGGCTGCACTTGACGGCCCAAGCGGCCTTGGGTTTGACCTGTCAGCGGTGCTTGACCTGCGTGGTCAGCCATTTGTTGGTGGACCGTTGGTTCCGTTTTGTGGCCACCGAAACCCAAGCCGCCGAGGAAGACGAGGGTTGCGAGGAGGATGTCTTGGCGTGGGAGCCGCGCCCGGATGTGCTGTTGCTGATTGAAGACGAATTGCTGATGGCCATGCCCTTGGTGCCCATGCACGAGCATTGCGCAAGCCCCCTCCCAGTGGCCCAGCAGGATGATCCGAAGGTGCCGGATGAGCGCCCACACCCGTTTGCGGCCCTGGCCCAGATCAAAACAAGGCGCTGAGACCCAAAGTTGAACAGTGGCCCCAAGTCGATCCGTTCGGGCTATAATCTCAGGCTTTGCGCCAGTGACGATTTCACGGGTCCGGCGCGCAGGATGTTTTTTCGTCGTTGGGTCTTTGGCCCAATGTGCTGTTTTTTTTACCCGAATCCAGGAGCCGACCATGGCCGTTCAGCAAAACAAAAAGTCCCCTTCCAAGCGCGGCATGCACCGTTCGCACAACGCTTTGACCACGCCAGGCACCGCCGTGGAACCCACCACCGGTGAAGTTCACCTGCGCCACCACATCAGCCCCAACGGCTTTTACCGTGGTCGGCAGGTGTTGAAGAACAAATCCGAAGCCTAATGGCCCGAACAGGCCATCAGCGGTGGCGCCTCGGTGCGGCCGCTTGGGGGTCTGTTCCTTGGGAAATGCCCGCTGCCCGCGGGCATTTTTGTTTCGACGTCGAGCCTGATGGGCCACTTTGTAAGGTGTTGAGATGATCACCGTTGCAGTCGATTGCATGGGCGGGGATGTGGGGCCAGCGGCCACCATGCCCGCATGTGAGGCATTTTTGTCTCGCCACCCGCAGGCCCGGCTGATCTTGGTCGGCTTGCCCGACTTGGCCCAAACCTACCCGGCCTTGGCCCAGCACGAGCGATGCACCTGGGTGCATGCCAGCGAGGTGGTGTCCATGGACGACTCGGTGGAAACCGCGCTGCGCAAGAAAAAAGATTCTTCCATGCGCGTGGCCATCACCCAAGTCAAAGACAGCTTGGCCGATGTGGCGGTCTCGGCGGGCAACACGGGTGCCTTGATGGCGATTGCCCGTTATGTGCTCAAAACCCTTGACGGCATCGACCGCCCCGCGATTGCGTCGCAATTGCCCAACGCCAAAGGCGGGGGCACCACCGTGCTCGACTTGGGCGCCAATGTGGACTGCACGGCCGAACACCTGTTGCAATTTGCCGTCATGGGGTCGGCCTTGGTGGTGGCGATTTCTGGCAAAACAGCGCCTTCGGTGGGTCTCCTCAACATTGGCGAAGAGGTCATCAAAGGGAATGAAACCATCAAAAAAGCCGGTATTTTGTTGCGAAATGCAGCCAAGTCGGGCGATTTGAATTTTTATGGCAACGTTGAAGGCAACGATATTTTTGCCGGCACGGTCGACATCGTGGTGTGCGATGGTTTTGTGGGCAACGTGGCCCTGAAAACCAGCGAAGGCCTCGCGGGCATGATCGGCGGCTTCATGAAGCAAGAGTTTTCCCGCAACATTTTCACCAAGTTTGGTGCTTTGGTGGCTTACCCGGTGTTATCGGCGTTTAAAAAGCGCGTGGATCACCGACGCTACAACGGTGCGGCTTTGTTGGGTTTGCGGGGGTTGGTGTTCAAGAGTCACGGTTCGGCCGACGCCTTCGCTTTCGAAAATGCCCTTGCGCGGGCTTATGATGCTGCTCACAACCAGCTGCTGAGCAATGTGCGCGAGCGCATCGCCCATGCCGAGCCTTTGATGTTGTCGGCCATGGCCGACGCCTCAACCCACACGGCAACTGTTTGAACCTGATCCACAGCCATTAGCCCATGACCCTTTACGCCCGCATCACTGGCACGGGAAGCTGTTTGCCCGCCCGTCGCTTGACCAACCCCGATTTTGTGGAGCTGTTGGCCGCACGCGGCATCGAGACCAGCGACGACTGGATCGTGGAGCGCACCGGCATCCGCGCCCGTCACTTTGCCGCCGATGGCGAGTTTTCCAGCGACCTGGCCGCCCAGGCTTGCCGCCAAGCCATGCAGGCCGCAGGTGTGGAGCCTGCCGAGATCGACCTGATCATCGTGGCCACGTCCACCCCCGACATGGTGTTCCCCTCGACGGCGGCCATTTTGCAGCACAAATTGGGTATTCGCGGCTGCCCGGTGTTTGACGTGCAAGCGGTGTGCAGTGGTTTTGTGTATGCCCTCACCGTGGCCAACGCCATGATCCAGACAGGCAGCGCGCGCAAGGCCTTGGTGGTGGGCGCCGAGGTTTTTTCTCGGATTTTGGATTTCAACGACCGCACCACCTGTGTGCTGTTTGGTGACGGCGCGGGTGCGGTGGTCTTGGAGGCCAGCGACACGCCCGGTATCTTGGCCAGCGACCTGCACGCTGACGGTCAACACGTGGGTATTTTGTGCGTGCCCGGGCACGTCGATGGTGGCCAGATCAGTGGCGACCCCACCCTCAAGATGGACGGCCAAGCGGTGTTCAAGCTGGCCGTGGGCGTGCTGGAGGAAGCCGCTCGCGCGGTCTTGCTCAAAGCGGGCAAGACCGAAGCCGACATCGACTGGCTCATTCCCCACCAAGCCAACATCCGCATCATGCAAAGCACCGCGCGCAAGCTCAAGCTGTCCATGGACAAGGTGGTGGTGACGGTGGACCAACACGGCAACACCTCGGCCGCCTCGATTCCTTTGGCTTTGGACTGCGCGGTGCGCGATGGCCGCATCCAACCGGGCCAGACCCTCATGCTTGAAGGCGTGGGCGGCGGCTTCACCTGGGGTGCGGTCTTGTTGAACTTTTAAGCGAGCTTTTTTTCGTGAAAACACCCATGAACCACGTTGCCTTTGTTTTCCCCGGTCAAGGCTCCCAATCGGTGGGCATGCTCGACGCTTGGGGCGACCACCCCGTGGTGGCGCAAACCCTGCAAGAAGCCTCCGATGCCTTGCACGAAGACGTTGCCAAGCTGATCCATGAGGGCCCCAAAGAAGCCTTGGCCCTGACCACCAACACCCAGCCGGTGATGCTGGTGGCGGCCGTGGCCGCTTGGCGCGTGTGGCGCGCCGAGGCCGGGGCTCTGCCCATGGCCGTGGCCGGTCACTCCTTGGGTGAGTACTCCGCGTTGGTGGCGGCCGAGGTTTTGACCCTGAGCCAAGCTGCGCCTTTGGTGCGCCTGCGCGCAGCGGCCATGCAAGCGGCCGTGCCCGTGGGCACCGGCGCGATGGCGGCGATTTTGGGTTTGGATGCGGCGGCCGTGATCGCTGGCTGTGCCCAAGCGCAAGTCACGTTTGAGCCTGGCAGTGCCGAGGTGGTCGAAGCGGTGAACTTCAACGACCCTGGCCAAACCGTGATCGCCGGCAGCAAAGCCGCTGTGGACAAAGCCTGCGAGGTCCTCAAGGCCAACGGCGCCAAGCGTGCTTTGCCTTTGCCGGTGTCCGCACCGTTCCACTCCAGCCTGATGAAGCCCGCGGCCGAACAACTCAAGCAGGCTTTGGCCGAGACCGTGTTGGCCAAGCCCACCATGCCCGTGATCAACAACATCGATGTGGCGGTACAAACCGACGCCGATGCGATTCGCGACGCTTTGTACCGACAAGCGTTTGGCCCGGTCCGTTGGGTGGAGTGTGTCAAGGCCATGCAATCTCGGGGTGCGGGCCTCTTGGTGGAGTGTGGCCCCGGCAAGGTGCTCGCGGGCATGGCCAAACGGATCGACCCGACCCTGACCGGCGCGCCCCTGTTCGATCCCGCCAGCCTCGCCGAGGTCAAAGCCTTGCTGGCCGCATAAACGAAAGCATTCGCATGTCTGAAACAAAATTGTCGGCCCCAGTGGCCTTGGTGACCGGCGCCTCGCGCGGCATTGGCGCGGCCATTGCTCAAGGATTGGCCACCCAAGGCTTCATCGTCATCGGCACCGCCACCAGCGACGATGGCGCCAGCAAAGTCAGCGCCGCTTTGGCGGGTGCTCCTGCGGGCAGCCGAGGCGCCTGTTTGGATGTCAACGACGTGGCCCAAGCCCAAGCGCTGATGGACGAGATCGTGGGCGCCCATGGTGGCTTGCAGGTCTTGGTCAACAACGCGGGCATCACCCGCGATATGTTGGCCATGCGCCTCAAAGACGAAGACTGGGACGCGGTGCTCGACACCAACCTCAAGGCCGTCTTTCGCATGAGCCGTGCCGCCATCAAGCCCATGATGAAGCAGCGCTACGGGCGCATCATCAGCATCACCAGCGTGGTGGGCGCCTCGGGTAACCCAGGTCAAGCCAACTACGCGGCGGCCAAAGCTGGCGTGGCCGGCATGACCCGCGCCTTGGCGCGGGAGTTGGGCAGCCGAAACATCACCGTCAACTGCGTGGCCCCCGGTTTCATTGAAACCGACATGACCGCGTCGTTGACCGAAGAGCAACAAAAGGCGTTGTTGGGGCAAATCCCCCTGGGCCATTTGGGCAAACCCGCCGATATCGCCCATGCTGTGGCGTTTTTGGCCAGTCCGCTGGCGGGTTACATCACCGGACAAGAGCTGCACGTCAATGGCGGCATGTTCATGGCCTAATGTAAAATACAAGCTGTAATTTCAACCACCCTCAGAGGGATCTATGAGCGATATCGAAGCACGTGTGAAGAAAATCATTGCCGAACAACTCGGCGTTGAAGAAAGCCAAGTCACCAAGGAAAAAGCCTTCGTGGCCGATTTGGGCGCCGACTCCTTGGACACGGTGGAACTGGTCATGGCCTTGGAAGACGAATTCGGTATCGAAATCCCGGACGAAGACGCCGAGAAGATCACCACCGTTCAAAACGCCATCGACTACGCGATGGCCCACCAAAAAGCCTAAGGGCCTCACAGGCCAGCCTCGAGACACCGACGTGAACCGAGGCGGCCAGCATCACGCCACTCATCGCGTGGGAGTAAACCAATGACCCGTCGTCGCGTTGTCGTGACCGGTCTGGGCTGCATCAGTCCCGTGGGCAACACGGTGACCGCCGCTTGGGACCAATTGTTGGCCGGCCAATCTGGCATCGGTCTGATCACCAAATTCGATGCCGAGGCTTTTTCCTGCAAGATCGCGGGTGAAGTCAAAGGTTTTGATTTGGAGTCTTACATCGGCGCCAAAGAAGCGCGCACGATGGACACCTTCATTCATTACGGTATCGCCGCGGCCCACCAAGCCGTGGTCGATTCTGGCTTGCCCACAGGCGACAGTTTGGGGGAAGAGCAAGCCGCCCGCTTTGGCGTCATCATCGGTTCGGGCATTGGCGGTTTGCCGCTGATCGAAAACACCCACGCAGAATTGATCGCGCGCGGTCCTCGCCGCATTTCGCCCTTCTTTGTGCCTGCGTCCATCATCAACATGATTTCCGGTCATGTGTCGATGCGCTTTGGCTTCAAAGGGCCGAACTTGGCCATTGTCACGGCTTGCACCACCGGCTTGCACTGCATCGGTGAAGCCGCTCGCAAGATCGAGTACGGCGACGCCGACGTGATCGTCGCTGGCGGCGCCGAAGCCACCGTCTCGCCCTTGGGTGTGGGTGGCTTTGCCTCCATGCGCGCTTTGTCGACCCGCAACGACGATCCCGCCACGGCCTCCCGCCCTTGGGACAAAGACCGCGATGGTTTTGTACTGGGGGAGGGCGCTGGCGTCATGGTCTTGGAAGAGTACGAACACGCCAAAGCGCGGGGCGCCAAAATTTACGCCGAACTCTCCGGTTATGGTATCAGCGCGGACGCCGGTCACATGACTGCGCCCAACATGGACGGCCCACGCCGTGCCATGGTCAATGCGCTCAAAAACGCCGGCGTCAACCCCGACCAAGTCGACTACCTCAATGCCCACGGCACCTCCACGCCGCTGGGAGACGTGAACGAAACCAACGCCATCAAAGCGGCTTTGGGCGATCACGCCCACCGCACCGTGGTCAATTCCACCAAGTCCATGACCGGGCATTTGCTCGGCGGCGCTGGCGGCATTGAGAGCATCTTCACGGTGCTGGCGGTGCACCACCAAAAGAGCCCGCCCACCATCAACATCTTCAACCAAGATTCCGAGTGCGATTTGGACTACTGCGCCAATACCGCTCGGGACATGAAGATCGATGTGGCCGTTAAAAACAACTTCGGTTTTGGCGGCACCAACGGCACGCTGGTGTTTCGCCGCATTTAAGCCCAGCGAGTTCGACCCATGCACAAGGCCCCATCGGTGACGTATCCGGTGGGGCCTTGTGTTTGGTACGCCCGCGTGCTGTGGGTGGCTTTGACGGTGGTGGCCTTGGCTGGTCTTGCCGTTGCAGTCTGGGGACAAGAACCCAGCGCCATGAAGGTTTCTGCGGCGCTGGGCGTGTGGTTGTGCGCGGTGGGTGCCGTGGCCTTGCATCTGGCGCGGGTGCCCAAGGGTCAGCTGACTTGGCGTTGTGAGGCGCAAGCGGGGGTCGATGGCGAGTGGGTTTGGCAGCCCGAGGTGGGACGCGCCGCTTTGGTGTCGGTGTCCGTTGTGTGGCCAGGCAACCGCGTCTTGGGCCTACGCCTATGGGACGGACTTGGTCATACCCATTGGGTCTGGGCGCAGGCCCAACATGCCCCGCATGACTGGTTGACCTTGCGTCGTGCTTTGATTTCATCCACCATCGGTCCATGAGCGCTGAGCGCAGGTATATTCGATGTCAATGACGCCGCCCGATGCCTCTGTTCGACCCCCGACCAACAGCGACAGCTTACTGGTGCAACGCTGCTTGGAAGGTGATAAGCGGGCCTTTGATTTGTTGGTCATCAAATACCAACGCCGGGTGGAGCGGCTGATCGGCCGCATGGTCAGGGACGTCGATGCCGTGCCCGACATCGCCCAAGAAACCTTCATTCGCGCTTACCGGGCTTTGCCGCAGTACCGGGGAGATGCGCAGTTCTACACCTGGCTTTACCGAATCGCGGTCAACACCGCCAAAAAACGGTTGATGGTCATGAAGCGGGACCCCTTGGTCTTTGCCCCAGACAAGGACGAAGAGGACGCCGATGAAACTTCCAGCGTTTGGCGGGAACCAAGGGGGTACAGCGCTGATAACGAAACACCGGAAGCGGTGCTGGCCAGTCGTGAAATTGCCCAGGCAGTCAACGACGCCATGGCGGCATTGCCCGCCGATTTGCGCACCGCGATCGAGTTGCGCGAATTGGAGGGGATGAGCTATGAGGCCATTGCGCTGGCGCAAGGGTGCCCGATTGGAACCGTGCGCTCGCGTATTTTCCGGGCGCGTGAGGCTATTTCGGCCCGCATCCAACCGATGTTGGAACATCAAACAGGCAAACGGTGGTGAAGATGAACGAAACCATGATGCAAACAGCGCCCATTGCGGCTGACATTGAAGCCGACCACTGGCGCGAATGCCTGTCGGCGCTGGTCGACGGCGAGCTCAGCGCAGACGAGGTGGATGGGTTGATGGCGGCCATCGAGCGCGACCCGCAGCTCCAAGCCGTGTGGGCCCGCTACCAAACCCTGGGTCCATTGGTGGTTCGCGCCCATGCCGCCTTGCCGCCAGAGCCAGCGGCCAACGACCCTGTGTTTTGGCGCCGTTGGGCGGTGGCGGCTTCTCTGGTGGCCATCAGCACGATCACCTGGGGCCTGCTTGAACAGGCGGCACCGGACAGCACCACCTTGGCCCAAGGCCAAGGTGCCGTGTGGTTGTCGAGCGCTGCTGGCCCCATGATGCGCGACCCAGCGTTGGAAGAGCTCTTGCAGCAACACCGCGAGTTGGGCGACGGTGGTGCCTTGCAAGTCAGCACCGGATTTTTGCGCAGTGCCACTTTGCACAACACGCCTTGACCACAGGACTTCACATGCCCCACTTCACACAACGCACACCCGAGGCTGGTCGCTGGCGCTGGGCCCGCTGGGCGGTCGCTGTCGGTTGTTGCTGGGGTCTGTTGACAGCGTCTGCGGGCACGGTGGACGATTGGTTGTCCAAAACCCAAGAGGCCACCCGTGGACGCGCCTACACCGGGACCTTGGTGGTGAGCGCTGGTGATGAGCTATCGGTTTCCAAAGTGTGGCACGTGTGCGATCGCACCACCCAGATGGAGCGCGTTGACAACCTCTCAGGACCCGCGCGAACCACCATTCGGCGCAACAGCGACGTCATCACCTTTGTGCACGACAAAAAAATTGCCTACACCGATCAGCGCGATTCCTTGGGTTTGTTGCCCATGCGTTGGCGCGCCAATGGTGAATCCTTGGATCGCCTCTACCGAATGCGCGAAGGTGGTGTACAGCGCGTGGCGGGTCACGATGCCAAGGTCGTGGAGCTGCTGCCGCACGACGCATCCCGGTGGGGTTACCGCCTTTGGACCGAGGTGCAATCCGGCGTGGTCATCAAGTTGCAAACCTTGGATGGCCGTGGTGCTGTGTTGGAGCAGGTGGCTTATTCGGAGTTGCAACTGGGGGCGCCGGTCAGCATGCAGGCCTTGGAGCAGCGCATGAAGAACACCGAGGGTTACGTGGTCAAACCAAGGGTCTTGAAAAAGAACACTTGGCCCCCATTTATTCGACTCAAGCCTGAGTCCGTGTTGGGTTTTTCTGCCATGAGTTGCTACCAGCGCACCGAGGCTGATGCCCCGGCGCTGGCGGCCCGAGCGCACTGCGTGTTCAGTGATGGCTTGGCCTCGGTGTCGGTTTTTGTGGAGCCCATGCGCGCTGATGCACCCTTCACGCCGACCCAAACCACGCGTGGTGCCACCCAAGTCGTGACCCAGGCCCTTGGACCTTATTGGGTCAGCGCCATGGGCGAGGCGCCGCCCGAGACCTTGCAGCGCTTGTCCAAGCATTTGCTCCTTCAACCTTGATCTGACTGTCACCATGATTGCCAAGCCCCTGATGTCTTCACTTTCTTTTTTAACCGGCCGCATGCAGCCATCCCTGGCGCATGCTTGCGCTGGGGTGCTGTGCCTAGCACTTTTAACGCCCATGCCCAGGGCTTGGGCGCAGTCAGCACCCTTGGTCAGCGGCTTGCCCGATTTCACGGGGCTGGTCGATGCGGTGGGCCCTTCGGTGGTCAACATCAGAACCCTAGAAAAGGCCAAGCCCCAGGCCGGCGGACCCAACTCGCAGGATGAGCAGATGCTGGAGTTTTTCCGTCGCTTCGGCATTCCTGTGCCCCCTGGTGCAGCTCCACGTTCGCCGCGACAAGCG
Organism: Hydrogenophaga sp.; assembly: GCA_036825935.1. Classification (GTDB taxonomy): domain Bacteria; phylum Pseudomonadota; class Gammaproteobacteria; order Burkholderiales; family Burkholderiaceae_C; genus Hydrogenophaga. The sequence goes on from DAISXI010000012.1 coordinate 18,090, forward strand.
CCACCAAACGAAGAGGCGCAGCCCAGCGGGGTGGGCTCGGGGTTTGTGTTGACCGCCGATGGTTTCATCATGACCAATGCCCATGTGATTGAGGGTGCTGACGAGCTCTTGGTGACCTTGCCCGATCAGCGCGAATACAAGGCGCGTGTGATCGGTTCCGATAAACGCACCGACGTGGCGGTGGTCAAGGTCGAGGCGCTCGGTTTGTCGCCCGTGAAAATCGGCGATGTCAGCCGCTTGCGGGTGGGCGAGTGGGTGATGGCGATTGGTTCGCCCTTTGGGTTGGACAACACCGTGACGGCGGGCATCGTGAGTGCCAAGCAGCGCGACACGGGCGACTACTTGCCCTTCATTCAAACCGATGTCGCCATCAACCCTGGCAACTCAGGTGGTCCACTCATCAACATGCGCGGCGAGGTGGTGGGCATCAACAGCCAAATTTATTCGCGTTCGGGTGGCTTTCAGGGCATCTCCTTCGCCATCCCCATTGATGAAGCGGTGCGCGTCTCCGATCAGTTGCGCACGATCGGACGGGTGAGCCGTGGGCGCATTGGTGTGCAGTTCGAGCAGGTCAGCAAAGAGGCGGCCGAGTCAAATGGTTTGGGCCAGGTGCGTGGCGCACTCGTGCGCGGCGTGGAGCTCAACTCACCCGCGGCCAAAGCCGGTTTGGAGCCGGGCGACATCATCGTGAGCTTTGACGGCAAAGCCATTGAGCGCTCCGCCGATTTGAGACGATTGGTGGGCAACACCGCACCGGGCACGGCGAGTCGCATCACCATCTTCCGCCGTGGCGCCCAGCGCGAGCTGAGCATCACCGTGGCAGAGGTGGAGGGTGATGCTCCCCGCGCCGCGGCAACGCCGTCTGCACCCGCACCGAAGAGCGTGGTGGTCAAAGCTTTGGGTCTGGGCTTGAGCGACCTGACTGAAGCACAGAAGAAAGCTTTGGCTGTGCCCGCTGGCGTGGTCGTGGTCAGTGTCGAGGGGCCTGCGGCTCGCGCGGGCTTGCGTGAGGACGACGTCATCGTGTCGGTGGCCAACGAACAAATCAAAGACCTCCAATCTTTGCAAGCGGTCTTGGCCAAACTGGAACGGAACAAACCTTTGAGTGTGTTGTTCCGCCGCGGGGAGTGGGCCCAATACACCGTGATTCCACCAGAGCCCCGCTGAGCTTGGTCCCCCTAAAACCATCCATTTCAGACGGGTATTGGGATTTTTTGGCGGGTGGGGTGGTCAATTTGCGACAAGGTCGGTGCTGTGAGGTCTTTGATAAGCTGTGGATTGTTAGTAAACGCTCACACCGTTAATTTTTTATGGGTTTGAATTTCGATAAAATCAGGCCCATTGGTCGATTTGAGGAGCTGGACGGGGGATCAAATTGGGCCGATGTGGGATTTTGTTTCGCTGACCTTGCCCAGGGTCGTTGGACGTGGTTCAGGCACCACACCAGCTTGTGGATAAGCTGTGTATGAGTTTCATGTTGTTGCGCTGCAACAAGCGGAAATGGCCGTTGCGAGGGTTTGCCAAAGGGGCTTTTTGCCTACAATGAAACCCCAACTATCGCAGTTGCCATTGATTGTTGGTTCTGGGCGCGTCACACACTGACGCGCCCTTTTTTATGGCTTTTGAATTCGAGCGTAGGGTCTTGCAGGACCGCGCCGAACGGATTTTTTGATGCATCACATTCGCAATTTTTCGATCATCGCGCACATCGACCACGGCAAGTCCACCTTGGCCGATCGGATCATTTCCCGCTGCGGCGGTTTGTCGGACCGCGAGATGAGCGAGCAGGTGCTCGACTCGATGGACATCGAGAAAGAGCGCGGCATCACCATCAAGGCGCAAACCGCGGCCCTCCAATACAAAGCCAAGGATGGGCAGGTCTACAACCTGAACCTGATCGACACCCCCGGCCACGTCGACTTCTCGTATGAGGTCAGTCGCTCGCTCTCGGCGTGCGAAGGCGCTTTGTTGGTGGTCGACGCCAGTCAAGGCGTGGAAGCGCAAACCGTGGCCAACTGCTACACGGCCTTGGACCTCGGTGTTGAGGTCTTGCCCGTGCTCAACAAGATGGACCTGCCCAACGCAGACCCGGAGAACGCCAAGATCGAGATCGAAGACGTGATCGGCATCGACGCGACCAACGCCATTCCCTGCTCGGCCAAAACCGGCATGGGTGTGGACGAGATTTTGGAAGCGGTGGTGGCCCACATCCCGCCGCCACAAGGCAAGCCCGATGCGCCCCTTCGGGCCATGATCATCGACAGCTGGTTCGACACCTACGTGGGTGTGGTCATGTTGGTGCGTGTGGTCGATGGCCGCCTGCTCAAGGGCGAGCGTTTCACGATGATGGCCACTCACGCTGTTTACAACGCCGACAACTTGGGTGTGTTCACCCCGGCCAACCAGCCGCGTGACTCGCTCAACGCCGGTGAGGTGGGCTACATCATCGCTGGCATCAAGGAACTGGCCGCAGCCAAGGTGGGCGACACCATCACTCTGGAAAAGAAGCTGCCCAACAACCTCGGCCCTGCCACCGAAGCCTTGCCCGGTTTTAAGGAAATCCAACCCCAGGTTTTTGCCGGTTTGTACCCGTCGGAGGCCAGCGAATACGACCAATTGCGCGATGCCCTGGAAAAGCTCCAGCTCAACGACGCGGCCTTGCGCTACGAGCCCGAGGTGTCCCAAGCCTTGGGTTTTGGTTTCCGCTGTGGCTTCTTGGGTCTCCTGCACATGGAAATCGTGCAAGAGCGCTTGGAGCGCGAATTTGACCAAGACCTCATCACCACCGCCCCCAGCGTGGTCTACGAGGTGATGCGCGCCGATGGCGAGGTGGTCAAGGTCGAGAACCCTTCCAAAATGCCCGAGGTCGGTCGCATCGAAGAAATCCGCGAGCCCATCGTCACCGTGCACCTCTACATGCCGCAGGAATATGTGGGCGCGGTCATGACCTTGGCCAACCAAAAGCGCGGTGTGCAAATGAACATGGCTTACCACGGCAAGCAGGTCATGCTGACCTACGAGATGCCGCTGGGCGAGATCGTGCTGGACTTCTTCGACAAGCTCAAGAGCGTGAGCCGTGGCTACGCGTCCATGGACTACGAATTCAAAGAGTACCGCGCCTCCGACGTGGTCAAGGTCGACATCTTGCTCAACGGCGAGAAGGTCGATGCCCTGTCCATCATCGTGCACCGCAGCCAGTCGCAGTACCGCGGCCGTGCGGTCACCGCCAAGATGCGTGAGATCATCAGCCGACAACAATTTGACGTGGCCATTCAAGCGGCCATTGGCGGCAACATCATCGCCCGTGAAACCATCAAAGCGCTGCGCAAAAACGTGCTGGCAAAATGCTACGGCGGCGACATCAGCCGCAAGCGCAAGCTCCTTGAGAAACAAAAAGCAGGCAAGAAACGCATGAAACAAATCGGTTCGGTCGAAGTGCCTCAAGAAGCCTTCTTGGCCATTTTGCAGGTTGAAGATTGATGAACGCCCTGATGTCCTCTTTCACCGCCGTGGTCTTGGCCGCGTTCGTGTCTTACACCGGCGCTTGGTACCTGGGCGTGTTCGAGGGCAACTTCGCGCTGCTCCTTTTGCTCGCCGTGGTCGTCACCGGCGTGTATTGGGTGCTGGAGAAGCTCTACTTTTTGCCCGAACGCCGCCGCGCCGCCGACCGTGCCGACGCCGCCCAAGCCCAGCGCATCGCTGAGCTGGCACGTCAAGGCATCACCCAAGTGGACACCGACACCAGCGCCGCCACCCGGCAAGCCCTCTTGCAACAACCTTGGTGGCTGGACTGGACCGCGGGCTTGTTCCCCGTCATCTTGGCGGTGTTTGTCTTGCGCTCGTTTTTGTTCGAGCCTTTCAAGATCCCTTCGGGCTCCATGATCCCGACCCTGCGCGTGGGTGACCTGATCTTGGTCAACAAGTTTCACTACGGCGTGCGCTTGCCCGTGGTCAACACCAAAATCATCGACAACCACGAACCCAAGCGTGGCGATGTGATGGTCTTCCGTTACCCACCCCAGCCCACACTCGACTACATCAAGCGCGTGGTGGGAGTGCCCGGTGACGAAGTGGCCTACCTCAACAAACGCTTGACCGTCAACGGACAAGCCATTGACACCCAAGCCCAACCCGAGTTCTTCGATGCCGACACGCTGCGCTACAGCCAGCAGTGGCGTGAGACCTTGGTCGATCGCCAGTACAACGTGCTCACCGACGACACCCGACCCGCCTTTGTGGGCGGTGCGAGCGAATTCCCTGGGCGCGAGGCGTGTCACTACAGCGCCGAAGGTGTGGTGTGCAAAGTCCCCGCCGGTCACTACTTCATGATGGGCGACAACCGCGACAACTCGCTGGATTCGCGCTACTGGGGCTTTGTGCCCGAGAGCCACATCGTGGGCAAGGCTTTCTTTGTTTGGATGAACTTTGGCGACCTCGGCCGCATCGGCGGGTTTGAATGAACGTGTCGCCACAGGGGGTCTCATGGGCTTGAGCTTGGAGTTGTTGGCTCTGCAAGACCGCTTGCAGCACCGGTTTGAGCAGCCGCGTTTGTTGGAACGCGCCATCACCCACCGCAGCTTCTCCAGCGACCACTACGAGCGCCTGGAGTTTTTGGGTGACTCGGTGCTGAGCTTGGCGGTTTCGGCCCTGCTGTTCGAGTCGCTCACCGACCTGCCCGAAGGCGATTTGTCCCGCGTGCGCGCCAACCTGGTCAAACAAGAGACCTTGTTCGACATCGCCACGCGCATCGGCCTGCCCCAAGTGCTCAAACTGGGCGACGGCGAAAAGCGCTCGGGCGGTCACAAGCGCCCTTCGATCCTGGCCGATGCTTTGGAAGCCATCATCGGCGCGGTGTACCTCGACGCCGGCTTCGAAGCCGCCAGTGCCTTGGTGCGCCGCCTCTTCAGCGGCTTGGAGCTCAACGCGCAGATGAGCGCCATGGGCAAAGACCCCAAAACCGCCTTGCAAGAATGGTTGCAAGGGCGCAAGATGAAGTTGCCCCAGTACCGCGTCGTCGGTACCCAAGGCGAAGCCCACCGCCAGACCTTCGATGTCGAATGCCTGATCACCGAAACGGGCCATTGCGAGCGGGGCATTGGTGCTTCGCGTCGCGCCGCCGAGCAAGCCGCGGCGGCGGCGATGCTCGAACACCTCCAAGAGCCATGAACACACCGACCCCCAAGCCCCCCCAAAACGACCTCGACGCCATGCTGACCCAAGCCTTGGGTGGCGTGCGCGCCACGGCCACCGAGGTGGCCGAAGTGGCGGGGCCTCAGCGCTGCGGTTATGTGGCCATCGTGGGCAAGCCCAACGTCGGTAAATCGACCCTGCTCAATGCTTTGGTCGGACAAAAAATCAGCATCACCTCCAGCAAAGCGCAAACCACGCGACACCGCATCACCGGCTTTCGCACCGAAGGCGCCAGCCAGTTTGTGTTCGTGGACACGCCCGGCTTTCAAACCCGCCACGGCAACGCCCTCAACCGCGCCTTGAACAAAACCGTGCTCGGCGCTGTGAACGACGTGGACCTGATCGTGTTCGTGGTCGAGGCCGGGCAGTTCAACGCTGCCGACGCCAAGGTGCTGTCTTTGTTGCCCGCCAATGTACCGGCCATTTTGCTGGCCAACAAATTCGATCTGGTGCACCGCCGCGGTGAACTCGCGCCTTGGTTGCAAAGCATGCAAGAGCGCCACCCCTTTGCCGAGTTCGTGCCCATGTCGGCCAAGAACAGCAAAGACATCCAGCGCCTGTTCGCGATTTTCGAAAAATACCTGCCCGAGCAGCCTTGGATGGCCGCGCCCGACGACCTGACCGACCGCAGCGAGCGCTTCATGGCCAGCGAGATGGTGCGCGAGAAACTCTTTCGCCTGACCGGCGACGAGTTGCCCTACACCTCCACCGTGGTGATCGACAAGTTCGAGGAAGAGGGCCGCATGAAGCGCATCGCCGCGACCATCGTGGTCGAGCGCGAAGGCCACAAAGGCATGGTCATTGGCGACAAGGGCGAGAAGCTCAAGCGCATCGGCACCGAGGCCCGCCAAGAGCTTGAAAAGCTTTGGGATTGCAAGGTGTTCTTGGAGCTGTGGGTCAAGGTGCGATCGGGTTGGGCCGACGACGACGCGCGCGTGCGCTCCTTCGGTTATGAGTGATGGCCCTGCGCCGCTACACCGATGAACCTGCCTTTGTGCTGCACCGCTACGACTGGAGCGAAGCCAGCCTGGTCTTAGAGGTGTTCAGCCGCCACCACGGTCGCATGGCCTTGGTGGCCAAAGGGGTCAAACGCCCCACCTCCCAATTCCGCCCGGTCTTGCTGCCCTTGCAGCCGTTGCTCTTGTCTTGGGGCGGTGAGGCCGAGGTGCGCACGCTCAAAGCCGCGCAGTGGCAAGGCGGACACGTCATGCCCACTGGCGAGGCTTTGCTCGCGGGCAGTTACCTCAACGAGTTGCTGCTGCGTTTGCTCGCCCGCGACGACCCCCACCCGCGTTTGTTTGACCATTACCGCAGCGCCGTCGAGTTGCTCGCAGCCAACGTCGAAGCACAGGCTTGGGTGCTGCGCGCCTTTGAATTGGTCTTGTTGCGTGAGGTCGGCCTCTTGCCCGATTTGGCGCATGAGGGCAGTACTTTGGCACCCGTGCAGCCACAAGTGCAGTACGTGATCGACGCAGAAAACGGTCTTCGGCCGGCCCGTGCCCAAGAATCCCACACGCTCATGGGTGAGCAGGCCTTGGCACTCCAAGCCGCTTTGGACAACACGCAGGACGCTCGCGCCATCTGGCAAGCCTGCGCCAGTTGCGCGACAGCCCTTCGCCGGCCCTTGCGGACCTTGCTGCACTACCATAGCGGTGTGCAGGTGTTCAAAACCCGCCAATTGATGCTCGACGTTCACGCCCTCAACCGCGCCCCGCCATGACCGCTCACACCCGAACCGCTTTGTCGGTCAACCTCAACAAAGTTGCCTTGGTGCGCAACACCCGCCATTTGGGTATCCCATCGGTGACCCGCGCCGCGCAGCTGTGTTTGAGCGCCGGAGCCCACGGCATCACCGTGCACCCCCGACCCGATGAGCGCCACATCCGCCCGCAAGATGTGTGGGACTTGGCCGAGCTCATGCGCGATTGGCCGGGGCGCGAGTTCAACATCGAGGGCAACCCTTTCCACAACCTGATGGACGTGGCCCAGACCGTCTGCCGTTTGGGTGGTCGGGTCGACCAGCTGACCTTCGTGCCCGACAGCGAAGGCCAGTTCACCAGCGACCACGGTTGGTCTTTCCCCGCCGACGCCGATCGCTTGCGCCCCCTGATTGCCCAAGCCCAAGCGCTGGGGGCCCGCGTGAGCCTGTTCATGGACGCCGACGCTTCAGCCATGGCGGCGGCGCGCGCCGTGGGTGCCGACCGCGTGGAGCTCTACACCGAACCCTATGCCGCGGCCTGGCACGGCCCAGAGCGCACCGCGCAGCTGCAACGCTTTGCCTTGGCCGCCCAAGCCGCCATCGACGCGGGCTTGGGGGTGAACGCTGGCCACGACCTGAACTTGGACAACCTCGCGGCCTTTGCTCAAGCCGTACCCGGTTTGCAAGAGGTCTCGATCGGCCACGCCCTCATCGCCGACGCCTTGGAGCGCGGCTACAGCGCCACCGTGGCGGCGTATTTGGCTTGCTTGGTACGCCCATGAAGTTGGCCACCGCGATCGTGGGCATCGGCAACGACATCTGCGACGTGCGGCGCATCGAAGCCGCTTGGCAACGCCATGGCGAGCGTTTTGTGCAGCGGGTGCTCGGCGAGGCCGAGCAGCGCGTGTGGCAGCAACGCAGCCAGCGCTGGCCGGGGCGCGGTGTGCGTTACTTGGCCACGCGCTTTTCGGCCAAAGAGGCCTTCAGCAAAGCCGTGGGCTTGGGCATGCGCATGCCCATGACCTGGCGCGATTGCGAAATCCTCAACCACCCCAGCGGCCAGCCCTATGTCCGTTTGTCGGGCGAGCTCAAGACCTGGTTTGAAGCCCAGGGCTGGCGCGCCCACGTCACCGTCAGCGACGAAACCGATTACGCCACCAGCGTGGTCGTTGTTGAACACATCCCTTTGTGAGAATGACATGAACCTGCACGCCCCTTTGATCATCGATGTGGCTGGCCTGAGCTTGACCGATGCCGACCGCCAGCGTTTGGCCCATCCCTTGGTGGGAGGCGTGATCCTGTTTGGTCGCAACTGGCAGGGGCTTGAGCAGCTCACGGCCTTGTGCCGCGACATCAAGGCCGTGCGCGCCGACCTGCTCATCGCCGTCGACCACGAGGGCGGCCGTGTGCAGCGTTTTCGCACCGATGGCTTCACCCACTTGCCACCGATGTCGGCCTTGGGCGCGCTGTGGGGTGAACCCGAGCGCCGCGGTGAGATGCCCGGCGCGTCGGTGCTGCGCGCCACCAATGCCGCCGTGGCCACCGGGTACGTCTTGGGTTCCGAGTTGCGCGCTTGTGGCGTGGACATGAGCTTCACGCCCGTGCTCGATTTGAACCACGGCGACAGCGCCGTCATCGGTGACCGCTCCTTTGGCCGCGACCCCCGCACCGTGGCCCTGTTGGCTCAAAGCCTCATGCACGGTTTGGCGCTCAGCGGCATGGGCAACTGCGGCAAACACTTCCCCGGTCATGGCTTTGCCCACGCCGATTCGCACGTGGCCCTGGCCGTGGATCCGCGCAGCCTCAGCACCATCTTGGCCGACGACGCTTTGCCCTATGGCTGGCTCTCGGCGAGTTTGCAGGCCGTCATGCCGGCCCATGTGGTCTACCCCAAGGTGGACAACTGCCCGGCCGGTTATTCGGCGCGTTGGCTCCAAGCGGTGTTGCGCCAGCGTTTGGGCTTCACCGGGGCCATCTTCAGCGATGACCTGAGCATGGCCGCGGCGCGCCAAATCCAAGGCCAAACCCTGAGCTTTGCCCAAGCCAGTTTGGCTGCCTTGGACGCGGGCTGCGACATGGTGCTCTTGTGCAACCAATCGGTGGTGGATGGCGGTTCTCCCATCGACGAGGCCATCGAAGCCCTGTCGCGCGCGTGGATGCACCGCGAATGGCAACCCAACCCGGCCAGCGAAGAACGCCGTTTGGCTTTGTTGCCGACCCAAGCCGCGCCCGATTGGGATGAGCTGATGGTTTCGCCGCGCTACATGCAGGCGCTGGCTTTGTTGCCTTAACAGGCTTCAGCCACTCACGCCGTGTTGTTCGAGCAGGTCGCAGACCAGCTCCAAGCGCAGCAAGGGGTTGTCCAACGACATCAGTTGCTGCCGCGTGGCCAAGGGCAGGGGCAAGAGCTCGGCCCAGCGGTTGGCCAACCAGCCGCTGTCGGTCCACGCAAAGGGGGGTTGTAGCGGCCAATCGGCTAGGGCCTGGGGTGCTTGCTCTTGCATGCTTTGCAACACCGATTGAAGGGCTGTTTGCGCGCGTGTGAGGTCTGGCGGTACGCCCACCATGGCATCGGTTGGCAAGATTTCAATATCGGCCATCCACAAGCCGTGGGGTTTTTGTTCGCTGGTCAAGATGCGAAAGCGTTCGCGGCCTTGGCACTGCACCCGCCACAATGCCGGTTGAACTTTGTCAAGTTGCTGCAAATGGGCCAGTGTGCCCACGCTCTCAAGGCGAGCAGCTTCGCCAGTCGGTGTGCGCACCTCGCGGCCCTCAGACAAAGCCACCACCCCAAACGGGGACTGTTCGCTGTGGCAGCGGCCAATCATGTCGAGGTAGCGCACCTCAAAGATTTGGAGCGGCAAGTGGCCGCCGGGGAAGAGCACGCTTTGCAGTGGGAACAGCGGCACCGTGTGCCGCGTTCCGGGCGCCCATGGGGGGCTCAATCGGCCGCCACCACGTCGGCGCTTTGGCGCTGCAGCATGGCCAAGGTGTTGGCCACCGTGCTGCGCAGCTCGCGGCGGTCACAAATGAAGTCCACCGCGCCCTTGGTCTGCAAGAACTCGGCGCGCTGAAAGCCTTCGGGTAACTTCACGCGCACGGTGTTCTCGATCACGCGCGGGCCGGCAAAGCCGATCAGCGCCTTGGGCTCGGCGATCACCACGTCGCCCATGAACGCAAAACCAGCCGACACACCACCCATGGTCGGGTCGGTCAGCACGCTCACATAGGGCAGGCCTTTTTTGGCCAAACGCGTGAGCGCGGCGTTGGTCTTGGCCATCTGCATGAGCGACAGCAAACCCTCTTGCATGCGCGCACCACCGGTGGCGGTGAAACAAATGAACGGCACTTTTTGCGCGATGGCCTCTTCGACGCCGCGCACAAAGCGCTCGCCCACCACCGAGCCCATGGAGCCGCCCATGAAATCGAATTCAAAACAGGCCACGACCACGTTGACGCTCTGCACCGAGCCGCCCATGACGATCAGCGCATCGGTCTCGCCGGTGTTCTCCATCGCTTCTTTGATGCGCTCGGGGTATTTGCGGCTGTCCTTGAATTTCAAGGGGTCGACCGGCACCACCTCTTGCGCCACCTCGTAGCGGCCTTCGGCGTCCAAAAACGCGTTCAGGCGCGAACGCGCACCGATGCGGTGGTGGTGGCTGCAGTGCGGGCACACGTTCTGGTTTTTCTCCAGATCGGTTTTGTAGAGCACCGCTTCGCAGCTGGGGCACTTGACCCACAAACCTTCGGGCACACTGCGACGCTCGCTGGGGTCGGTGTGCGTGATTTTGGGGGGTAAGAGCTTTTCAAGCCAAGACATAGGAATCTCCTTCAGCGCTGAATTAAACCATGGCCGGGTGGGGCCAGATCAGGCGTCCAAGGCCTGTCGAATGTCGCTCAAAAAGGCCTGTGCCACCGGCACCACACGCTCGCGCGGTTCGGCGTCGATGAGCTGGATGATCTTGCTGCCAATGACCACCGCGTCGGCGCTTTCACCCACGGCGCGCGCGGTGGCGGCGTCGCGGATGCCAAAGCCCACACCCACAGGGATACTCACGTGGGCGCGGATGCGCGGCAGCATCGCTTGCACTTGGCTGACGTCCAAAGTGCCCGCGCCCGTCACGCCTTTGAGCGAGACGTAGTACACGTAGCCGCTGGCCACACGGGCCACTTGAGCCATGCGGGCGTCGGTGGAGGTGGGGGCGAGCAAAAAGATCAGGTCCATCTGGTGTGCGCGCAACGACGCGGCGAATGCCTCGCATTCTTCGGGTGGGTAATCCACCACCAGCACACCATCCACGCCGGCGGCCGAAGCGTCGCGCACAAAAGCGCCGTCGCCGTGTTTTTGGTCGTAACGCTCGATCGGGTTGGCGTAGCCCATGAGCACCACGGGGGTGGTGCTGTTGGTTTGGCGGAATGCGCTCACCATGGCAATGACCTGAGTCAGGCCAATACCCATGGCCAAAGCGCGGTCGCCGGCTTTCTGGATCACCGGTCCATCGGCTGACGGGTCAGAGAAGGGCACGCCGAGCTCGATGACGTCGGCACCGCCCGCGACCATGCCGTGCATGAGTTCGGGTGTGATGTCGGCAAAGGGGTAACCGGCCGTGACAAAAGGAATCAGGGCTTTGCGGCCTTGGGCCTTGAGGCCAGAGAGGGTGGTTTCGATGCGGCTCATGGCGATCTCAAGGTTGAAAGCGAACAGGGGCTTCGCCACCTTTGACCGATTGGCCACGGCAGCTCGGGCGGCAATAGAAGTCGGCGTTCGACAAATCGGCCACGGTGCCGATGTCTTTGTCGCCGCGGCCCGAGAGGTTGACCAAGATCGATTGGGTGGGCTTCATGGTCTTGGCCATCTTCATGGCATAGGCCACGGCGTGGCTCGACTCCAAGGCGGGGATGATGCCCTCGGTGCGGCACAGGTAGTGGAAGGCCTCGAGCGCTTCGGCGTCGGTGATGCCGACGTACTCAGCGCGGCCGATGTCTTTCAAAAACGCATGCTCGGGGCCCACGCCGGGGTAGTCCAAACCGGCGCTCACGCTGTGCGTCTCGGTCACTTGGCCGTTGTCGTCTTGCAGCACATAGGTGCGGTTGCCGTGCAGCACGCCGGGGCTGCCCATTTGCAGCGAGGCCGAGTGTTTGCCGCTGTCAAGGCCTTCGCCCGCCGCTTCCACGCCAATGAGGCGTGTGCCGCTGTGGTTGATGTAAGGGTAGAAGATGCCCATGGCGTTGCTGCCACCGCCCACACAGGCCATCACCGCATCGGGTTGTTCGCTGGTGCAGCCCGCTTCCATGAGCATTTGCGGCATTTGCTTCAAGCACTCTTCGCCGATGACGCTTTGGAAGTCGCGCACCATCATGGGGTAGGGGTGCGGGCCGGCCACGGTGCCGATGATGTAGAAGGTGTTGTCCACGTTGGCGACCCAGTCGCGCATGGCTTCGTTGAGCGCGTCCTTCAAGGTCTTGCTGCCCGACTCGACCGGCACCACGGTGGCGCCCAAGAGCTTCATGCGGTAGAC
>DAISXI010000013.1:0-28722 GCA_036825935.1 Hydrogenophaga sp.
TCGCTGATCTCGAAATAGACCTTCTTCTCACCCGCATCGACCTGCATGTTGAGGTTTTCGTCGAGCACACCGTAGCCATAACGGTAAGCGCGCGGCAGGCCATCGTCGGTGCCCAAAGCGGTGCTGATTTTGTCGATCTTGAGGAAACGGCGCGCGACTTTGTCGCCCGCATACACCTCGAGCACGCCGTTGGTGCCGGTCCAGTTTTGGATGCTGCGGCTGATTTTGTTTTGTTGCTCTTGGGTGCAGGCCGTGCTCAGGAGCAAGGCCACCACACCCACAGCGATAGCGGTGATTTTTTGAAAGGTCATTGTCTTCTTCCAGTAGTTGATCAGCGGCGCTGGCGCAAAGCCTCGTACAAACACACCCCACTGGCCACCGAGACGTTCAAGCTTTCGACAGCGCCTTGCATGGGAATGCTGACCAAATCGTCGCAGGTCTTGCGGGTGAGTTGGCGCATGCCCGCGCCTTCGGCCCCCAAGACCAGGGCTACGGGGCCTTTGAGGTCGACCTCGTAAATGGTTTTGCTGGCGTCGTCGCTGGTGCCGATGATCCAGATGTTGCGCTCTTTGAGTTCGTTCAAGGTGCGCGCCAAATTGGTGACCATGAAGTACGGCATGGTCTCGGCCGCGCCACTGGCGACCTTGGCCACGGTGGCGTTGATGCCTGCAGCGTGGTCTTTGGGCGCGATGACCGCGTGTGCCCCCGCGCCATCGGCCACACGCAAACACGCGCCCAAGTTGTGCGGGTCGGTGATGCCGTCGAGCACCAAGATCAAGGGTTGGGCCGCGCCAGAGACTTCGAGGTTTTCCAACAACTCGTCGAGCGAGTGAACCTGCTCGATCGTCTGGACGCGGGCAGCCACGCCTTGGTGGCCGTGGCTGCCGGCAAGTTTGGATATGCGCAGGCCATCGGACTCGATCAAGCGCACGCCCGCCTCTTTGACACGGTCAATGAACTGGCGCATGCGCGCATCGCGGCGGGTGGGCTCGAAATGAATTTCGATGATGGATTGCGGTGCCATTTTCAGGCGCACGCCGACGGCGTGAAAGCCGAAAAGCACTTTGGGGGATGACATCCCCGCATTATCCCCGAGTGCAGGGGCTCAATCGGCGACGCGCCCGGCTTCGATGGTGATTCGGCGCTCGCAACGCTCGGCAATGCCACGGTCGTGGGTGACCATGACCAGGGTCGTGCCCAGCTCTTGGTTGAGCTCGAACATCAAAGCCATGACTTTTTCGCCGGTGGCAAAGTCCAAACTGCCCGTGGGCTCATCGGCCAAGAGCACCGCGGGTTTGACCACAAAGGCGCGTGCCAAGGCCACGCGTTGCTGCTCACCGCCCGAGAGCAGCTTGGGGTAGTGACCCAAACGCTCGCCCAAGCCCACGCGCTCAAGCATGGTCGTGGCCGCCGAACGGGCGTCGCGCCGCCCCGCCAACTCCAAGGGCAACATCACGTTTTCCAAGGCGGTCAGGTTGCCCAGCAATTGGAAGCTTTGGAACACAAAGCCCACTTGAGCGGCGCGCAGCGCCGCGCGCTCGTCTTCGGAGCGGGCAAACAGGTCTTGGCCGTCGATGCTCACCGTGCCTTGGGTGGGCGTGTCCAAGCCCGCGATGATGGACAGGAGCGTGCTTTTGCCCGACCCCGAGGCCCCCACGATGGCGGCGGTTTCACCTTTGCGCAGGGTGAAATCGATATCGCGCAAAATCGACAGGGTGCCCGTGGCGTCGCTGACCGATTTGGACACATGGGACACGGCAATCATCACATCCGACATTGAAGGGCTTTCCAGTTGAAACACCGACACTTTACCGCGCTGCTGTTGCTGGCCTGTTCTTGGGGACTTTCGCCCATGGCGTGGGCCCAAAGCGCAGCCAAGGCCCAAGCGCCGGTGGTGCTCATCGTGGGCGATTCGCTCAGCGCTGAATATGGTTTGCGCCGTGGCAGCGGTTGGGTCGCGTTGCTCCAAGCAGAGATCGACCGACAAGGACCTGCAGCCCGCGTGGTCAACGCCAGCATCAGCGGCGACACCACCTCGGGTGGTCGCTCGCGCTTGCCCGCTTTGTTGCGCCAACACCAGCCGCAAGTTGTCGTGATCGAGCTCGGCGGCAACGATGCCCTGCGCGGTTTGCCTCTGACCATGACGCAAGACAACCTGAACGACATGACGCGACAGTCCAAAGCCGCCGGTGCGCGCGTGCTGCTCTTGGGCATGGAGATGCCCCCCAATTACGGCGCGCAGTACAGCGAAGCCTTCAAACGCGTTTACACCCAAGTGGCGCAAACGCAGTCGGTGGCTTTGGTGCCCTTTTTCTTGACCGGCGTGGCCGATGCCCCAGATCCGCTGGCCTTGTTCCAGAGTGACCGCATCCACCCCAACGAACAAGCCCAGCCCATCATGCTGCGCAACGCCTGGCCTGCGCTGCGACGTTTGCTGTCGTCGCGATAATCGGCCATGCCTGTTCACAGCCTCCCCGCCACACAAGCCTTGGCCCGCTTGGCCACTTTTGACACCGTCATCGATGCCCGCACCGAAGACGAACACGCTTTGGACCATGTGCCCGGCGCCATCAACTGGCCCACACTCAACAACCAAGAGCGCATCGACATCGGCACGATGTACAAGCAGGTCAACGCCTTTGAGGCCAAAAAACGGGGGGCAGCCTTGTCGGCGCGCAACATCGCCGCGCACATCGAGCGCGAAGTGATCGACCTACCACGCGATTGGAAGCCTCTGGTCTACTGCTGGCGCGGGGGCAACCGCAGCGGCGCTTTGGCCACCATCTTGGGCGCCATCGGCTTTCGGGTTACCTTGATCGAAGGCGGCTACAAAGCCTGGCGCGCGGCCTTGGTCGACGACCTGCCCGCCTTGGTGCCGTCTTTTCAATACCGCGTCGTCTGCGGCCCCACAGGCAGCGGCAAAACCCGTTTGTTGCAGGCCTTAGCCGCACAAGGCGCGCAGGTGCTGGATCTTGAGGCCTTGGCCTGCCACCGCAGCTCGGTGTTGGGCCACGTGCCCGGCCTTGCACAGCCCAGCCAAAAACACTTTGACACGCGCATCTGGGCGCGCCTGCGCGAGCTGGACGCCAGTCGGGTGGTCTACGTGGAGTGCGAAAGTAAAAAAGTGGGCAATGTGCGCGTGCCCGACGCCTTGATCGACGCCATGCGAGAGAGCCCCTGCATCGACGTGCAACTCCCCGACGAGGCCCGCGTGGCCTTGCTGCTGGAGGACTACGCGTACTTCGTCAACGACAGCGCCCACTTCATCGAACGCCTACAGGCCTTGAACGACATCCGAGGCAAGGCCGTGATCGAGCGCTGGAGCGAATGGGTGCGCGACGGTCAAACGCCCGCGGTGGTGCACGAGTTGCTTCGCGACCACTACGACCCGGTGTACCGCCAATCGATTGACCGCAACTTTATGCAATACCCGCAGGCGCAGGTGTTCGAATCGAAGGAACACAGCGCAGCGGCCTTCGAGCAGATGGCCCAAACCATCTTGGCCGCCGAGCGCTGAATCAGGTCGGGTCGCTGGCGCCGGCGGCGGGCGACTGGGGATCGGTGCCCTCAGGGGTCTCAGGCTCGTCGCCCTCGCCGTGCTTGCGCTCGGTTTTGGACTTGAGCTTCTCTTCCTTCTTCTTTTTCTTGGCGAGTTCGCGTTGGCGTTTTTCGTAGCCGTAATTGGGTGTTGCCAAAGCAGTCTTTCGGTTCGGTGAAGTAAAAAAGAGCTCAGCCGGCTTGCAGCGCAGGCCAAGCCTGTTGCAGATCGGCTTGTAAATCAGAGACGGCTTCGAGGCCGATGGCAAAACGCACCAAGCCACCCGCGTGAGGCCAAAGCTGGGTGCGCATGGCGCTCACATGGTAAGGCGCGCACAGGCTGACGGGGCCAGCCCAGCTCCAGCCCAATTTGAAGCGCTGCAAACGGTCCAGCAAGGCATCGATGCGCGCTTGGGAAATGGCCGCGTCGAACACCACACTGAACAAACAGGCTGCGGCGTGTGCATCGCGCAACCAGGTCTCGTGGCCGGGCGAGCCGGGCAAGGCCGGGTGCAGCACTTGGGCCACCCCAGGCTGGCTTTGCATCCACTGGGCCAAGGCGCGCGTGGCGGTGTCGTGCGCGTGGTATCTCAGGTCCATGGTGTTGAGGCCGCGCAAGACCAGCTCAGCGTCGTTGCCCGAAACCCCCAGGCCCATGCGTGAATGACACATCAATAGGGTTTGGTGCAAAGCCGGATCGCGCGTGACGACCGAACCCATCAAGACATCAGCGCCGCCGCTGGGGTATTTGGTCAGGGCTTGCATCGAGACATCCACACCCAACTCAAACGCGCCAAACGCCACGCCCGCACCCCAAGTGTTGTCCAAGGCCGTGATCACACGGCGATCGGCTGAGCGATCGGCATTGGCCGCTTGCACCACGGCCACCAAGGTGGGGACATCGGGATATTCGAGGGTGATCGATCCGGGCACTTCCAGCCACACCAAGCGCGTGGCGTTGGAGATTTTGGCAGCCAGGTCGGCGGGGTCCATGGGGTTGTATCGGCGGTGGGTGATGCCCCACTGCGCCAGCTCCCCTTCGGCAAAGGCCATGTTGGGCCCATAGGCGTTGTCGGGGATGAGCAACTCGTCGCCGGTGTGCAAAAACGCCATGTCCACCAAGGCCAAAGCCGACAAACCGCTGGGGGCCAAGACACAGTAGCGGCCACCTTCGAGCGTGGCGATGCGCTCTTCGAGCACATAGGTCGTGGGCGTGCCGTGCAGGCCGTAGGTGTATCCGCTTTTGTCTTTCCATTCTTGGGTACGCAAAGCATGCACCGTCGGGAAGAACACGGTCGATGCTTTGTGCACCGCGGGCGCCACTGCCGCAAACCCCTCAGGGGCTTGGTAGGGGTGGTGAATCAGGGTTGTGCTGCGCTCGGTCACTTACAAGGTCCACTTGGCGAGCAACTGCTCGGGGCGCATGCTGTCGTAGGCTTCGAACGGCTGGTGGATCCAAGGGTTGGTTGGCAAGAACTCCACCGAGTAGTCGGGCGCAAACGTCGAGACTTGCTTGGTCCAAATGACCGCGCTGCGCAGCTCGGTGATGGGAGCGTAGTTGTTTTTCAGCAGACCAATGACCGCGTTGAGCGTATGACCAGAGTCGGCCAAATCATCGACCAACAACACACGTCCCGCAATCTCGCCTTTGGGTGTGGTGATGTAGCGAGCGATGTCCAAATTGCCCTGCTCGGTGCCGTCGTTGGCGCGGTAGGAACTCGTGGACATGATGGCCAAGGGCTTGTCAAAAATACGCGACAGGATGTCGCCGGGCCGCATGCCCCCGCGGGCCAAACACAAAATCGTGTCGAACTGCCAACCCGAATGGTGCACTTGCAAGGCCAGTTTCTCGATCAGGTTGTGGTACTCGTCATAAGAGACGTACAGGTGTTTTCCGTCTTCGGTCAGCATACGGGCTCCATTGGGTCAGTGGGACACAGGCTCAGGCCTGATAGGGGTGGTGCAACAAAATCGTGTGATCGCGGTCGGGGCTGGTCGAGACCACGTGGATCGGCACGCCCGTGGTCTCTTGAATGCGCTGCAAATACAGCTTCGCGTTGGCCGGTAACCGATCGTACTGGGTCACACCCACCGACGACTCGCTCCAACCGGGCAAGGTCTCGTAAATCGGTTGGCAGCGCGAGATGTCGTCGGCTCCCATCGGCAAAATATCGATACGCTCGCCGTCCAGTTCATAGCCCACGCAGAGCTTGAGCTCGGTCAAACCGTCGAGCACATCGAGTTTGGTGATGCACAAGCCCGACAATCCGTTGACTTGGGCGCTGCGCTTGAGCAGCGCCGCGTCGAACCAACCGCAGCGGCGTGAGCGGCCGGTGGTCACGCCTTTCTCGGCGCCCACGGTGCTCATGTGGAAACCCGGTGTGCCTTCTTTTTCCCAATCGAGTTCGGTGGGGAATGGGCCGCCACCCACGCGGGTGCAATAGGCCTTGGTGATGCCCAGCACGTAGTGCAAAAGCCCCGGCCCCACGCCCGCCCCAGCGGCGGCGTTACCAGCCACACAGTTGCTGGAGGTCACGAAGGGGTAAGTGCCGTGATCGATGTCAAGCAAAGTGCCTTGTGCGCCCTCAAACAAGAGGTTCACACCGGCGGCGTGCGCTTCGTTGAGTTCGCGCGAAACATCGGCGATCATGGGCTTGAGCAGCTCGGCTTGGGCCATGGCTTCGGCGTACACCGGCTCGAACTGGATCTGACCGCCCAACATGTAGGCCGCGATCTTCTCGTCCCACGCCAAGGTAGTCGAGCTCAGGTAGGTGGTCAGCACGTGGTTGTGCAAGTCGAGCAATTCACGCAATTTGGTGGCGAAACGCTCAGGGTATTTGAGGTCTTGCACACGCAAGGCGCGGCGAGCGATTTTGTCTTCGTAGGCCGGGCCAATGCCCCGACCCGTGGTGCCGATTTTTTCGGTACCGGCTTTGACCTTGGCGGCCTCGCGGGCGATGTCGATCGCGGCATGGAACGGCAAGATCAAGGGGCAAGCCTCGCTCACGCGCAGGCGCGAGCGCACCTCGATCCCCGCCTTTTCCAGACCAGCTATTTCCTCAAACAACTTACCCACGGAGAGCACCACACCGTTGCCGATGTAGCACTTCACGCCGTCACGCATGATGCCGCTAGGGATCAAATGCAAAGCGGTTTTAACGCCATTGATCACCAAGGTGTGTCCGGCATTGTGACCGCCTTGGAAACGCACCACGCCGCGCGCCGTCTCAGTGAGCCAATCGACCAACTTGCCCTTACCCTCGTCGCCCCACTGGGTGCCCACGACCACGACGTTGCGCCCGGGGGTGGCACTTCTGCTCTTGTTCATCTGCTGCTTTCGAAACAAAAATTAAAGGCGTTCAAGGTGCCAAGCACCGGCGCGCTGCACCAACTGTCGGTCACACAAAAATTCGTCGATCTCGTGTTCATGGCCGGGCAAGACGCAGACCACGGTGTGGCCTTGGGCGCGGCAATCGGCCACGGCGCGGCGCAAAGCAGCGTCCGTGCTCCAAGGGGCGCGGATGGCCGCTTGCAAGGGGCGCGGCGCGACGGCCTGCACCAACTCTTTGAGGTCCAAGCTGAAACCCACGGCCGGGCGCTTGCGGCCAAACACCGCACCCACCTCGTCGTAACGACCGCCACGCACCAACTCCATCGGCGACGCGCTGGGCGCGGCCGCGTCGGGCTTGGCGAACATGGCAAAGCGCATGCCGGTGTAATAGGCGTAGCCGCGCAGGTCGGCCAGATCGATGGAGACGTCCATGCCCTGGGCCTGGGCCGCAAGCCAGCGCAGGTTGTCCAAGGCGGCTTGCAAACGCGCCGAAGGCGTCAAACGCTGCTGCGCGACCTCGATCACCTCCACCCCACCAAACAGGGTCGGCAAAGCGCGCAGATCGCGCTGCACCGCTGTGGGTAAATGGGCCGAGAGGGCGTCGAGTTCGGCTTGATCTTTGCCGGCCAGCGCCGCATGGACCCGGGCCAACCACGCGGGGTCGGCGGGCACGTCGGCCAAGACGGCGTCGATCACACGAACATCGGACATGTCCAACAAGAGCTGGCCGACGCCCGCTTGGCGCACACAGGCCTGTGCCAGCTCGATGATTTCCAAATCGGCTTCCACGCCTGCATGGCCGTATATTTCAGCGCCCAGCTGCATGGGCTCCCGGCTGGCTTGGGCGCGGTCGATGCGCGTGTGCACCACCGGGCCGCAGTAGCTCAGGCGGGTGACCCCAGCGCGGTTGAGCAAATGGGCGTCGATGCGGGCCACTTGGGGCGTGCTGTCGGCGCGCAAACCCAAGGTGCGTCCCGAAAGCTGGTCAACGAGCTTGAAGGTTTGCAAATCCAAGGCCTCGCCCGTGCCCGTGAGCAAAGACTCGAGGTGTTCGACCATGGGCGGCATCACCAACTCGTAGCCATAGCCACGGGCTGTGTCGAGCAAGGCTCGGCGGAGTTCTTCGATGTGGCGCGCCTCAGAGGGCAGCACATCGGCAATGTGATCCGGCAGGACCCAGGCGGACATGGACATAGGGGGTGCTGTTAAAACAGTGATTTTACCGGGTCGCGCGAGCCCCCAAACAGAAAACCCGCCACAAGGGCGGGTCCAGCGGGTGCGAGACGATCAACGCCCTAGGTTGCTGCTGCGCAAGGCCTTGAAGAAGTCGCTCGATGGGTCAAGCACCATCAGGTCTTGCTTGTTGGCAAACGTCGACTTGTAGGCTTCCAAGCTGCGGTAGAACTGGGCGAAAGCCGGGTCGCGGCCAAACGCGGCGGCGTACAGGGCCGAGGCCTTGGCATCGCCTTCACCTTTGACTTTTTGGGCATCGCGGAAGGCGTTGGCCAAAATCACCTCGCGCTGGCGATCGGCATCGGCGCGGATTTTTTCACCTTCGGCGAAACCGGTCGAACGCAACTCGTTGGCCACCCGCTTGCGCTCGGCCTCCATGCGCTGGTAGACCGATGCGGTGATGCTCTCGGCGTAATCCACGCGCGTGATGCGCACGTCCACCACGTCCATGCCCCAAGGCTTGTCATCGCTGCGAACGGCCTTGAGGACCTCTCGTTTGACGTCGGCCATGAGTTCTTCGCGGCGTGTGGACAAGAGTTCGGTGACGGTGCGTTTGTTGACCTCTTGCTGGAAGGAGTTGCGTACCACGCGGTTGAGCTGCTGGGAACCCGCGTTCTCATTGACACCCACGTTGCGGATGTAGGTTTGTGGCTCGCTGATGCGCCAGCGCACGTAATAGTCGATGACCACGCGCTGCTTTTCAGCGGTCAGCATGGGCTCGGTTTCGGTGCTCTCCAAGACCAACAAACGCTTGTCGATGTAGGACACGTTCTGGAATGGCGGGGGCAGCTTGAAGTTCAAACCCGGCTCGGTGATGACCTTCTGAATTTGACCCAGCTGGAAGACCACGCCGAATTGGCGCTGGTCCACCACAAACAGCATGGAGCTGGCGATGGCCAAGGCCACCATCAGCGTGGAAAAAATAAAACCCAGTTTGTTCATGAAAATACTTTCTGTTCGCTCGGGGTTTGGGTTCAGCGGACGTCGCGCTCACGCGAGCGGGCGGCGTTGTCCAAACTTCGGGAGGCAGGGTTGCTGGCCGGTGCCGTGCTCGTTGGCAGGGACGGCGCAGGGGTCGGCGTGGTAGCGGCGCCCGTGGGGCCTGTCATTTGCATGATCTTGTCCAAAGGCAAATACAAGAGGTTGTTGCCCGACTTGGAGTCCACCAAGACCTTGGTCACGTTGCTGTAGACCTCTTGCATGGCGTCCACGTACAAACGCTCGCGGGTGACTTGAGGGGCTTTTTGGTACTCCGTGAGGATGGAGCGAAAGCGCTGCGAATCACCTTCGGCCTGCGCCACGATACGGGCTCGGTAACCCTCGGCTTCTTCGTTCAATCGGTCGGCCGCACCACGGGCACGCGGAACCACGTCGTTGGCATAGGCTTCGGCTTCGTTCTTGGCGCGCTCGCGCTCTTGAGCGGCTTTGAGCACATCGTCAAAAGAGGCTTGCACTTGCTCGGGCGGACGCACACCACCTTGCTGCAAGTTGATGCCCACCACCTCAACGCCCACCTTGTAGCGGTCCAAAATGGTCTGCATCAATTCGCGCACGCGGGGACCAATTTGATCGCGCTCTTCGGCCAGTGCCGCGTCCATGCGCATCTTGCCCACCACTTCGCGCACAGCGGTCTCGGCGGCCTTGACCACCGCAGCCTCAGGGTCGCGGCTTTCAAACAAAAAATCGCGTGCGTTGCTCAGGCGGTATTGCACGGCGAACTTGATCTCAACGATGTTCTCGTCCACCGTCAACATGGCCGACTCGCGCAAGCCAGTCGCTGGCACGATGGTATCGCGGCCCACATCCACCGAACGGATCTGGGTCACGGCCACGGTTTCATGGCGTTGAATGGGGTAAGGCAAGCGCCAATTGAAACCGGCACCCACGGTGGTGTTGTATTTGCCGAATTGGGTGATGACGGATTGCTGACCTTCTTGCACGATGAAGAAGCCCGAACCCAACCAGATCAAGGCCACCACGCCTGCGATCAAGCCGGCGCCAATGCCGGTGGACTTTGGGGAGGGATTGAAGGGGGGCATACCACCGCCTTGGCCGCCTTGGCCCGAACCGCCGCCCCGGCCACCGAACAACTTGCCCAGCTTGCGGTTGAAATCGCGCCACAACTCGTCGAGGTCTGGCGGGCCTTGGTTGGGGCCCGACGGACGCTGGTCACGGGGTGGGGGTGTCTCAGCACCCGGCTCTTGCTTGTTGCCATCATCCCCTCTGCCCCAGCGGGGGTCGTTGAGGTTGAAGACGCCAAACCAGCGCGCCCAACGGGAACGGGGTTGCGTCGCACCGGGGGTGGTGTTGGTCGACGCGGGTCGGGGGAATTTCAAATCCATATGAGCAAGTTCGGTGAAGTTGTAACTGTCTATTGTGCCCAATCAGCCGGGCGCAGGTTCATCGTCTGAAAATATACCAAGGTCGGCATGGGGCGACGGGCTGCGTTGCAACACCCAATGGGCCAAATGCTCGCGTAAATCGGCCAACCCGGTGCCCTCTTGGGCACTGACAAAGATACGATCCACGCTGCGGTCGTGCAGTTCCATCGAATCGAGGGTTTTGTGCGGCAAACGCTCGGAGGGCAAGGCGTCGAGCTTGTTGAAGACCAGCATTTGTGGCACATCGGCGGCGCCAATGTCGCGCAACACCGACATCACCGACTCGATTTGCTCGGGGTGATCGGGGTTGGAGGCGTCCACCACGTGCAGCAACAAGTCCGCATCCGCGGCCTCTTGCAAGGTGGCGGCGAAGGCATCGACCAAGCCGTGCGGCAGGTTGCGGATGAATCCGACCGTGTCTGAAAGCGACACCGAGCGGCCCGCCGCGCCCAAGTACAGCTGGCGTGTGGTGGTGTCCAGGGTGGCGAACAGCTGGTCGGCGGCGTAAGCGCGCGCCTTGACCAAGGCGTTGAACAACGAGGACTTGCCTGCGTTGGTGTACCCGACCAAGGAAATGCTGAAGGTTTCGCGGCGCTCGCGCTGGCGGCGCTGGGTGGCGCGTTGTTTTTTGACCTTTTCCAAGCGCTCTTTGGTGCGCTTGATCGAGTCGGCGATCATGCGCCGGTCCAACTCGATTTGCGTCTCGCCGGGTCCCCCGCGCATGCCGATGCCGCCGCTTTGGCGCTCCAAGTGCGACCAGCGGCGCACCAAGCGGGTGCTGAGGTATTGCAACTTGGCCAGCTCGACCTGCAGCTTGCCCTCGTGGCTGCGCGCGCGCTGGGCGAAGATTTCCAAGATCAGTAGGGTGCGGTCGTTGACCGGACGAGCCATGTGTCGCTCCAAGTTGCGCTGCTGCGCAGGGCTCAGGGCTTGGTCAAAAAGAATTTCGGCGGCACCCGTGGCGTCGGCCAACAACTTGATCTCATCGGCCTTGCCCGAGCCCACGAACAAGGCCGGGTCGGGTGCGCGGCGTTTGCACGACACACGTTCGGCCACTCGGTAGCCGGCGGTCTGCGCGAGCAAACCGAGCTCTTGGAGTTCGCCGTCGAAATGGTCGTCACCAAAGTCCACGCCCACCAAAATGACGCTGGGCGTGGCGTTGCCCCCCCCCTCGGTCGGCTTCAAGCCGCTGGCTCTTCGGGCGTGGCCGCGGCGAATTGCACGGGGCGACCGGGAACGATGGTGGAAATGGCGTGTTTGTAAACCATTTGGGTGACGGTGTTGCGCAGCAAGACGACGTATTGATCAAAGGACTCGATCTGGCCTTGCAACTTAATGCCGTTGACCAAATAGATCGAGACCGGCACGTGCTCTCGGCGAAGTTGGTTCAGGAAGGGGTCTTGCAAGAGCTGGCCTTTGTTGTTCACGATATGCTCCGTGTTGAAAAGTGATAAGTGAATAGACCATACCACAGGCCACTTTCACCAACGCCCTGCTTCGCAAAAATCAGTCGTCTTTGAATGGGTTTTGCGAGGACTTGAACTCGATGCGCAGGGGCGTGCCCACCAAGTCGAAGGCTTTGCGGAACCGGGCTTCCAAGAAGCGCTTGTAGCTGTCGGTCACGTGCTCGAGCGAGTTGCCGTGGATCACGATGACCGGTGGGTTCATGCCGCCTTGGTGGGCGTAGCGCATCTTGGGACGGAACATACCGCTGCGCTGGGGCGATTGAAAGGCCGTGGCCTCTTGCAACAAGCGCGTGAGCATGGGCGTGGGCATTTTGCGCTTGGCCGAAGCGTGGGCCAAGGCGATCGACTTCCAGACTGGGCCCAAGCCTTGTCGCTTTTGCGCCGAAATCAGGTGCAAAGAGGCAAACTTCAGAAAGGCCAAGCGGTTTTCGATGCTGCGCTCGACCTGTTCGCGCTGGTAAGCGTCCACCGCGTCCCATTTGTTGATGGCCAACACCACGGCGCGGCCGCTCTCCAAAATAAAGCCGGCGATATGAGCGTCTTGGTCGGTCACACCTTGCGTGGCGTCAAGCAAAAGCAAAACCACGTTGGCGCTCTCGATCGCTTGCAGGGTTTTGACGACCGAGAATTTTTCGATCGCCTCGAACACTTTGCCTTTGCGCCGCAGGCCCGCCGTGTCAATCAATTCAAAACGCTGACCACCGCGCTCGAAAGGCACGGTGATGGCGTCGCGCGTGGTGCCGGGCATGTCAAAGGCCACCAAACGTTCTTCGCCCAACCAAGCGTTGATGAGCGTGGACTTGCCCACGTTGGGGCGACCGGCCACGGCCAAACGGATCACACCGTCGTCCTCGACCGTTTCTTCATCGTCCTCCATCTCGGGAATGTTCAAGGCGTCCAAGGCCGCGTCAAGCATGCTGCGAATGCCTTGTCCGTGCGCACCCGAAACAGGCACCACCTCACCCAAACCCAACTCGTAAAACTCCACGAGTTGCAAGCCTTGGGTCATGCCCTCGGCTTTGTTGGCCACCAAGATCGTGGGTTTGCCCAGTTTGCGCAGGTATTGCGCAATGTCGTGGTCTTGGGTGTTGACGCCTGCGCGCGCATCCACCACAAAGATCACCACATCCGACTCGGCCACGGCTTGACGGGTTTGCTTGGCCATCTCTCGGTAAATGCCCGAGCTGGCGTCGGGCTCAAAGCCCCCGGTGTCGATGACGATGTACTCGCGCGAACCCGCACGGCCGTTGCCATAGTGGCGATCGCGCGTGAGGCCGGCAAAGTCGGCCACGATCGCATCGCGACTGTGGGTCAAACGGTTGAACAGGGTGGACTTGCCCACGTTGGGACGGCCCACCAAGGCGATAACGGGTTTCACAAACAATACCTTTTAAAAGACCTCAGCGCCCTTGCGGCGCAGGCCATCACGGTGCACGCCAAGCGTGCACGCCACCCTTGCGGGTTTGAACCAAGACCATCCCAGCGGCCGTCACGGGGGCGCCCACAATGGCCGAGCCATCGGCGCGCCAACGGGCCACATCGGCAGCGGTCGCGAGGTTGAGCCAATGCACCACGCCTTGCTCATCGCCCACGGCCACATGGCCATTGAGCACCACGGGCGCGGTCAAACCGCGGAATTTGAAGCGATCCAAAGACCAAGCCGGTTCGCCGCTGTCGCGACGCCAAGCCACCAAGCGGCCATCGCTGTCAGCGCCCACCACGTGCTGCGCATCGCCGCCCACGCCCACCGCGCCCTGTGAGGCCCGTGTCCAAACCACACGCCCGGTGCTGGCATCGACGCAGCCCACAGAGGCGTTGAAGGCCCGCGCGCACACGCTATTGCCCACACGGCTCACCGGTCCGACGGTGTCGACCAAACGTTCGACCTCGTTGGTGCCGCGCGACGTGGCCAAAGGCGCATCCCAAACCACGCGGCCGTTGGCGGGGTTCAAGCCTTGCAGTCGGCCCAAACCACCGGAGACCAAGGTGTCACCGACCGCCAGTAACACACCCGCTTGTCGCAAGACCAAGGGATCACCAGCTCGGGGTTGGGTCCACAAACGCGCACCCGTGCTGCCATCAAAGGCCATGGTGGAACGGTCTGAGAGGGCCACGAACACGCGACCGCCGGCCACCAATGGCGGCGTCAACACGCGCGCGGGCAAGCGCACGCGCCAGCGAACCTCACCCGATTGAATCGACAAGAGCTCGTTGTTCAGGGTCACCACCGCCACGCGGTTGGCATCGCCACCCACACCGGCCGACAAACCTTCGGGCACTCGCATGCGCCACACCACACGCCCGGTGCTGGCTTCCAGCGCCAATAAGTCCCCGTTGTCGGTCGCGGCGTACACGGTCTGGCCCACGACCTGCAATCGCAAAACGCCCGAACCCTCGCCCATCGGGACGTGCCAAGCCCAAGCCGCGGTTTGCACCACAGGCTGAGCGGTCAATTCGGTGGGTTTGGGTCGGTTGGTGCTCGCACAAGCGACCACGCTGGCGGTCATGACACCGGCGCTGGTCCAAGCCAGCAAGCGCCGCAACACAGCGCCGCGCTTCATGGGGCACCCAATGTGTTGGCGTCCACGCCCATGGCCGCCAATTTGGCCGCCACCAAGGTGCGGTAAGCGTCTTGAGCGCCCAAGGCTTTGTAAGCGGTTTCGTAGGCCTGACGGGCTTCAAGGGCTTTGCCTTGGGCCATCAAGACATCGCCACGGCGGTCGGCCACCAAGCCAGCAAAAGCCACCGGCACGGGTGTCGCCAATTGGGCCAAGGCCGCGTCCCAGGCTTTGTCTTGGATGTCCAAGGCGCTCAAACGCAAACGGGCAATGGCTTTCAAGGCGTCGTCGCTGGCCGATTGGACCACCCAATTCAAGGCCTCTCGCGCCGGCGCTGGTTGTTGGCGGTCCACATGGGTTTTGGCGGCGAGCAAAGCCGCTTGGGTGGTCAACACGGTGCTGCCGTACTGGGCTTGCATGTCGCTCAAGGCGCGCTGCATGCGGTCGGTTTCACCGGCTTTTGCGGCCCGGTCAAACTCGTCGAACAGCACGGCAACTTCCGTGGCTTGCTTGTTTTGCCAGTATTGCCAACCGTTCCAAGCCGCAATCGAGCCAAACACCACGATGAGCACCGCGCTGATGGCATTGCCGTACTTGGCCCAAAAATGCTTGATCTGGTCCAGTTGTTCTTGTTCGTCGAGATCGAGGGGTTTGGCCATGACTGAAAAAGCTCTAAAAAGAAGGGATTGTAGGGGGCTGGACTCAAACGGTGCGCAAGCCCGGGCCCCACTGGGCCACGCCCGTGAGTGGCTGCAGGGTTTGGGCGGGGGCGGACCCGCTCTCGTCGGCGCGCAAGGGCTTGACCGCGACCTGCCCTTGGGCGAGTTCGTCGGCGCCAAAAATCAGGGCCACGCGCGCGCCGCTGCCATCGGCTTTTTTGAACTGCGACTTCATGCTGCCCATGCCTTGGGCCGTGGCGGCGTGCATCTGCACGTTCACGCCCAGGGCGCGCAACTCGCGCAGCACCGGCATGACCTGGGGCATCGAAGCGGCCTCGGGCACCACCGCATACGCATCGGGCACCGGATCGGCGGGCAAACAGGCTTGGGACTTGAGCAACTCCAAAATGCGCTCCATGCCGAGCGCCCAACCGACGGCGGGGGCAGCCTTGCCACCGATTTGCTCGAACAAGCCGTCGTAACGACCACCAGCACACACCGTGCCTTGTGAGCCCAACTCGGTGGTGACGAACTCGAACACCGAGAGGTTGTAGTAATCCATGCCACGCACCAAGCGTGGGTTGATGCGGTAGCTCACGCCGTGCGCGTCCAAGATGGCGCGCAAACCATTGAAGTGCGCCAAGGACTCCTCGCCCAAGAAATCCATCAGGCGCGGCGCGGCCTCCACCACCGCTTGCATGGCCGGGTTCTTGGTGTCCAAGATGCGCAAGGGGTTGGTGTGCAAGCGGCGACGGGCCTCTTCGTCGAGCACGTCCATGTGCTGCGACAGGTGCTCGATCAGGGCTTGGCGGTGGGCCAAGCGCTCAGCGGGTTGACCCAGGCTGTTGATCTCCAAAGAAATACCGCTCAAACCCAAGGCCTTCCAAAGGTCACACGCGATCAAGATCAGCTCGGCGTCCACATCGGGGCCCGCAAAACCCAAGGCTTCGGCGCCGAATTGGTGGAACTGTCGGTAACGACCGCGCTGGGGCCGCTCGTGGCGGAACATCGGACCCATGTAATACAAGCGCTTGCCGCCGTCGTAAATCAGGGCGTGCTCGACCGCTGCGCGCACCACACCGGCGGTGTTCTCAGGACGCAAGGTGAGCTCTTCACCGTTCAAACGGTCGGTGAAGGAGTACATCTCTTTTTCGACGATGTCGGTCACCTCGCCCAAACCGCGCACGAAGAGCGCCGTGGGCTCCACGATGGGCGTGCGCAGGTTGCTGTAACCATAACGCTGCATGAGGGTGCGCAGCTGTTCCTCGAGCCACTCCCAATGCGCGGAGGTCTCGGGGGTGATGTCGTTCATGCCTTTGACGGCGGTGATTTTCTCGGCCATGTGTTGTGCTGATGGGCGCCTCAAGCGGACGCGCCAAACCTCTTCTGAATGTAGTTCTCGACCACGGTTTGAAACTCTTGGGCAATGCCCTCGCCGCGCAAGGTCATGGCTTTTTCGCCGTCGATGAACACTGGGGCGGCGGGGGCCTCGCCGGTGCCGGGCAAGCTGATGCCGATGTCGGCGTGTTTGCTCTCACCCGGGCCGTTGACGATGCAACCCATCACCGCGACCTTGAGCTCTTCCACGCCGGGGTATTGCTTGCGCCACACGGGCATGGAGTCGCGCAGGTAGTCGTCGATCTGCTTGGCCAACTCTTGGAACGTGGTGCTGGTGGTGCGACCGCATCCTGGGCACGCCGTGACGCTGGGCACGAAATGGCGCAGCCCCAAGGCTTGCAAAATTTCCGTGGCGATCAAGACCTCTTGGGTACGGGCCTCGCCAGGTTGGGGCGTGAGCGAAACGCGGATGGTGTCGCCAATGCCTTGCTGCAACAAGATCGACAAGGCCGCGCTGGAGGCCACCGCGCCCTTGGTGCCCATGCCGGCTTCGGTCAAGCCCAGGTGCAAGGAATAGTCGCTGCGCTGGGCCAGTGCTTGGTAGACGGTGATGAGGTCTTGCACGCCGCTGAGCTTGCACGACAGCGTGATGTTGTCGCCGTTGAGACCGATCTCCTCGGCCTTTTTCGCCGAGTCCAAGGCCGAGGTCATGAGCGCTTCGTACATGACCTGCTTGGTGTCCCAAGGCTGGGCGCGTTGGGCGTTCTCGTCCATCATCTGGGCTAGCAAATCTTGGTCCAAGCTGCCCCAGTTCACCCCAATGCGGATGGCCTTGTTGTGGCGCGCAGCGATTTCCACCATTTGCGCGAATTGGCGATCGCCCTTGTCGCCTCGACCCACGTTGCCGGGGTTGATGCGGTACTTGGACAGGGCTTGTGCGCAGTCGGGGAAGTCGGTGAGCAGGCGGTGGCCGTTGTAGTGAAAGTCACCAATGAGTGGCACGTGGATGCCCATGCGGTCGAGTTGCTCGCGCACATAAGGCACGGCCCTGGCGGCGTCTTCGTTGTTCACCGTGATGCGCACCAACTCCGAGCCGGCCACGGCCAATTCTTTGACCTGGATGGCGGTGGCCACGGCGTCGGCCGTGTCGGTGTTGGTCATGGACTGCACGCGCACCGGGGCATTGCCACCCACGGTGACGTGGTGGTCGCCCCAAGACACCGTGGACTGGCGCGAGCGGCGCGGTGCGGGCACAAAGACGGGGGTGGGTTCAAAGGGTTTCATGTCATTTCACCTCGTAACGTGCCACATCCCCGCGGGTGTGTGGCGCCAAAGGAATGGCCTGTCCGCGCACGAACACCTGCGCGGCACTGGCCCGGCCCAGCACCACGGTGTAGGGCGGCGCACTGCCCATGTCCACCACGTCGCCGGTTTGGAGCAAACGATCCATCAAGACCCGTCCATCGGGTCGAATGACCTGCAGCCACGTTTCTTCTTGGGCGCTGACGCGCAGCACCACAGACCGGTTCGGCGCCACGGGCGCTGCGGTCGGCTCGACGGGCACAGGGGCCGGCACGGGCTGCGCCGCAACGGGCGCGGTGGGCGGTGCAGGCACCGGCACGGGGACCGGCGCGGGCAAGGTCGTTGTGGCGGCTTCGGTGGCGGGGGCTGGTGCAGGCTCGGCGGCAGGTGCAGCATCCACCGGCGCGGGATCGGTCGCTTCGGGCAAGGTGTAGAGCAGCCCCGCGGCCAAAAGCAAGGCCAAGGCCACCAACACCGGTGGGCGACGCACAATGCTCACCGGGCTTAAGGCCAAGCCCTCGCCCGTGGCGTACATGGTGTCACCACCGACCACGCCCGGGTCCCCCAAACGGGTCACATGCGCCAAAGGCATGCGCTCCAGCACGACCTGCGAATCGATCTGCAAATAGCGGCAAACGCTCATGGCCAACGCCCGCGCGAAGGTCATATCGGGCAATTCGTCGTAGCGTCCGGCCTCCAAAGACTCCAAGCGTTTGACGGGGACTTTGAGGGCCAACGACAAGGCATCCAAGGGTATGCCTGCGGCCTGGCGGGCTTCGACCAACAACAAGTGGCCATTGGTGAGCACGGCTTCTGGGGCCTCCACGGTCGCCGTGGGGCTGGTGTTATCGGTCATGCACGAACTTTCGTTGGTAAGCGTTCCACTGCGGGGATTGCGGGTAGCGCTGCCCCAGCGCTTGTCCCCACTGAACCACGGCCTCAGTGTCCCCCAATTCTTGGGCACCGAGGATGGCCAGCCACAGGCTCTCGGCGTTGGCGTGGGGTGAGGTGTTGAGGCTTTGCAAGGCCCACTGCGCCTGCGCCCATTGGCCGCGCGACTGTTGAACACGGGCCCAATGGTATTGCGCCACCGGGCTCTGAGGCTCAAGGTCCAAGGCCTGCGTCAGGCGCTGCTCGGCCCGGTCCCAAGCTTGGGCTCGCGCGGCGCAGACACCATCGACCATCAGGGCCTGCGCGCGCTCAGCGCCCGAGGCCCAGACCAAGGCCTGAGCGAAGTCGGCTTGGGCCGCGGCCCACTGCCCTGATTGGCAGGACAACCAGGCCCGGTTGTGCCACGCCGAGACCAAGCGACCATCCAAAGCCAAGGCCTGGTCCAAACTGCTACGGGCGCGCTCAGGCTGGCGCAAGGCCATCAAAATCAAACCATGCAACACATGTGCGGGGGCTTGTTTGACGTCGATGGCCAAGCTGCGCTCAACCTCTTCCAACGCCACGTGGTGCTGGCCTTCTTCGTGGTACGCCTGGGCCAAGGCCAAGCGGATGCTGGCGCGTTCGCGCGCAGCGGTGTCGATGGGCGCGGGCCCTGCGCATGCCGTCAGCACCGCGCAGGCGCTCAAGATCCAGAGCGCGCGGCGCATCACAGCGTGCGCTCCTTGGGCATCCAGCGCACGGTCTGCTCGGTCTGGCGCGCGGTGGCCAAGCGCGCCGCGGCGTTGGTGCGGTCCAGGACATCGCCCGCGAGCTGTCCGCAGGCCGCGTCGATGTCGTCACCCCGGGTTTTGCGCACCGTGGTGACCAAGCCCGCGGCCAACAAAATTTGCGCAAAGCGCTGCACCGCCGCAGGGGGCGAGCACATCAAGCCGGAATCGGGGAAAGGATTGAACGGGATCAGGTTGAGCTTGCAAGCCACCCCTCGCCCACCGTGGCGCTGGAGCAAGGCCACCAACTGCTGCGCGTGCTCGACCTGGTCGTTCACGCCGTCGAGCATGCAGTATTCAAAGGTGATGAAGTCGCGTGGCGCCGCCGGCAAATAGCGCAAGCAGGCGTCGAGCAGCTCGGCGAGCGGGTATTTTTTGTTCAGAGGCACCAAGGAGTCGCGCAGCGCATCGTTGGGCGCGTGCAGCGACACCGCCAAGGCCACCGGCACGTCTTGGGCCAAGCGGTCGATCATGGGCACCACGCCCGAGGTCGACACGGTCACGCGCCGGCGCGACAAGCCGTAGGCATGGTCATCGAGCATGACGCGCAAAGCCGGCACCAAGGCCGAGTAGTTTTGCAGCGGCTCGCCCATGCCCATCATCACCACGTTGGTGATGACGCGCTCGGCCTGGCCAAATTGGGCGCGCAGGTGGTGCTCGGCGTACCAAAGCTGCGCCAAGATTTCGCCGGTGCTGAGGTTGCGAGAAAAGCCTTGGTGGCCGGTGGAACAAAAGCGGCAGCCCACAGCACAACCGGCTTGCGAAGACACGCACAGCGTGCCACGGTCGGCTTCGGGGATGTAGACGGTTTCCACCGCATTGCCACCGCCCACGTCGAACAGCCACTTGATCGTGCCGTCGCTCGACTGCTGGCGCGAGAGCACCGTCAAAGGCGTGATGTGGCAGACACTGGGGAGCTTGTCGCGCAGGCTGCGCGCCAAGTCGGTCATTTGAGAAAAGTCAGACGCACCGCGCTGGTGGATCCAACGGAACAGCTGGGTGGCGCGGAAGCGCTTTTCACCGAGCTGCTCGCAAAACGCAGCCAAGCCGTCGAGGTCGAAATCGAGCAGGTTGGCGGTCATGACATGGCGTGGTCGCGGATCAGCGCGAGTACACGTTCATGCCGGGGAAGAAGAAAGCGATTTCCACGGCAGCGGTTTCAGGAGCGTCGGAGCCGTGCACGGCGTTGGCGTCGATGCTGTCGGCGAAGTCGGCGCGGATGGTGCCAGCAGCGGCCTTCTTGGGATCGGTGGCGCCCATGAGGTCGCGGTTTTTGCCGATGGCGCCTTCGCCTTCGAGGGCTTGGATCATCACAGGGCCAGAGATCATGAACTCAACCAGGTCCTTGAAGAAAGGACGGGCTTTGTGCACGCCGTAGAACTGCTCGGCTTCGCCGCGCGACAGGTGCACCATTTTGGCGGCGACGACCTTCAGGCCAGCGGCTTCAAAACGGGCGTAAATTTGACCGATGACGTTTTTGGCAACGGCGTCGGGTTTGATGATGGAGAGGGTGCGTTCGATGGCCATAAAAATCCCAATAGGTGTGAAAAATTAGCAGGTTTTTGCAGGTGTTGCAAAGCCTGTGATTCTACATCGCCCGCTGGGGTTCAACGGTCGTTTCGACGCCGCGACCCCATGCGGGCGCCGCCCGCGCCTTTTTGGTCACGTTTGCGTTGCAAAGCGTCGTGGCCGATGTAGCCCACCGAGGTTTTCAAAGGATCGGGCTGGGCCGCATCCACCGCACCTTTGGTCTTGCGCACCGGGGCATCGAATTTGCCAGGACCGCGGTCGTTGACCCGCCCACCGGGGCCAGAGCGAAAATTACCGCCGCGGCGCTCAGCCCCCATGCCACCACCGCCACCGCGTCGGTTTGGGGCGGCACCGCGGCGATCGGGCACGCGCTCGGCGTCGGGCAAGGCCATGCCCGCGGCGTTGGCCAAACGGTCGATGTCTTTTTCGTCCAATTCCAGCCACACGCCGCGCTTGAGGCCGCGCGGCAAGAGCATGGCGCCGTAGCGGATGCGGATGAGTCGGCTCACGGCATGGCCCACGGCCTCGAACATGCGGCGCACCTCGCGGTTGCGGCCCTCGGCGATGGTCACGCGGTACCAGCAGTTGGCGCCCTCGCCGCCGCCGTCTTCCATGGACTCGAACTTGGCCATGCCATCCTCGAGCTTGACGCCTTCGAGCAACCGTTTTTTCTCTTCGTTGGACAAGGCGCCAAGCACGCGCACGGCGTATTCGCGCTGCAAACCAAAGCGCGGGTGCATCAATCGGTTGGCCAACTCACCCGAGTTGGTGAACAGCAGCAAACCTTCGGTGTTCAGGTCCAGGCGCCCCACCGACTGCCACTTGCCGTTTTGCAAGCGTGGCAAACGGCGAAACACCGTGGGGCGGTTCTGGGGGTCGTCCATGGTGACGACTTCGCCCACGGGCTTGTGGTAGGCCAACACCCGGGGTGGCGGGGGCGTCATGCGCACGCGCACGGGCTTGCCGTTGACCTTGAGGATGTCGCCGAATTGGATGCGTTGGCCGACGTGGGCGGGTTGGCCGTTGACGGTGATGCGGCCCTGAACGATCAGCGCCTCCATCTCCAAACGGGAGCCCATGCCGGCTTGCGCCAAGACCTTGTGCAATTTGGGTGAATCGGCCTGTGGGGCCAACACGCGTTTGGGCTCCACCGGCGCGCTGGGCTCCTCGGCCTGCTCGGCCTGCTCGGCATCGAAGTTGCCACTGACCACATCGAGAAAGCGCTCAGCGGCCGCCGGATCGATGCCCTGCATGTGGGCAGCAGCGGAGGTGGGGTCTTCGGGCAGTGGGGTCTGTGCGCCGTGGTCGGTGGGGGTCATGGGGCTCCTGGGGGGATGGAATCCGTGGCCGCCGGGTCGGTCGCTTCGCTGTCGGATGAAAGGGTGGGTGTGTTGTTGCTGGGCACAGCGGCCTCAGGCGCGAACAAATCGGTGGCGTCGAGCCGGGCGGACAAGGCTTCAAAGTCCAAGCGCTCCAAGGCCGACTCTTGCACATCGTTGCCGTCCAAGGCGGGCAACTGGTCCAAAGAGGCCAGGCCCAAATCGTCTAAAAATTGGCGCGTTGTGGCGTACAAAGCGGGTCGGCCCACGGTCTCGCGGTGGCCAATGACCTCCACCCAACCGCGGTCCTCGAGCTGCTTGAGCAAGACCGAGTTGATGGTCACGCCGCGGATGTCTTCCATGTCGCCGCGTGTCACGGGTTGGCGGTAGGCAATGATGGCCAAGGTTTCCAAGGTGGCACGGGTGTAGCGCGGGGGCTTCTCGGGGTGCAAGCGGTCCAAAAAAGGACGCATGTCGGGGCGGCTTTGGAAGCGCCAGCCCGAGGCAATGCACACCAACTCCACGCCACGCGAGGTCCAGTCGAGTTGCAACTCGGCCAACAAGGTTTTGAGGGTATCGGCTGAGAGCTGGTCTTCGAACAAGGTGCCCATCTCCCGCACGCTGAGCGCTTGGGGGGCACAAATCAAGGCCGTCTCCAGGATACGCTTGGCATCCGCGGTGTTCATCGCTGTGGTTCGTCGTGCAAGTGTGAGGTTCGGCCCAAGGCCGAGAGAAAGTGGGTTCACCCGCCAACAGCGGGGCCCTGCGGGGGCCGAGGGACATGGCCCAAGCCCGTCAACGGCGCTCAGGGGAGCGGCGCGCTGGTACTACCATTGTAATGGAGCCCCGCCTCGGCCACCGCGGCCAAGAAATCGCTGGGGGGCTCGGCCAAAAAGGCCAGCGGCTGGCCGCCCACCGGGTGCAAGAAACGCAACTCGCGCGCGTGCAGCGCTTGGCGCTCCAGCCCCCACAGCGGGCGCCCACCATACACCGTGTCGCACACCAAGGGGTGGCCCAACCACGCCAGGTGAACCCGGATTTGGTGCGTGCGCCCCGTGTGCAATTTGCACTTCACCAAGGTCGCTTGTGGGCTGCCTTCCAA
Source organism: Hydrogenophaga sp. (assembly GCA_036825935.1). Lineage (GTDB taxonomy): Bacteria > Pseudomonadota > Gammaproteobacteria > Burkholderiales > Burkholderiaceae_C > Hydrogenophaga. The sequence continues at coordinate 23,415 of DAISXI010000013.1, forward strand.
ACGGTGGACGGTGGTTTGGGCCGGCTTGGCCCCCGTGCTCTCGCCCGAGACCACGGCCATGCGCAAACGGTTGCGGCTGTCGCGGCCAATGGCTTGGTCCACCGTGAGGTTCAGCGGTGAGCGCCACAGGCCGTGCGCCAAGGCCACGTATTCCCGATGCACCTCACGAGCCGCGATGGCTTGCACCAAAGCGTCCATGGCCGTGCGGCTTTTGGCCACCATCATCAGGCCCGAGGTGTCTTTGTCCAATCGGTGAACAATGCCGGCCCTGGGCAAATGGCGGGCGCCCTCATGCCAAGCCAACAAACCGTTGAGCAAGGTGCCGGTCCAGTTGCCCGCCGCGGGGTGCACCACCAAGCCCGCGGGCTTGACGATGACCATCAGGTGTTCGTCTTCAAAGACGACCTCAAGCGCCATGGGCTCGGCTTTGAAGGCCTGGGTTTGCTGGGTCGGACGCAGTTGCACGCTGAGCGCATCGCCCACCGTGACCTTGGCCGAGGCTTTGCCCGCCGTGGCGCCGCGCCACTGCACCGCGCCCTCTTCCAACAATTGCTGAAGGTACGAGCGTGAAAACTCGGGCACCAGTTCGGCCAGGGCGCGGTCGATGCGCCAGCCGTGCATCGACTCGGGGATTTGCAGCGGCCGGTTTTCAATCGCCTCGGTCGCGCCGTCCCAGGTCGCATCGGTTTCGTCCTCTGCTGGGGGCGTCGATATAATTTGCTCAGCCAACTTGGGTTGTCCTGTTTCTAAAGGTGTGCGTACTGTGCGTTTATTCCGATTATCGACGCTGCGTTTGACGCTGCTCCTCACCGCCGGGTTCATGACCGCTTGCAGCACCACGACCATCGACCCCACGGTGGGTTGGACACCTGAAAAAATTTACGCCGAGGCCTTGGACGAACGCGCCTCAGGCAACTCCGACAAAGCCGTCCAATATTTCGAAAAGCTCGAAGGCCGCGCCGCTGGCACGCCCTTGGCGCAACAGGCCCAGCTCGACAAGGCTTACACGCATTACAAAGTCGGCGAGTTGCCCCAGGCCCAAGTCGCGCTCGACCGGTTCATGCGCCTACACCCCGCCAGTCCGGCCATGGACTACGCGCTCTACCTCAAAGGCTTGGTGACCTTCAATGACAACCTGGGGTTTTTAGGCGCCTTGTCTCAGCAAGACCTGTCCGAACGCGACCAAAAAGCCGCTAAGGACTCGTTCGAGTCCTTTCGACAGCTCATCAGCCGATTCCCCCAATCCAAATACTCCTCCGACGCGCGCACCCGGCTGACGCACATCGTCAACTCGCTGTCTCAGTACGAGGTGCACGTGGCGCGTTACTACCACCGCCGCGGCGCTCACGTAGCGGCCATCAACCGCGCTCAAACCGCGCTCACCGACTACCCCGGCACGCCGGCCTTGGAAGAGGCGCTGCACCTGTTGGTGTCCTCTTACGATGCTCTGGGTATGAACGACTTGCGCAACGACGCACGGCGAGTGCTCAGCGCGAGCTACCCCAACTCGCGCTTCTTGCGCTGAACCCAGGCCCGACCAGGTCGGTCACAAGTCGCGCAAAGGGTGGTCCTGAGCGGCCCAAGGGCTGACGAAAAACGGCGCCACCATGGCCTCGCTCACGTCTTCCCAACGCTGGGGTTGCCAACGCGGCGCGTGGTCTTTGTCCACCACCAGGGCCCGGATACCTTCCACCGCTTCGCTGCTCGCGCCCCGTCGCTGCAAATGGCGCGTGTCAAAACAGTGTTGCACCATGTCGCGCTCCATGCGCAACTCATCGGCCAAGCCCATGCCGCGCGCGCGGCGGATCTGCGCCCACACGACCCGCAACATCAGGGGAGAACGCTGACGCAAAGCGGCCAGCGTCGCCTGTGACCATTCGTTGTTGAGGGCCTGCAAAGCCGCGATGGCCTCGTCCCAATTGGCCGCACCAAACACCGCGTGAATGTCTGCCATGTGTAAGGTGGGCGCCGCGCCGTGGCGTTGTTCGTGCGAGCGGCACCAGTGCACCACCGCCGCCCCGTTCTCAAACGGGGTCTGCGCCAAACTCTCCCACAAGCCGGGCAAGCGGGCAGACTCCACCACGCCATCGGCCAAGCCCACGGCCAGCGCGTCGGCCGCGCCCACGGATTGCCCGGTGAGGCCCAGATACTCACCCACGTGGCCCGGGCAACGGCTCAAGAAATAGCCCCCGCCCACATCGGGAAACAAACCGATCAGCGTCTCGGGCATGGCCAAGCGGCTGCGCTCAGTGGCCAATCGCAGGCTCGCGCCTTGCGCCAAGCCCATGCCCCCACCCATGACGATGCCGTCCATGAAGGCGATCACCGGCTTTGAGTAAGTGTGGATCAGGTGGTTGAGTCGGTACTCTTCGGTGAAGAAGTGCCCAAGATCGGGGTCATCGTCGAGTGCGGCTTGGTGAAAAAACCGGATGTCGCCGCCCGCACAAAACACGCCGAAGGGTCCCGCTTTGCCCTGTCCGCGCAAGGCCACGGCCAAGACCGCAGGGTCATCACGCCAAGCCAGCAGCGCCTGGGTGAGTGCGCGCACCATGTCCAAAGACAAAGCATTGAGGGCTTGGGGTCGGTTGAGTGTGAGACAAGCCACGCGCCCGCGCAGCTCAGCCAAAACGGTATCGGTCATATTGAATCTCCTAGGCCCATCATCGCCCAGTTTGGGGACTCAGTCGCGCACAGCGTCAGGCGGATGTTTGGCGTTCGCGCCAACCCAAGGCCTCGTTGAGCACCAGAGCCAAAATCACCAAACCGCCACCGATCAAGACCTCGGTGGACGGCACCTCGTTGACAAAGGCCCAGGTCAAGGCAATGCCAAAGATCACCTCCAACAGGCCCAGCAGCGAAACCTCAGCGGCCTTGAGCGCTCGGGCGCACACCACCGACAAGGTGCAAGGCACGGACAGCTGCAACCAACCCAGCATCGCCAACCACGCCACGTCGCTGGCGCTGGCCGTGCCGGGCAAGGCCAGGGGTAAGGTGTACAAGGTGGACAAAATCGCACCGAGCAACACCGCAGGCACCAAGTCGATACGCTCGCCTTTGTGCTGCACGCGCTGCACCGCGGTCCAATTGATCGCGCCCGCCAAGGGCACACACAAAGCCAAACCCGAGCCGATGAGCAGGTCAACGATCGGCGTTTGCGGGTCGGCCATGGCCGACCAAAACTGGCTGCCGTACATGTATACAATGCCCAGCGCCGCCACCACGATCGTCAGCCACGTGCGGTTGGCCAAACGCTGCCCCAAAACCACGCGCGCCAGCAAAGCGGTCAACAAAGGCCCCAAGGCCATGAGGACCAACACATTGGCCACACTGGTGAAGCCCAAGGCCAGCATGAAGGCGGTGAACATGACCGACCAACACACCCCCGAGAGCCAAAACGTGCGGGATTCGGGCAGAAAACCCCAATGCCGATGCAAAGTCTCGCCCCACGCCGATCGGGTGCTGGGCGAGAGCGGTGGGATCTGGGGAACTTGGCGTCGCGACCACGCACGCCACAGCGGCAGCATCCACATCAAGGACAGCACCGTGAAAGCGCTGCGGTAGAAAGTCACCTCAAAACGCCCGGCCGATTCCAGCACGCGCGAGACCACACCCGCAACGGACCACAAAAGCGTGACCCCAACCATCAAAAAGACGGCCTGGGTGTGCGTGAGGCGACCTGGGTTCATCAGCTGCGGCTGGCGCGCTTGCGGTCGTGTTCCGACAGGTAACGCTTGCGTAGGCGCACGCTCTTGGGCGTGATTTCCACCAACTCGTCGTCCTCGATGAATTCCACGCCATATTCCAGCGTGAGTTCGATCGGGGGCGTGATCTTGATGGCGTCTTCTTTGCCCGAGACACGGAAGTTGGTCAGCTGCTTGGTGCGCGTGGCGTTGACCACCAAGTCGTTATCGCGGCTGTGGATGCCCACGATCATGCCTTCGTACACGGGGTCGTTGGGCTTGACGAACATGCGGCCACGGTCGTCGAGTTTACCCAGTGCATAGGTGAAAATTTCACCGTCGTCCATGGAGATCAAGACGCCGTTTTTGCGGCTGGCGATCTCGCCTTTGTGCGGCTCGTAGCTGTCGAAAATGTTGGAGATCAAGCCCGAGCCACGCGTCAAGTTCAAGAACTCGTTGGTGAAACCGATCAGGCCACGCGCGGGGATGCGGTACTCCAGGCGGACACGGCCTTTGCCGTCGGGCAACATATTGGCCAGCTCACCCTTGCGCTCGCCCAGGGCTTGCATCACGCCGCCTTGGTGCTGCTCTTCGATGTCGGCTGTGACCAACTCGATGGGTTCGCACTTCTCGCCGTTGATCTCGCGGAGCACCACGCGGGGTTTGGAGACGGCCAACTCGAAGCCCTCACGGCGCATGTTTTCCAACAGGATGGTCAGGTGCAATTCGCCGCGGCCCATGACTTCGAAAATGCCGTCTTCGTCGGTTTCGCGCACGCGCAAAGCCACGTTCGATTGAAGTTCTTTTTGTAGGCGGTCCCAGATTTGGCGACTGGTGACGTACTTACCTTCGCGACCGGCCAAGGGGCTGGTGTTGACGCAAAAGTTCATGGTCAGGGTGGGCTCGTCCACCTTGAGCATGGGCAAAGGAGCCGGGTTGAGCGGGTCGGTCACGGTCACGCCAATGCCGATGTCTGTGATGCCGTTGATCAGAACGATATCGCCGGGACCGGCTTCGGTGGCTTGCACGCGGTCCAGACCCTGGAAAGTCAAGACTTGGTTGATGCGTCCTTTGACCGATTTGCCGTCGGTGCCTTCCATGACCAAGACGTCCATGTTGGGCTTGATCGTGCCTTGGCTGATGCGGCCCACGCCGATACGGCCAACAAAGGTCGAGAAGTCCAGCGCAGAGATTTGCAATTGCAAGGGAGCGGCGGGGTCGCCATTCTGTGCCGGCACGTGCTTGAGCACGGTGGAGAACAGGGCCGACATGTCGGGGCCCCACTGCTCACCGGCGGGGCCTTCTTCCAACGACGTCCAGCCGTTGATGCCCGAGGCGTAGACCACGGGAAACTCCAACTGCTCATCGGTGGCGCCGAGGTTCGCGAAGAGGTCAAACGCTTCGTTGATCACTTGGGTCGGGTTGGCCCCGGGCTTGTCGACCTTGTTGACCACCACGATGGGCTTCAAACCCAAGGCCAAGGCCTTCTTGGTCACGAAGCGGGTTTGGGGCATGGGGCCTTCTTGCGCGTCGATCAACAGCACCACACCGTCGACCATCGACAAAGCGCGCTCGACCTCACCACCGAAGTCCGCGTGGCCGGGGGTGTCGACGATGTTGATGTGGGT
>DAISXI010000014.1:0-28104 GCA_036825935.1 Hydrogenophaga sp.
TCAGTGACAGGTCAAAGCCGCTTTTGGTGCCGTCGCGGTCCATGCTGGTGAGCAGGATTTCTCCTGCGCCGTATTCGGCCATTTGGGTGGCCCAGGCCACCGCGTCCAGGCCGACGTTTTTGCGGCCGCCATGGCTGTACACGTCCCAGCCGGGGCCCATGGGCAGACCGTGGGTGCCGATGCGCTGTTCGTCTTGCGCGCTGCGGCGTTTGGCGTCGATGGCCACCACGATGCACTGGGCACCGTATTTGTCGGACGCTTCGCGGATGACTTGCGGGTTGGCAATGGCTGCTGAGTTGAAACTGGTTTTGTCGGCCCCTGCGTTGAGCAAGCGGCGCACGTCTTCCACCGTGCGCACACCACCACCCACGGTGAGCGGGATGAACACTTGGCTGGCCACGGCTTCGATGATGTGCAGGATCACGTCGCGCCCGTCGCTGGTGGCGGTGATGTCCAAAAACGTGAGTTCGTCAGCGCCTTGCTCGTTGTAGCGGGCCGCGATTTCGACCGGGTCTCCGGCGTCGCGCAGTTCGACAAAGTTGACGCCCTTGACCACGCGACCGCCGGTCACGTCGAGGCAAGGGATGATGCGTTTGGCGAGCATGGAGACTTCTCTGGTTGAATGGGTTCAGGGTTTGCGCACTTGCAAGCGCTGCCAGCCCGACCAGCGCCCGCCTGCAGGCAAGGTGATGGGCGTGTAGACCTGCGCCGCTTCAACACACAGCATGTCCCGCCAGCCGTCGTCGGGCATGTCGACCAGGCGTTTGCACAGGTCTTGCGCGGGGTTCCAGACCACGGTGTGGGCCCAGCTGGGGCTTTGGCTGATGTGCAGGGTTTGGTTCAGTGTCAGGGGCACGGGTGCCGCTTCATACACGCGGTCAAACTCGGCGCCAAAGCGGATCGCATCGGCGGCTTGTGCTGGGGTGTTGGTGAGCGAATCCCACTCGGGCTGACCGCCCAGGCCCTGCAGCGTGGCCTGCGTCACGTCGGGCACAGCCAAATAGGTGTGCAAAGCACCCGAGAACGCCAGCGTTTGGGTGTCTGTGTTGTGCACGTCCAGCGTCAGTTGCAAAGCACCCGGGCTCAGGTCGATGTGCAGCGCCAAGGCAAAGGCTTGAGGCCACCAGGCGCGGGTCTGAAAGTTGTCCTTCAGGCGCAGCGTGAGGCGGGCGTGCTCGGCACCCAGTTCGGGCGCATCGGCCAACCAAGCCACGTTGCGGGCAAAGCCGTGTTTGGGCAAGCGCTCGGCCATCGGGCCGCGTTGGTTGAACTGCGGAAAGCACACGGGCACACCACCACGGATGGCGGCTTGGCCGTCCAACATGCTTTGGGGGCTGAGGTACAGGCGCTCTTGCCCGCCCGACACCCAAGACAACACATGCGCGCCGTGCATCGCGACCAGCAGGCGGTCGCCTTGCGGCAACGTCAATTCGCAAGCGGGCAGGCCCGCGAACGCGGTGTCGCGGTAAGTGGCCTGGGCGCTCATCTGAAAGGCTCAGCCGTTGAGCTCGTCGGCCAAGCGTTGGCCGGCTTCGAAGTCGAGATCGCCGGTGTAAATGGAACGGCCGCAGATCACGCCCTCCACGCCCTCGTCTTCGACTTCGCACAACTGGCGAATGTCCTCCAAATTGGACAACCCGCCCGAGGCGATCACGGGGATGGACAGGGCTTGCGCGAGCTTGACCGTGGCTTCGATGTTGATGCCGCTGAGCATGCCGTCGCGGCCGATGTCGGTGTAGATGATGGACTCCACGCCATAATCTTCGAACTTCTTGCCCAAATCGATGACCTCGTGGCCGGTGAGCTTGCTCCAGCCGTCGGTGGCGACTTTGCCGTCTTTGGCGTCGAGCCCGACGATGATGTGGCCGCCGAAGGCCGTGCAGGCGTCTTGCAAGAAGCCGGGGTTCTTCACCGCGGCGGTGCCGATGATGACGTAGCGCAAACCCGCGTCCAAGTAACGCTCGATGGTGTCGAGGTCACGGATGCCGCCGCCGAGCTGCACGTCCACTTCGCTGCCGACTTCTTTGAGGATTTTGCGGATTGCGGCTTCGTTCTTGGGTTTGCCCGCAAACGCCCCGTTGAGGTCCACCAAGTGCACGCGACGAGCGCCCTTGTCCACCCACATGCGCGCCACGGCCGCGGGGTCCTCACCGAACACGGTGGTTTGATCCATGTCGCCCTGCTTGAGGCGAACACATTGGCCGTCTTTCAAATCAATGGCAGGAATCAGCAGCATGGTCGTGGTGGTCGGTGAAAGGTGAAAAGGAAACGGAACTCAAGGGTTCCAGTGGAGGAAATTGCGGAACAAGGCCAGGCCATGGTCCGCGCTTTTTTCGGGGTGAAACTGGGTGGCGAACCAACGGTCGCGCGCGATGGCGCTGGCAAATCGCCCGCCGTAGTCGGTCTCGCCCACCGCGTGTTGCGGGTCTTGCGGTTGGGCGTAAAAGCTGTGCACGAAATAAAAGTAGGCCCCATCGGGGATGCCTTCCCACAAAGCGTGCGAGGGGCCTCGGCCGAGTTGGTGGTGCAAGCGGTTCCAGCCCATTTGGGGCACCTTGAACCGGCTGCCATCGGCTTGGCGTTGGCCCGCCACATCGAAACGTTTGACCTCACCGGCCATCAAACCCAAGCCCTCACAAGGGCCCTCTTCGCTGCGATCGAGCAGCATTTGCATGCCCACACACACACCGAACAGCGGCTTGTTCGCGGCGGCGTGCAGCACGGCGGCTTTCAAACCGCTGGACTGCAACTCGCGCATGCAGTCGGCCATGTGGCCTTGGCCAGGCAGCACCACGCGATCGGCGTCCATGACCACCGCGGGGTCTTGGGTCAGGCGAACGGTGAAACCCGTGTTCGTGGCCGCGTGTTCCACCGCTTGGGAGACCGAGCGCAAATTGCCACTGCCGTAGTCCACCACGGCCACCATTTTGCTGTTCATCGCAGGTGAATGCTCAGAGTGAGCCTTTGGTCGAGGGAATGGTGCTGCCCATGCGGGGGTCGCGCTCCAGCGCCATGCGAACGGCGCGGGCAAAGGCCTTGAACACCGTTTCGGCTTGGTGGTGCGCGTTGTCGCCCTTGAGGTTGTCGATGTGCAAGGTCACGCCCGCGTGGTTGACGAAACCTTGGAAAAACTCATAAGCCAGTTGCGTGTCAAAGGCGCCGACCATGCCGCTCTTGAATGGCACGTCCATGTGCAAACTGGGGCGGCCGGAAAAGTCCACCGCCACGCGCGAGAGCGCTTCGTCCAAGGGCACGTAGGCGTGACCATAGCGGCGGATGCCTTTTTTGTCGCCCACGGCCTGCGCAAACGCTTGGCCCAAGGTGATGCCCACGTCTTCCACGGTGTGGTGACCATCGATGTGCAAATCGCCATCGGCGTGGATGTGCAAGTCGATCAGGCCGTGGCGCGCGATTTGGTCGAGCATGTGGTCAAAAAACCCAATGCCGGTGTGCAAGTCGGCCGTGCCGTTGCCGTCCAAGTTCACGCGGATGCGGATCTTGGTTTCAGCGGTGTTTCGGGTGACATCGGCCACGCGGTCGGCGCAAGCCGGGCTGTCGGGGGTCAGGGTGGTCATAAGCAGTGTTGCAAAGCGCTGAGTAGCTGTTGGTTTTCGCTGGGGGTTCCCACCGTCAAACGCAAGCAATTGCGCAGCAATGGGTGCATTTTAGAAACATTCTTGACCAAAATGCCAGCGGCCTTCAATTGCTCAAAAACCCGGGTGGCGGCAGCGTCGTCGTGTTCGTCTCGCGCGGGCCAGCGCACCAAGACCATATTGGCCTCGCTTTTGAAGGCCCGAACACCCTTGAGTTGGACCAATCCAGCCAAGAGCACCCCACGCTGCGCCCGGATTTCGGCCGCTTGTACGGCGAAGGCCGAGGCGTGTTCCAAAGCAAACAAGGCGCACTCGGTGTTGAGCACGCTCACGTTGTAGGGCGGGCGCACCTTGTCGATCTCGGCGATCAGGGGTGCTGCGCCCACCATGTACCCCAGCCGCACACCGGCCAAACCGAATTTGGAGAGCGTGCGCATGAGCAAGACGTGGGCGTTGGCCTCGGGCTGGGCGCGGATCTCGTCGAGCCACGTGGCGCTGGAAAAGGGCTGGTAGGCCTCATCGACCACCACCAAGCCGCCCACGGCGGCCACCGCGGCCACGAGTCGGCGCATCACGGGCGCCGACCAGAGGTTGGCCGTGGGGTTGTTGGGGTAGGCCAAGTAGGTGATGGCGGGTCGGTGCTGGGCGATGGCCGCGAGCATGGCGGGCTCATTGAGCTCAAAGTCTTCGGTCAGCGGCACGCTGTGGTAGCTCAGGCCTTGGAGTTGCGCGCTCATGGCGTACATCACAAAACCAGGCTCTGGTGCCAAGACGCTCGCGCCGGGCCGGTCGCAGGCCAAGGCCAACAAAGCGATCAACTCGTCCGAGCCGTTGCCCAGCATCAGCGAACAGCCGGCGGGCAAGTCCACGCTGCGGGCCAAGGCGTCTTTCAAGGCGTTGACGCGGGCGCCGGGGTAACGGTTGATGGCCACTGCGCCCAAGCGCGCACCCAACGAAGCCTGCAGGTCCACCGACAAGGTGAAGGGGTTTTCCATGGCGTCGAGCTTGACCATGCCGGTGGCGTCTTGCACCGCGTAGGCGTGCATGGACTGCACGTCGTCTCGGATGCGCGCCATCGCGCCGTTCAGGGCCGCGCTCATGGCTTCTCCCGCATGGGCGGCACGGGGTTCAAGCGCAGTTCGGCGGCGCGGGCGTGCGCCTGCAGGCCTTCGCCGTAGGCCAGCTCGGCGGCGATGCGGCCCAAAGTCTGCGCGCCCTGCTCGCTCACCTCGATCAAGCTGCTGCGTTTTTGGAAGTCGTACACACCCAGTGGTGAGCTGAAACGTGCCGTGCCGCTGGTGGGCAAGACGTGGTTGGGGCCAGCGCAATAGTCGCCCAGCGATTCGCTGGTATAAGCACCCAAAAAAATGGCGCCGGCGTGCACCAACAGCGGCTCCCAGCGGTGCGGGTCTTGGCTGGAGACTTCCAAGTGCTCGGGCGCGATGCGGTTGCTGATGGCACAGGCCTCGGCCATGTCGCGGGTGTGGATGAGTGCGCCGCGGTCGTTCAGGCTCTTGGCGATGATCTCGCGCCGGGGCATCTCGGGCAACAGCCGGTCGATGGCCGCTTGCACGGCGTCGATGTACGCGGCGTCGGGGCACAACAAAATGCTTTGCGCCAACTCGTCGTGTTCGGCTTGGCTGAACAGGTCCATGGCCACCCAATCGGGCGGTGTGCTGCCGTCGGCGAGCACCAAGATTTCGCTGGGCCCCGCGATCATGTCGATACCGACCCAACCGAACACGCGCTTTTTGGCGCTGGCCACATAGGCATTGCCGGGGCCGGTGATTTTGTCGACCTTGGGCACGCTGGCCGTGCCGTAGGCCAAAGCCGCCACGGCTTGGGCACCACCAATGGTGAAGACGCGGTGCACACCGGCCACATAAGCCGCGGCCAAGACCAAGGCGTTGCGCTCGCCGCGCGGCGTGGGCACGACCATGACGATCTCGCCCACCCCAGCCACCTGGGCGGGAATGGCGTTCATCAACACGCTGGACGGATAAGCCGCTTTGCCACCGGGCACATAAATGCCCACGCGGTCCAGCGGCGTGACTTTTTGGCCAAGCAAGGTGCCGTCTTCGTCGCGGTACTGCCAGCTCTCACCGCTGGCGCGCTTTTGGGCCTCGTGGTAGGTGCGCACGCGGCTGGCCGCAGAGGCCAAGGCCTGGCGCTGCACCTCGGGCAAGCCCTCAAAAGCGGCCTTCAACTCGGCCTGGCTCAAGGTGAGCGCGGCCATGTGGGGCGCGTCCAAACCATCGAAGCGGCGGGTGCAGTCGAGCACCGTGGCGTCACCTTGGGCTTGCACGTCGGCCAAGATCTGCGCCACGCGCGACTCGATGGCCGCGTCCGTGTCGGCCGACCAATGCAGGCGCGCATCGAACTGCGCCTGGAAGTCGGCTTGGCCGGTGGACAAACGAAGGGGACGTGCGGTCAAGGTCATGCGGTTTGTGGGCCTTTGGCGATGGCCTGGGTGAAGGCATCCAAGATGGGGCGGATGGCGGCTTGCTTGAGCTTGAGTGCGGCGGGGTTGACCACCAAGCGCGAGCTGATGTCCATGATGCGCTCGACCTCGACCAAGTGGTTGGCCTTGAGCGTGTTCCCGGTGGACACCAAGTCCACGATGGCATCGGCCAAGCCAGTCAGAGGGGCGAGCTCCATGCTGCCGTAGAGCTTGATCAGGTCCACGTGCACGCCTTTGCTGGCGAAAAATTCGCGCGCGATGTGGGTGTATTTGGTGGCCACTTTGAGGCGCGCGCCTTGGCGCACCGCGCGGGCGTAATCGAAGTCGGCACGCACAGCCACGCTCATGCGGCACTGCGCGATTTTCAAGTCCAGCGGCTGGTACAGGCCTTGACCTCCGTGCTCGATCAGCGTGTCCTTGCCCGTCACGCCCAAATCGGCACCGCCGTGCTCGACGTAGGTGGGCACGTCGCTGGCGCGCACCAAGACCACGCGCACCTGCGCTTGGTTGGTCGGCAAAATCAGCTTGCGCGAGGTCTCGGGATCGTCCAACACCTCAATGCCGGCCGCGGCCAGCAAGGGCAAGGTTTCGTCAAAAATGCGTCCCTTGGACAGCGCGAGGGTGATCATGGGCTGATGCGTTCAATCTGGGCGCCGATGGCGCGCAATTTTTCTTCCATTTGGTCGTAGCCGCGGTCCAGGTGGTAGATGCGGTCGACCGTGGTCACGCCTTCGGCGACCAAGCCGGCGATCACCAAGCTGGCGGACGCGCGCAAATCGGTGGCCATGACGGTCGCACCCGACAAACGGGGCGCGCCCTCGACCACCGCCACTTTGCCGTCGGTTTGGATGCGCGCACCCAAACGCACCAGCTCGTTGACGTGCATGAAGCGGTTCTCAAAAATCGTTTCGGTCACCTTGCTGGTGCCGTGCGATATGCAGTTGAGCGCCATGAACTGCGCTTGCATGTCGGTGGGAAAGCCGGGGTATTCGGTGGTGCGAAAGCTCTGCGCTTGCAAGCGGCCGCTGGCGCGCACGCGAACGAAACCCTCACCGGCTTCGATCTGTGCACCGGCGTCGCGCAACTTGTCGATGACGGCGTCCAAATGATCGGCGCGGGCGTGGCGCAAGACCACGTCACCGCCCGTGGCGGCCACGGCGCACAAAAAGGTACCGGCCTCGATGCGGTCGGCCACCACTTGGTGGGTGCAGCCGTGCAGTCGCTCCACGCCTTGGATGCGGATGCGGCTGGTGCCATGGCCTTCGATCTTGGCGCCCATGGCGATCAGCATCTCGGCCAAGTCGGGGATCTCAGGTTCTTGCGCGGCGTTCTCGAGCACCGTCTCGCCCTCGGCCAAGGTCGCGGCCATGAGGAAGTTTTCGGTGCCGGTCACGGTCACCATGTCGGTGGTGATGCGCGCGCCTTTGAGGCGTTTGAGACCGGGGGCCAAACTCGCCACCATGTAGCCGTGCTCAACGTCGATCTTCGCACCCATGGCCTGCAGGCCTTTGATGTGCTGATCCACTGGGCGAGAGCCGATGGCGCACCCCCCGGGCAAAGACACGCGGGCACGACCGAAGCGCGCCAACAAGGGGCCGAGCACCAGGACCGAGGCGCGCATGGTTTTGACCAACTCATACGGCGCATCGGGGTTGATGGGGTCGGCCGCTTGCAAGACCATGCCACCGCGCTCACCCAAGGTTTCGGTCTTCACACCCATGTTGTCGAGCAACTTGCGCATGGTCGCCACATCGCGCAAACGCGGCACGTTTTGAAGGGTCACCGCATCGCTGGTCAGCAGCGTGGCGCAAAGTTCGGGCAGCGCGGCGTTTTTGGCACCCGAGATGACGACCTCGCCGTTGAGGGGCTTGCCGCCGGTGATGCTGAGTTGGTCCATGGGGTGCTTTCAGTGAGCGCGCTGGGCCCATTCGGCCGGCGTGTGGGTTTTCATCGACAGGGCGTGCACCTCGTCGGTTTTGATGCGGGTGCCCAAGGTGTCGTAAACCTTCTTGTGGCGAGCGACCAAACGCAGACCTTCAAATTCGGGCGAGACGATGACGGCCGACCAGTGGCGGCCGTCACCGCCCACCTCGAGGTGCTCACAAGCCAAGCCCGAGGCGATGATGTGTTGGAGTTCTTCTGAGGTCATGGTGTGTGTTCAGTGGCGAATTTTGTAACCCGTGCGCAGGAGCTGCAGCGCCATGGCGCTGACCCCCAGCAAGGCCGAGCCCACCACACACAAGCTGATCCAGGGCGAGGTGTCGCTCACGCCGAAGAAGCCGTAGCGAAAACCGTCGATCATGTAGAAAAACGGGTTGAGGTGGCTGATGGTCTGCCACACGGGTGGCAAGGAGTGGATGGAATAGAAAACGCCCGACAAAAAGGTCATGGGCACGATGACGAAGTTTTGAAACGCCGCCATTTGATCGAACTTATCGGCCCACAAACCCGCGATCAAACCCAAAGCGCCCAGGAGGGCTGCGCCCATCAGGGCAAAGACGATGACCCAAAGCGGGGCCACCAAGGGGGTTTGGGCGAACCACCACGTGGCCAGCATCACACCGCCGCCCACGGCCAAGCCGCGCACCATGGATGAACCCACATAGGCCACGAACCATGCACGGTGCGACAAGGGCGTGAGCAACAAAAAGACCAAATTACCCATGATCTTGCTTTGAATCAGCGAAGACGAGCTGTTGGCGAATGCATTTTGCAAAACACTCATCATGATCAAGCCCGGTAGCAAGAACGCGGTATAGCCTACGCCATCAAACACCTGCACGTGCTCTTCGAGCACATGACCAAAAATCAGCATGTACAGCACCGCGGTGATGACGGGTGCCGCCACGGTCTGGAAGCCCACCTTCCAAAAGCGCAGGATCTCCTTGTAGAACAGGGTTTGCCAACCGGTCATCGGGTGGCTCCCATGATGTCCAAGAAAACATCTTCCAAGTCGGCTTTGCGCACCTCGATGTCGCTGGCCACCACGCCCGCTTCGCGCACCTGGGCCAACCAACGCTCGACGGCCACAGCGTCGGGCGCGGGCAATTGCACCACACGACCGATCACCCGCGCCGCGGTTTGCACCGCAGCGGGCAAAGCCTGATCGGTCTTGAAACGCAGCACGCTGGCGGTGGCGCGGCTGAGCAGGGCCGAGGTTTGATCGAGCGCCACGATCTGGCCTTGCTTGAGCATGGCGATGCGGCCACACAAGGCTTCGGCTTCTTCGAGGTAATGCGTGGTGAGCAAGACGGTGGCGCCCAAGCGTTTGTTGAGGCCCGAGATGAACTGCCACAAGGTCTGGCGCAATTCCACGTCCACACCGGCCGTGGGCTCGTCGAGCACGATGACCGAGGGCTTGTGCACCAAGGCCTGCGCCACCAAGAAGCGGCGCTTCATGCCGCCTGAGAGCTGGCGCATATTGGCCTCGGCCTTGTCGCTCAAACCCAAACCGGCGAGCAACTCGTCGATCCAGTCGTCGTTGCGACGAACGCCAAAATAGCCCGACTGGATGCGCAAGGCTTCGCGCACATTGAAAAACGGGTCGAACACCAGCTCTTGCGGCACCACACCCAAACAACGGCGGGCTTGGGCGTAATCGGACTGCACATCAAAGCCTTGCACCAAGGCATGGCCACTGCTGGGTTTGGTCAGGCCCGCGAGCACGCTGATGAGGGTGGTCTTGCCCGCTCCGTTGGGGCCGAGCAGGCCGAAAAATTCGCCAGGCTCGACCTCCAAGGACACGCCTTGAAGCGCACGCACCTCACCCCGCGCTGAAGCGTAGGTTTTGGTCACGTGTTGAAAAGCAATGGCGGGCATGGGATCGGCGCCCTGTGGTCGCTTGGGGCCGAACATCAACCCCAGCCAAGGCAAACCGCCATTTTATGCGGGAAGCAGCTCGTCCACGCCGTACAGGGCCAACAGAGCTTGGAGGCGCTGCGAGCGCTGGCAAACCTGCAAGCGCTGGCCGTGCGTGGCCAGTCGGCGCTGCAAAGCCAGCAAGACCGCGACCACCGATGAGTCGAAGGTCTGCAATGCGCTGGCGTCGAGTTGAACCACCGCGGTGGTGGGCAAACCCGACTCCAAGACCGACAGAACCTGGGCGGCCTCGGCCAAGGTCACCCGTTCGGGCAGCACCATTGCAAAGCTCATTTGCTGGCCGCTGCGTTGGACTGGTTGCGCTGCGCCAAGAACGTGATCAGGCCATCGACACCGTTTTTGGTGATTTCTTGCGCAAATTGGGTGCGGTAGGTTTCACCCAACCACACACCCAAGACGTTGAGGTCATACACCTTCCAACCTTGGGGGGTTTTTTCCAATCGGTAGTCGAGTTGGATCGGCTCGCCGCGACCCCGCACCTCGCTGCGCACCACCACCTCGGTGTCGGTGGGTTTGGCACGCGATGGGCGGAATTGGAAGGTTTGACCCTTGAGTTCACCCAAAGCACCCGCATAGGTTCGGACCAACAAGGTTTTGAATTCGGCTTGCAAGCGCTGCTGCTGATCGGGCGTGGCGCCGCGCCAATACCGACCCACAGCCGAAGCCGTCATGCGCTGGAAATTGACGTGGGGCATGATTTGGTTGTTGACCAAGTCCATCACGCGCTGCACATTGCCTTTTTGGATCGCTGCGTCGTTGTTGACCGCGGTCATCACCTCGTTGGAGATCCGCTTGATCAGCGCATCGGGGGACTCCTCACTGGCCCACGCCATGTTCGCCACCCCAGGAGCCAAGCCCAACCAAGCCATCCATTGCCGTCTGCTCAACATATTGCGGTTCTCACTGTTCATTCGTTGGGGACTGGCGGCGCGGGGTCGCGCACGCCAATGCCTTGGTCAATCAAATCGTCAATTTGGTTTTGACGTCGCTGTAAGTAAAAGTCTCTCATAAAACTGTACTTGTCGATGGCCGCTTCGTTCAGCAAGGTGCCAGCGCGCAACAGACTGGCTCGGGTGTCCACCACTTCCAACACGGTCAGACCGCTCTGCAAGTTGTTGTCATCGAACTCGGTGTAGTCGTTGAGTCGCATTTGAATGCCCGTGCCAGTGGCATCTCGCACGCTGGATGGGCCCAGCAATGGCAAGACCAAATATGGCCCGGAGGGCACGCCCCAGCGACCCAAGGTTTGGCCAAAGTCCAAACGGGTCCGGGGTATGCCCATCTCCGTGGCCACATCCAAGACGCCGCCCAATCCCAAGAAGGTATTCACCCCAACACGAAACAGGTTTTCCACGGCCTCTTGTGGGCGCAGTTGCAGCGCGGCGTTGGCGGCAGACCAAACATCACGGATGTTGTTGAAGAAATTGCCCACCCCGCGTCGCACAGGGTCGGGCGTGACCTGGGTGTAGGTGGTGGCCACCGGTTTGAGCACGTTGGTGTCGATCGCATCGTTGAATTTGTACACACCTCGGTTCCACGGCTCCAAGGGGTCCTTGGGGTGTGCATCGGGCCCCGTGGCACACCCCGTCAACGTCAAAAACATGAGCAGCCCAACACATCGCCAGGCCGTGCGTTTGAGTGCCATCATTTGTTGTCTTCCGCTTTGCTGAACAAGAATTGGCTGATCAGGTTTTCCAACACCAAGGCCGACTGGGTTTGGGTGATGACATCGCCCGCGGCCCAAGTGGCTTCTTCAGCACCCGGCTCCAAGCCCAGGTATTGCTCACCGAGCAAACCGGCGGTCAGAATTTTGACCGAGCTGTCCTTGGGGAATTTAAAACGCTCCTCCATGGCCATCTCCACCGTGGCTTGAAAGGTCTCGTCGTCAAAACGGATGGACGCCACACGTCCCACCACCACGCCGGCGCTGCGCACCGCGGCTTGAGGCTTCAAGCCCCCGATGTTGTCAAAGCGCGCGGTGACGGTGTAGGTTTTCTCAAAGCTCAGGCTCAGCAAATTGGCCGATTTCAAGGCCAAAAACAACAAGGCCACAGCGCCCAAAACCACAAACAAACCCACCCACACATCATTTTTAGAGCGTTGCATAGCCATCCCTTGTTTAAATACTGAACATCATGGCGGTCAACACAAAGTCGAGCGCCAACACCGCCAAGGACGCCACGACCACCGTGCGCGTCGTGGCCCGGGAAACACCCTCGGGCGTTGGTTGAGCCTCGTAGCCTTGGTAGACGGCGACAAAGGTCACGGTCACACCGAACACCACACTTTTGATCACGCCGTTACCCACGTCTTTCCAGACGTCCACGCCGCCTTGCATTTGTCCCCAGAACGAGCCCGCATCGACGCCGATCATCAGCACGCCCACCACCCAGCCACCGATAACGCCAACGGCACTGAAGACGGCAGCCAAAATGGGCATCGCCACCACACCGCCCCAAAAACGCGGCGCCAAGATGCGTTTGACGGGGTCCACGGCCATCATGTCCATGGCGCTGAGTTGCTCACCGGCCTTCATCAAACCAATTTCAGCGGTGAGGCTGGTACCAGCGCGCCCGGCGAACAAAAGCGCCGTGACCACGGGGCCGAGTTCGCGCACCAAACTCAAGGTGACCAAAAGGCCCAAGGCCTCAGCAGATCCGTAACGCTGTAGGGTGTAGTAGCCCTGCAAACTCAGGACGAATCCCACGAACAAACCCGAGACCGCGATGATGGCCAAGGAGTAGTTGCCCAAAAAATGGATCTGGTCGCGCACCAAAGAGAAGCGGCGCACGTTCTCACCCACCAAAGACAACAAGCGAAACAACAACGCCGCCGCGTGCCCAATATTGGCCAACCAGCGCCGGGTGCCCCAACCCAATTGAGACAAAACGTTCATCGAGTCACCCCCGCAAAATCTTCTGCCACGCTGGGGCCGGGATAGTGGAAGCGCACGGGACCCTCAGGTGAGGCTGTGACGAACTGCTGGACCAAGGGGTCGGTGCTGTTTCGCACCTCTTGGGGCGTGCCTTGTGCGGCGATGTGCCCGTTGGCCAAGATGATGATTTGGTCGGCGATCTGGAAGGTCTCGTCCACATCGTGGGACACGATGACGCTGGTCAAACCCAAGCTGTCGTTGAGGTCGCGGATCAGGCGAGCGGCCGTGCCCAAAGAAATGGGGTCCAAGCCGGCAAAGGGCTCGTCGTACATGATGAGCTGTGGATCCAAGGCAATGGCCCGGGCCAAGGCCACGCGCCGCGCCATGCCACCCGAGAGCTGGCTGGGCATGAGGTCACGCGCACCGCGCAAACCCACGGCGTGCAACTTCATCAGCACGATGTCGCGAATCAGGGCTTCGGGCAGATCGGTGTGTTCGCGCAAGGCAAAGGCCACGTTGTCGAACACCGAAATGTCTGTGAACAAGGCGCCGAATTGGTAGAGCATGCCCATTTTTCGGCGCACCGCGTACAAACCGCGGGTGTCCAATTGCCCCACGTCTTGGCCGTCAAACAACACTTGACCGCTTTGGGCTTTCACCTGACCCGCCATCAAACGCATGAGCGTGGTTTTGCCCCCGCCGGAAGCGCCCATGATGGCCGTGACACTGCCTTGGATGATGCTCAGCGAAACGCCGTCAACGATGGTTCGCTCGTCGTAACCGAAGGTGACGTCGCGCAGTTCTGCCAGTGAATGTGTGGTTTCGTTCATAAAAACAAGGCCGACACCTGAGCATCGGCCTTGTTTAAATCATAAGGGATGAGAGGGGAGATTCAACGAGGCAAGTCTGAAACACCCATCAAAAATTCATCCACTGAACGGGCCGCTTGACGGCCTTCGCGAATCGCCCAGACCACCAACGACTGGCCGCGGCGGATGTCGCCAGCGGCAAAGACCTTTGACACATTGGTGGCATAGCCACCGATGAATTCGGCGCTGGCCTTGGCGTTGCCGCGGGCGTCTTTCTCGACGCCAAAGCCGTCCAAAATGGTGACCACAGGGTTCACAAAGCCCATCGCCAACAACACGAGATCGGCCTTGACAATTTCTTCTGAGCCTGCGACCTCGACCATCTTGCCGTCTTTCCATTCGACGCGGACGGTTTTGACGCCCGTGACCTGGCCTTTTTCGCCCACAAATTCTTTGGTGGAGATGGCAAATTCGCGCTTGAGCAAACCTTTTTCGGCACTCTCATCGTGGCTGGAGCTGGTGCGCAGCTTCAGCGGCCAGTAGGGCCACACCAAGGGCTTGTTCTCTTGCTCGGGCGGCATGGGCATCACCTCGAACTGCACCACCGCGGCGGCGCCGTGGCGGGTGCTGGTGCCCACGCAATCAGAACCGGTGTCGCCGCCGCCAATGACCACCACGTGCTTTCCATCGGCACGCAACTGCTCTTTGAGCTTGTCGCCCGCGTTGACCTTGTTTTGTAGCGGCAAAAACTCCATGGCGAAATGAATGCCCGCCAAGTCGCGGCCAGGAACGGGTAAGTCGCGCGACTGCTCGGAACCACCAGTCAACAGCACCGCATCAAAGTCTTTTTGCAGTTGGGCCGGGCTGATGGTCTCAACGGCCCAATTGGTGACTTTGGAGCCTTTGGGCAACTCGCCCACCATGACGCTGGTGCGGATGGTCACGCCTTCGGCTTCGAGCTGTTGGGCGCGGCGGTCGATGTGCGATTTCTCCATCTTGAAGTCGGGAATGCCGTAGCGCAACAAACCACCGATGCGGTCGTTCTTTTCGAACAAGGTCACGTCGTGACCGACGCGAGCCAACTGCTGCGCGGCCGCCATACCGGCAGGGCCAGAGCCGACCACCGCGACCTTCTTGCCCGTCTTGTGCTTGGCCGGCTGGGGCTGTACCCAACCTTCGGACCAGGCTTTGTCGATGATGGCGTGCTCGATGGACTTGATACCCACGGCGTCGCCATTGACGTTCACCACACAGGCCGCCTCGCAGGGTGCGGGGCAGATACGGCCGGTGAACTCGGGGAAGTTGTTGGTGCTGTGCAGCACGTCAATCGCGTTTTTCCAATCGCCTTGGTAAACCAAGTCGTTGAAGTCCGGAATGATGTTGTTGACGGGACAACCGCTGTTACAGAACGGCGTGCCGCAGTCCATGCAACGGGCCGCTTGTGTTTTGGCCTGTGTGTCGTCCAAGCCGATCACAAATTCGTTGTGGTTCTTCAAGCGCTCTTTGACGGGCTTGTAGCCCTCTTCGATGCGCTCGATTTCCATGAAGCCAGTGATTTTTCCCATGATCTCGATCTTTCTGTGGGTTATTTCGCCGCAACGGCTTGCTTGGCAGACGCCACGGTGGCCTTGGCCGCTTTGGTGGCGTTGATTTCGCCCAAGGCGCGCTTGTACTCATTGGGGAAGACCTTGACGAATTTGCCGCGTGCGGTGCTCCAGTTGTCCAAGAGTTCGCGAGCGCGCTTGGAGCCCGTCCAGCGGTGGTGGTCCTCGAGCAACTTCTTGAGTTGTGCCTCGTCGGTTTGGTCGCGGTGCCAAATGGCGTGTGGCAATGCGGTTTCTTGTTCGGCCGCGCTCAAGACTTTCTCCATGGAGACCATGGCCGTGTTGCACTTTTGATGGAACAAACCATCCTCGTCGTACACGTACGCCACACCGCCGCTCATGCCAGCCGCGAAGTTGCGGCCGGTTTTACCCAGGACCGCGACCGTGCCACCCGTCATGTATTCGCACCCGTGGTCGCCCGTGCCTTCAACGACCGCGGTTGCACCCGACAAACGCACCGCGAAACGCTCGCCGGCCACGCCAGAGAAGAACGCTTCACCTCGGGTGGCGCCGATCATCACGGTGTTGCCCACGATGATGTTGTTGACCGCGTCGCCACGGAAATCGATGCTGGGGCGCACCACCACACGGCCGCCGGATAGGCCTTTGCCGGTGTAGTCGTTGGCGTCGCCAATCAGGTAGAGCGTGATGCCCTTGCACAAGAACGCGCCGAACGATTGACCGCCCGTGCCTTCGAGTTGGATGCGGATGCTGTCATCGGGCAAACCTTCGGGGTGCACCTTGGTCACCGCGCCAGACAACATCGCACCGACGGAACGGTTGACGTTGCGGGCGACTTCCATGAACTGCACACGCTCGCCGCGCTCGATGGCGGGCTTGGATTTCTCGATGAGTTTTTGATCCAGGGCTTTGTCCAAACCATGGTCTTGCTGAGCCACGTGGAAACGGGGCACTTCGGCACCGACTTGTGGCACCGCCAACAAACGGCTGAAGTCCAAACCCGAGGCTTTCCAGTGCTCAATGCCCTCGCGCATGTCGAGCAGGTCGGCGCGGCCGATCATGTCGTCGAACTTCCGGATGCCCAGCTGCGCCATGATCTGGCGCACCTCTTCAGCGATGAAGAAGAAATAGTTGACAACGTGCTCGGGCTTGCCGGTGAATTTCTTGCGCAACTCGGGGTCTTGGGTGGCCACGCCCACCGGGCAGGTGTTCAAGTGGCACTTGCGCATCATGATGCAGCCTTCAACCACCAGCGGTGCCGTGGCAAAACCAAACTCATCAGCGCCCAGCAAAGCACCCACCGCCACATCTCGGCCGGTTTTCATTTGGCCATCGGCTTGCACGCGGATACGTCCACGCAAACCGTTGAGCACCAAGGTCTGCTGGGTCTCGGCCAAGCCGATCTCCCATGGTGAACCGGCGTGTTTGATGGACGACCATGGTGACGCGCCCGTGCCACCGTCGTGCCCAGCGATCACCACGTGATCGGCCTTGCACTTGGCCACACCGGCAGCGATCGTGCCCACGCCAATTTCGGCCACCAGCTTCACGCTGATGTCGGCGTGCGGGGCCACGTTCTTCAAATCGTGGATCAACTGCGCCAAGTCTTCGATGGAGTAAATGTCGTGGTGGGGTGGGGGCGAAATCAAACCCACGCCTGGCACGCTGTAGCGCAGTTTTCCGATGTACTCCGACACTTTCGAGCCGGGCAGCTGACCGCCCTCGCCAGGCTTGGCGCCTTGGGCCATCTTGATCTGGATTTGATCGGCACTGGACAGGTATTCGGCCGTCACACCAAAGCGGCCCGAGGCCACTTGTTTGATGCGCGAGCGCAGGCTGTCACCCGCTTGCAGCGGCATGTCCACTTCAACCACATCGTCGCCGATGACGCTCTTCAAAGACTCGCCCTGTTTGATCGGGATGCCTTTGAGCTCGTTGCGGTAACGCGCAGGGTCTTCACCGC
Organism: Hydrogenophaga sp.; assembly: GCA_036825935.1. Lineage (GTDB taxonomy): Bacteria > Pseudomonadota > Gammaproteobacteria > Burkholderiales > Burkholderiaceae_C > Hydrogenophaga. The sequence continues at coordinate 17,146 of DAISXI010000014.1, forward strand.
CCTCACCCGTGTTCGACTTGCCACCGATGCGGTTCATGGCCACGGCCAAGGTGGCGTGGGCTTCGGTGGAGATCGAGCCGAGCGACATCGCGCCGGTCGCAAAACGCTTGACGATTTCGCTGGCGGGCTCGACCTCGTCCACCGAGATGGCTTTGGAGGGGTCGATCTTGAAATCGAACAAACCGCGCAAGGTCAGGTGACGCTTGTTTTGGTCGTTGATGAGCTGGGCGTACTCTTTGTAAGTGCTGAAGTTGTTCGAGCGCGTGCTGTGCTGCAACTTGGCGATCGCATCAGGCGTCCACATGTGCTCTTCGCCACGCGCACGCCAAGCGTATTCACCACCCGCATCCAAACGGTTGGCCAACACGGGGTCGTCGCCAAAAGCGGCGCGGTGCATGCGAATGCCTTCTTCGGCGATTTCAAAAATGCCGATGCCTTCGACGCGGCTGGGGGTGCCGGTGAAGTACTTCTGCACGGTTTCACTGTTGATGCCGATGGCTTCAAACAACTGTGCGCCGCAATAGGACATGTAGGTCGACACGCCCATCTTGGACATGATCTTGGACAAGCCTTTGCCGATCGCTTTGATGTAGTTGTAGGTGGCTTTTTCGGTCGACAAATCGGCCGGCAGGTCTTTGCTCAGATCGGCCAATGTTTCGAGCGCGAGGTAGGGGTGAACCGCTTCCGCGCCGTAACCCGCCAACACGGCGAAGTGGTGCACTTCGCGCGCGCTGCCCGTCTCCACCACCAAACCCGCCGTGGTGCGCAAACCCGCACGCACCAAATGTTGGTGAATGGCAGACAAGGCCAAGGCCGCAGGAATGGCCACCTTGCTGGTGCTCATGCCTCGGTCGCTGATGATGAGGATGTTATGGCCGCCTTTGATGGCGTCCACCGCTTCGGCGCACAGAGAAGCCAACTTGGCTTCCACGCCGTCGTGGCCCCAAACCAAGGGGTAGGTGATGTCCAAGGTCGCGCTCTTGAACTTACCGTGGGTGTGCGCTTCGATGTTGCGCAACTTGGCCATGCCGGCGAAGTCCAGCACGGGCTGGCTGACCTCCAAACGCATGGGTGGGTTGACTTGGTTGATGTCGAGCAGGTTGGGCTTGGGGCCCACAAAGGACACCAGCGACATCACGATCGCTTCGCGGATCGGGTCGATCGGTGGGTTGGTGACTTGCGCAAACAACTGCTTGAAGTAGTTGTAGAGCGGCTTGTTCTTGCTGGAGAGCACGGCCAAGGGGCTGTCGTTGCCCATGGAGCCGATGCCCTCTTCGCCGTTGATGGCCATGGGGGCCATCAAGAACTTGATGTCTTCTTGGCTATAACCAAAGGCCTGTTGGCGCTCGAGCAAAGGCACGGGGTTGTGGGCTTCGGGCAAGGCCGTGTCGGTGGGCAAACTGTCAAGCTTGACGCGGACGTTCTCAATCCACTGCTTGTAAGGCTTGGTGTTGGTGAGGCCCGCTTTGAGCTCTTCGTCGTTGATCATGCGACCTTGTTCCAGGTCGATCAAGAACATCTTGCCGGGCTGCAGGCGCCATTTGCGAACGATCTTGCTCTCGGGCACGGGCAAGACGCCCGACTCGGAACCCATGATGACCATGTCGTCGTCGGTGATGCAGTAGCGCGAGGGGCGCAGGCCGTTGCGGTCCAAGGTGGCGCCGATCTGGCGGCCATCGGTGAACACGATCGAGGCGGGGCCGTCCCATGGCTCGAGCATCGCAGCGTGGTATTCGTAGAAGGCCTTGCGGCGCTCGTCCATGGTGCTGTGGTTTTCCCAAGGCTCGGGAATCATCATCATCACGGCTTGGCTGATGGGATAACCCGCCATCGTCAAGAGCTCCAAGCAGTTGTCGAAGGTCGCGGTGTCGGATTGGTCGGCAAAGCTGATGGGGTAGAGCTTTTTCAAGTCGTCGCCCAAGACGGGAGAGGACATCACGCCTTCGCGGGCCTTCATCCAGTTGTAGTTGCCTTTGACGGTGTTGATCTCACCGTTGTGGGCCACGTAGCGGTAGGGGTGGGCCAGCGGCCACTCGGGGAATGTGTTGGTGGAGAAGCGCTGGTGCACCAAACCCAAAGCCGAGACGCAGCGGGGGTCTTCCAAGTCGCGGAAGTAGGTGCCCACCTGATCGGCCAACAACAGGCCTTTGTAAATGGTGGTGCGGCTGCTCATGCTCGGCACGTAATACTCTTTGCTGTGCTTGAGCTGCAAGTTTTGAATGGCCGCGCTGGCGGTCTTGCGGATGACGTAGAGCTTGCGCTCGAGGGCGTCTTGCACGATCACGTCGTTGCCGCGACCGATGAAGATCTGGCGCATGATGGGTTCTTTGGCGCGCACCGTGGGCGACATGGGCATGTCGCGGTTGACCGGCACATCGCGCCAACCCAAGAGCACTTGGCCTTCGGCCAAGACCGCGCGCTCGAGTTCTTGTTCACACGCGAGTCGCGACGCGTGCTCCTTGGGCAAAAACACCATACCCACGCCGTATTCACCGGGCGCGGGCAAGGTCACACCCTGCTGGGCCATGTCATCGCGGTACAGTGCGTCGGGCAGCTGGATCAAGATGCCGGCACCGTCGCCCATCAAGGCGTCTGCACCGACGGCACCCCGGTGATCCAGATTTTCCAAAATTTTGAGCGCCTGACCCACGATGGCGTGGCTCTTTTGACCCTTGATGTGGGCCACAAAGCCCACGCCACAAGCGTCGTGTTCGTTGGATGGGTCGTACAAACCCTGAGATTGCAGTTGTGCTTTGTCGGCAGCCGAGGTCATGGCGCATTCCTCAAAAATTCAGCGGGATGTCAAGGATACCGCACTGCAACAAACGGACCAAGCACAAAAATAGGGGTCAGATTCCAATTTTTAGGCAAACTGACTCAACCTTCATTAAATTGGGGACAGATTAAATCGGCTCGATTGATCCATTTCTGGCCGATGGCGACACCACCTCAAGTCGGGATGTTTTTCGAGGGGCGCCCCGCCCGACCTGGGCTCACACGCCGTGCGGTCTGAGATTGCAATCCGCGCTTGAACCCTTCGTCACCCAAGGCCCATCCACTCAAGGTGGCCTGGGTCATTGCTCCCACTTGGTTCGCCGACAGCCCGGCACGCACCAAGTCGGTGTACGCGGCCTCGCGGTCAAACGGTGTGTTGCCCAATTGCCAATACAGAGCGTGTGGCGTGAGGTTTTTGTCCATACGCGCGCCCGTGTAGTGCCCATGACTGGACCAAGGATGCTCAGAGGGATCGGCCACCAGACCGGCGCGCACCGGATTGAGGTCCATGTACGCCATACACGCCAACAAATGACGCTCGGTTTGGATCAAACTGGACCGGTAACGACCTTCCCAAAGGGTACCGGTTCTGCCATGTCTCAGATTGAAATGGCGCACGTAACGCCGCCCCAAGGCCTGCATCATTCGGGGCAAAGCCTGATCGCGTTGAGGCGTCAGGAGCAAGTGAATGTGGTTGCTCATCAACACATAAGCGTGCACCTCCACGCCATGCTGCTTGGCCTCCTGGGACAACACCGAAAGCATGAACTCGCGGTCGGCCACGTTCATGAAAATATCTTGGCGGTTGTTGCCGCGCAGGATCACGTGGTGCGGGTAACCGGTCAGGGTGAGTCGAGGGAGTCGGGCCATCCCGACAGTTTAATAGGTATCTGACCCCAATTTAAGTCGGGCATGTTCGCGGCTGGCGAAGCGATCGGTCATGCCGGCCAAGTAATCCGCCACAGCGCGTTGGCGGTTGGGTCGTTGGGCGTAAGCTGTGGGCATTTCTTTGGGCTGTTTCACGTACACGGCAAACAAATCTTGAACCATGGTGCGGGCGCCATCGGTGTTCTCCATGACCTGAGGGTGGCGGTACAGGTTGCGGAACAGAAACGATTTGAGGGCTTGAGACTCGGCGTGCATGGACGGGCTGAACCGAACCAGCGGCTCGGACCGGCGAACCTCATCGATGCTGCGGGGCGCCACGCGCTGCAAGGCCGCGCGCGTGGCCGATATCACGTCATAGACCTGCTCACTGAGCATGCGTCGAATGGTTTCAAACAACTGGCGCCGACTTGACAGGCCAGGGAATTCGGCCACGGTTTGGGCATGAAAGCGCGCAAACAGTGAGACCTCTTGCAGTTGCTCCAGCGTGAGCAAGCCCGAACGCACACCGTCGTCGATGTCATGGGCGTTGTAGGCGATGGCATCGGCCAAATTGCACAACTGGGCCTCCAAGCTCGGCTGCGTGCCCTGCAAAAAACGCGAAGCCACGCCACCGGGATCCTGCTGCTCCAACAACTCGGCGTTGCGCCGCGAACAGTGCTTGAGGATGCCCTCGCGGGTCTCAAAACTGAGGTTCAAACCGTTGAAGCTGGGGTAACGCTCCTCCAACTCGTCCACCACGCGCAGGCTTTGTAGGTTGTGCTCAAAGCCCCCGTGTTCTGCCATGCACTCGTTGAGGGCATCTTGGCCGGCATGACCAAACGGTGTGTGGCCGAGGTCGTGGGCCAAGGCGATGGCTTCCACCAAGTCTTCGTTCAAACCCAAAGCCCGCGCGATGGAGCGGCCGAGTTGGGCCACTTCCAAGGAGTGCGTCATGCGCGTGCGAAACAAATCGCCTTCGTGGTTCAAAAAAACTTGCGTTTTGTAAACCAAGCGGCGAAACGCGGTGGAGTGCACGATGCGGTCGCGGTCGCGCTGGTGCGGGTTGCGCACGCTGGTGGCGTGGGCGGGCAATGGGGGTTCTGCGTGGCGGCGGCCACGGGACTGTTCAGGCAGACAGGCGTAGGACGCGAGTGGCGTCATTGGGCGCAACAGTCGTCAATGACTTGTGCCACCAAAGCATCGGGCGCGCCGCGCACGGTGGCCTTACCGGGCTGGTCGATGAGCACGAACTTGATTTCGCCAGCTTCGGCTTTTTTGTCCACGCGCATGTGTTGCAGGTATTCGTCTGCGCCGAGTTTGGGGCCCGCCGTGGGCAAGCCCGCGCGCTCAACGAGCGCCGTCAAGCGCGACACAAAAGCCTCGTCCACCAAACCCAATCGTTGCGATAGCCGAGAGGCCATGACCATGCCGCAACCCACGGCCTCGCCGTGCAACCAAACACCAAAGCCCAAGCCGGCCTCGATGGCGTGGCCAAAGGTGTGGCCAAAATTCAGGATGGCCCGGATACCCCCCTCGCGCTCGTCTTGCGCCACGACCCAGGCTTTGATTTCGCAACTGCGCTTCACGGCGTGCGCCAAGGCTTTGGGGTCACGCGCCAAGAGCTCGTCGAGGTTGGCGTCAATCCAATCCAAAAACGCCATGTCGGCGATGGGTCCGTACTTGATGATTTCGGCCAAGCCCGCGCTCATCTCGCGCTCGGGCAAGGTTTGCAAGGTGTCGAGGTCGCACACGACGCGTTGCGGTTGGTAGAACGCGCCGATCATGTTTTTGCCGATGGGGTGGTTGATGGCGGTCTTGCCGCCCACCGACGAATCGACTTGCGACAACAAGGTGGTGGGCACTTGCACAAAGGGCACACCGCGCATGTAGCAGGCGGCGGCAAAGCCAGTCATGTCGCCCACCACGCCGCCGCCCAAGGCGAACAGCACGGTTTTGCGGTCAGCGCCTTGGCCCAACAGCTCGTCAAAAATCAGGTTGAGTGTGGCCCAGTCTTTGTGGTCTTCACCATCGGGCAAGACCACGGTGTGAATCTTCGAGTAGGTGTTGGCCAGCGCGCCTTGCAGGCGTTGAGCATACAAAGGCGCAACCGTGGTGTTGGTGACGATCAAAGCCGCGGCGGCTTTGGGCAAACCAGCCCAGGTAGCAGGATCGTTGATGAGTTGCTGGCCAATCCAAATGGGGTAGCTGCGCTCCCCCAAATCAATGGCCACTGCGATGCGCGGAAGATGGGAGGTTGTCATGGTTTTCAAGCGGCCGTGGGCGAGATGCCCGAGAGTTCGAGCTGCATCACCACCATGTTGACCAAACTGGCCACCGAAGGTCGTCCGGTTTCAATGGTGAAGTGGGCGGTTTCTCGGTACAGCGGATCGCGCACCGCGAACAAGTCTTTGAGTCGCTGCAAGGGATCGTCGACCTGCAGCAAGGGCCGGTTGCGGTCGTGGCGCAGTCGACGAAACACCTCATCGGGCGAGGATCGCAAATACACCACCTGGGTGCGTTGGTGCAAACGCTCTCGGTTGATGGGTCTCAACACCGCGCCGCCTCCAGTAGAAACCACCGCAGGGCCCTGAAAGGTCAAACCGTCAAGCACCTCGGACTCCAAGTCGCGAAAGCGATCTTCGCCCTCGCGCTCAAAGAACTCGCGAATCGAACAACCCAAACGGGTTTCGATGACGTGGTCGGCGTCGTGAAAGGGCAGGCCCAAACGACGGGCGAGTTGTCGACCGACGGTCGACTTGCCCGATCCTGGTAGGCCCACCAGGCTGCACAAATAGGTCACAAACGGCCCAGAAAATGGAGAGGTCTTGAAGAATAGCACCAATCAACCGCCCACTTCGGCCCTGTGTGTGTGCAGCACCCGGGGGGTGATGAAGACCAGCAATTCGGACTTGCTGGAAACGGTTTGGCGCGAACGAAACAAGGCCCCCAACACTGGCAGCCGGCCCAAGCCCGGCACTTGGTGCAACTCTTGACGCTCCACATGCTCAAAAATGCCGCCGATGACCACCGTGCCGCCGTTCTCAATCAGCACCTGGGTTTGCACGTGTTTGGTGTTGATCGCGATGCCGCTGGTGGTGGTTTCGCCCCGGCTGTCTTTGTTGATGGACAGGTCCAGCACCACGTGGCCCTCGGGCGTGATGCGCGGGGTCACCTCCAGCTTCAAGTTGGCTTTGCGAAAAGCAATCGCCGTGGCCCCACTGGCGGTGGCGGTTTGGTAAGGGAACTCGGTGCCCTGCTCAATCAAGGCCTTGACCTGGTCGGCGGTGACCACGCGTGGGCTGGAGACGATGCGCCCTTTGCCATCGGCCTCCAAGGCCGACACCTCCAAGTTCAAAAATCGGCTCGCAGCCGGACTGAACAAAGACAAGGCCACGGTCGCGGCGGCCGCCGAACTGGGGTTGGCCGGCAAATTCACGAACGGCGCGCTGGGGGACGCTCCCTCCGCCGGGGTCAGAGCATCGTAGTTCGGGCCCAAGCGTGCCTGCGTGCGACCACCCAAGCGAAAATCGGGCACCCCTGCGCCCAAACGAACACCCAAGGCCTTGCCAAAGCTGTCCTCCGCTTCGACGATGCGCGCCTCAATCATCACCTGGCGCACGGGGATGTCGACTTGGGCAATCAAGGCGGCCACGCGTTGCAACCGGGCATCGGTGTCGGTCACAAAGACGTGGTTGCTGCGCGGCTCGGCCATGGCGCTGCCACGGGCCGACAACATGCGCGGTGCGGCCCCGGTTTTGTCGCCGGGCGGCAGCAATTGGGTCACGATGTCGGTGGCTTTGGCGTACTGCAAGCGAAACCCTTGTGTGCGCAGCGGCTCGACCGCCTCCAACGCCAGCGCCGCTTGCAATCGCAAGGTGTCGCGCGAGACCATCTCTTCGGGCGTCCCGATCCAGACCGTGTTGCCCTGCCAACGCCACGCCAAGCCTTGGCTTTGGGCCACCCATTCCACCGCTTGACGCCAAGGCACGGCCTCCAGACGCAAGCTCACGCGACCTTTGACGGCATCGGACATGAGCACATTGAACGGGTGCAACTCGGCCAAACCTTGCAACACGCCCCGAACATCGGCATTTTGCACCTGCAAACTCACCGCCTCTTTGTGCGAGGCCTCAACCGCCCATGTCGCGCACGCAGCGCACCAACAGCAGGCGCTCAACACCCATGGGCGCAATCTGATCATGAGTCCCCTCCGCGGCGCTCCTGGGGCCAATGCAGGACACGCCGAGGGCGACCGTCCGGCCCTGACGTCGACACCCACACACCGTCCAAGGTCACTTGCACCACCTCGTGCTGCTGAGGACCCAGTCGCATGCCGGGCACCACCGCGTGCACCACACCCTCCACCGCCACCAACGCAACGACCTGTTGCCCACGCATCCAACGACCCACCAAGCGCATGTGTGTCCAATCGGTTTTGGGCCAAGGCGAGAGTGCCATCGCGTCGCTGGGCTCTGCTGAGTCCTGGCCCGCCAAGGACCATCCCCCCTCCAACTTCACGGCGGGTGCCACAGACACGGCCGCATGGGCCGCCACGATGGACGGGCCACCGTCGCTCAACCAGCCCTTGACCCAAGGCTGCCTCTCAATAACCACAGGCCCTGTGGTCGCCGGCAGGGGGGCGTCCTCTGGCAAAGCTTGGTGCACCGCCCACTGCGCCTGCCATGTCACTGGGCCCTCTCGCGAGCCCTCCATGCGCATGTTCAAGGGTGTGACCCACCAACCCTGACGCCCAAGCTCGCGCCAGAACGCGTCGACATCGGGCAAGCTGCCTTGCCCTTCCAGCGCCACCCGGTGCTGCACATGGTGCGCCGTGGTTTGCACCGAAACCGGTTGAATGCGCTGCAGCGTCACGCCCAAGCCTTTTGCGTGCGCTGGCCATTGCAACCAAGGCGATGGCTGCGACCATCGCAAGCCCAATTGCCAAGCCGACACCGCCGCCCGCACCGCTTGAGCCTGTTCGCGCACCGGGGCCTCTCGAGCCCACTGGGCTTGTTGCGCCGCGTTGCGGGCTTGCAATGCCAACAATTGGCCTTGTTTGGCCTTCAAGGAGTCACCCAACCCCAAGGCCGCCAGACCCAGACCAAAACCCAGAACAGACACTCCCGCGGGCAAGCCCCAACGGACCGCCGCGGCGTCCTCAAGCCACACACGCCGAACACGGCCGCGCCAATGCGACGGTGACCCCCAAAACCCCCATGTCATGGCAGCTCCTCCCAAGTCAAGACAAAGCCAATGCGGCCATCGGCCCATTGCTGGGACTGCGACACCGCCACCTCTCGATCCACCGGTGTGGGACGGTGGTCACCGCTGACCAACCACTCGCGCACCTCATTGAGGTCATGCGCCTCGCCTGAGACCGTCCATCGCTGGCCCTCTTGTTGCCACTGGGTCCAACGAACACCATGGACCGATGCGGTGCCCAACCAATGCCACATGCGCAGCGCGGTTTGGCTGTCGTGCCCCACCCTGAGCCAGGCTTGGCGTTGGGCTTCCCAGCCAGACCACGTTTGAGTTTGGCTGACCCATTGCGCTTCTCGAGATTGGAGGACTTGGGCCTCGGTCTGTGCGGCCTGCCAAGCCGACGCCCACGCTTGCCACTGTGCTTGCTCCCAAGACCAGGGCAACCAAGACAACAGCACACCCAAGACCCCGGCGCTGGCACAACGCCACCGGGTGATGGCCCATTGGTGCTTGAGGCGCGTTTGGCGGTGATCGGTCAAATTGATGTCCATCACCGCCACCCCGGGTGCATGGCCAAGCCCAGGGCCAAAGCCCAGGCTTGTGCGGGCGCTTGAACCTCGGCTTCGATCCGAGTCGCGAACGGCAAGGGCGCCGCTTGGCATGACCAAGCGCGACAAGACTGGGGTGGGTCAGCGGCCCAACACGCGGCCCACGGCGCCAAGGCTTCACCCGCCCACCACCATTGCATCCGCGACAAAGCGGGCTTTTGGGTTTGCGCGGCCCGCACCAAACCCACCAGCGCCGAAGGCATCTGATCCAAGTGCTGAACATCCATGGGCACGTCTTGACGGTCGTGCCAATGTCCCAAATGCCACCACCCCGTGCACAAAACCCCTTCGTCACGCCCGGCCCACCACAACCAGACCGGGTCGGTCTGCCCTTGCACACTGGCGCACAACACGCGCTCCAAGGCCAAGCACTGGGTATCCAGCAGGCGCAAGGTGCTCCCGTGGGCTTGCGCCCATTGCTCACGACCCCGCACCACCGACGCCCGCACGCCGGCCACCCACCACGACGTGCCCGCCGCCGCATCGGTCTCAAGTCCCCAGTCCACGGCCACCTCCGTCATGGGAAGCCCCATGGTCTGAGCCATGACCGATTGGGCCCACGTGGGTTGATCGTCCTCATCACAAGCAGGCGGCATGGCCACGTGACGTTGCAAAACCACACCGGTGGGCAAGGCCAAGGCGAGCGGTGCCCCCTGAAAAGCATCACGCCCAATGCCTGTCGAGGTGTCGCTGGACCATTGGCCAGCGCCCACGCATTGGCTGGGTTCACCCGGCGCTTGCCGCAAGCACACCCAGCGCACCACCGGCCCGGTGTCGTCCACAGCCAAAGACCAATGCCGCTGAGACCAGCGACGCCAACGCCCCACCACCGACGACAACCAGGCTTGCATGATGTGCCCCTTGACGCCGAAGGGACAGCGCCCATGCCCCGTATTGAAATCCCCGCCTCGACGTTTGTCTGCCGATGGTTGTGGTGTGAGAAAACAATCGCCACCCAAGCAGTGGAATCCTTCTCGTTGGTGTATCCAAGTTGCGCATGAGGCGGCTTTTTATAATGAACGATTAGTCACGATTGCCCGCATGTCATCAAGCCACCCTCACCGCCCTTCCCAAAAGCCCTCCGGCAGCAGCCACGGCCCCACGCCATTGGGAACCTTGGGACGCTTGCTGATGTCCTTGGTGCTCTTGGGGGTGGGCGCTGTGGGGGTCTTGTTTGCGATCATCGGCATCGCCTTGGCTGTGGCTTACCCCAACCTCCCCGACGTTGACAACCTGCTCGACTACAAACCCAAGCTGCCCTTGCGAGTCTTCAGCGCCGAAGGTGATTTGTTGGGCGAATTTGGTGAAGAGCGGCGCAATTTGGTGCCCATCAGCGAGATACCGCCGGTGATGATCAACGCGGTGTTGGCCATCGAAGACGCCCGCTTTTTTGAGCACAACGGCGTGGACTACCGCGGCATGGTGCGCGCAGGCTTGGCCAACTTGGGACAGGCCCGAAGCCAAGGCGCGTCCACCATCACGATGCAGGTGGCGCGCAACGTGTATT